>JAGVAS010000139.1 GCA_020060185.1 Desulfovibrio sp. | reverse complement strand
TTGAGGTATGGGGACACACCCCTGATAAAACGTCGGGGAATGTCCCCGATCATAATACGGTTTCTAAAAAAGATCATTTTCATCCGTTGTTGTGACCCGTAGGGTCGGTGGCGGTTAATATGAAAATAGAGCAGCGTTTGCTGAGGCGGAGCTCCGAGTTCTGCTTGAGATCGCTCTACGTTTCAGCTCAGGTTTCCGATGACCTTCCCGGGAGAGTTCGCATCCTACTCACCTCCTGGCTGCCGGCGTCCATGCCGGCAGGGTCATCTCCAACCTTCGCTTCAACGTGAACTTTTGGCCTCGCTGCACAAGTCGCTCCGCCAACAGCAAAATGCTGCCTCTATGGAACAATGGCGGGATCTAAACCCGGTCATTTTACCTAATCGATTACCGGGGGGACTAAAAAATACCCTTTTTCTTGATCGGGTGCTTCCTCCAGAACCTTTTTCAACAGCTCTTTTTCGCTGTTTCTGGCACGATCTTCCCTTAACACATTTTTTAGCTGCTGGACATGGGTAGTTGGTTCAATATTATCCAGTTTTAATTTGTTAAGGCGATGAATATATTCTAGTATGACATTAAATTGTTCCGTATAAAGAGTTTTTTCCTCCTCGGTAAGGGCCAACCTGGCCAAAGTTGTTACATGTTCCACTTCTTTTTTACTGACGTTCAATTTTCTCACCTCCCTAAGGATTAAAATAGCAGGAGAGGGAAACTCAACTGTCGAATACAACCACTTGAAAAATGAATTTTAGGAGGAAGATAAGCTATGCCTGTTCTACAAAACTTAATGGAAGAAACCGTTTTAGCGGCATTACAGGATTTAGTAACCAAACAAAACATCTGCAATTGCGAGCAATGCCGCCTGGATATTGCCGCCATAGCACTGAATAACCTGCCTCCCCGTTATGTGGTCACTCCCAAAGGAGCTTCCTATGCCCGGGCCGATCTCCTGGAAGTGCAAAAATATGTTGATGTTATCGGTGCTGTTACTAAAGCAATCAAACTGGTTAAAGAACACCCCAGGCATAATATAAAACCTGTTAAGTAATCAGGCGCTTAAAGTCATTTTCCGTTAGAATTTTAATTCCCAGTTCCCGGGCTTTTTGTAATTTAGAACCCGGATTTTCGCCTGCCAGGACATAATCAGTATTTTTACTGACACTTCCGGCTACTTTTCCCCCTTTTGCTTCGATGAGTTCCTTCGCCTCCTGGCGGGTATAGTTGTTTAATGTTCCCGTGAGAACAATAGTATAACCCCTTAAAGCTCCATTCTTTTCTTCGCTTTCCAGCCCTTCATGGAAATTAACCCCGGCATTTTCCAGTTTTTTAACAATTTCTTTTGTTTCTTCCTGGTTGAAAAATTCTTTAACGGATAGGGCTATTTTAGGACCTATTTCCTCCAGCCTGGTAATTTCTTCTACAGGGGCAGCGGCAATCTCCGGCAAGCTCTTAAAATGAGCAGCCAGAAGGCGGGCCACCTTTTCCCCTACAAAGCGGATTCCCAGGGCAACCAGCAATTTGGGAAGGGGGTTCTGCTTGCTCTTATGCAGCGCTTCAAGAAGGTTTTCCGCGGACTTTTCTCCCATACGCTCCAGTTTCACCAGATCTTCTTTACTTAAATTATATAAATCTCCAACATCTTTTACCAGTCCGGAGTCATATAGCTGCCGGGCCAGGGACTCCCCCAGTCCTGAAATATCCATGCCGCTTCTGGAAGCAAAATGGATTATTCTTTCTATCAACTGAGCCGGGCAGGCCGGATTTAAACACCTCAGGGCCACCTCGCCGGTTAACCGCTTTAAACCCTTTCCACAGGAGGGACAAAAGTCCGGCATGGTAAAAGCATGTTCCCGGCCCGTTCTTTTTTCCTTTATTACTTTTACAATTTCCGGGATAACATCCCCGGCTTTATGAATAACAACTTCATCCCCGATCATTACCCCTTTTTCCTTTAAAATATCCTCATTATGCAGGCTCGCCCGTTTAACTACAGAACCGGCCAGGAGTACCGGATCAAGGATAGCTACCGGCGTTACGGCGCCGGTACGTCCCACGTTCACCTCGATATCTTTCACACGCGTAACCTCTTCTTCCGATGAGAACTTAAAGGCGACGGCCCACCGGGGAGCCCTGCTGGTATAACCCAGTTTTTGCTGGTACAGAAGCTCGTTTACCTTTAAGACCACACCATCTATCTCGTAAGGCAGTTCCCGGCGCCTGGATTCTATGGAACGGTAAAAATCCATGGCCTGCTCCAAACCAGTTAACAAAGAAACGAGGGGATTGACTTTAAACCCCAGTTCTTTCAGGTATTGGAGCGCCTCCCAGTGTGTGAGCAGGGCTTTTATTCCCGATATCCCGTTCAAGGAAAAAACAAAGATATCGAGCGGTCTCTCCGCAGTAACCTTGGGGTCCAGCTGCCTCAGGGAACCGGCGGCTGCATTGCGAGGATTGGCAAACAGGGGCAATCCCTGGGCTTCCCTCTGCATATTCAGCTTTAAAAAATCTTCCCGTGGTATAAAAACCTCACCCCTGATTTCCGCTGTAACCTTGTCCCTAAGCCGGAGAGGAAGACTCCAGATAGTTAAAAGGTTATGGGTAATATCTTCTCCGGTATTGCCGTCACCCCTGGTAGCGCCTCTTTGAAACATTCCTTCTTCATAGTACAGGGAAACAGCAAGTCCATCTATCTTGGGTTCACCTACCCAGGAAATATTTTCCATGCCCAGATTTCTTTTCAGGCGCAGGTAAAAATCCTGCAGTTCATTTTCGGAAAATATATTATCTAGGCTGAGCATGGGGACAACATGCTGTACTTGCTGGAAAGCAGGTATGGGCATGCCGCCGACACGCTTTGAAGGCGAATCAGGAGTTACCAGATCAGGGTAAAGCTTCTCCAGCTGCAGGAGCTCTTTCATCAAGAGGTCGAACTCGGCATCACTTATCCGGGGGTCATCCAAAACATGGTAGTAGTAATTATGTGTTGTTACCTGCTCTCTTAACTCCTTAAGGCGCCGTGCCGCAGCCTCTTTTTCCATCTGCCTAGTAACTCCTTTCTCCTCTTATTATACCTTATTTTTCCGCTAAAAAACATATGAAGACACCTTTTTCCCAACAGATAGAAGAAACGGCGGCATAATATGAAAATAGCGCAGCGTTTGCTGGTGGCGTAGTTCCGGGTTCAGCTTGGCAAGTTCTACTACTCACCTCGAGCTTCCGACGACCCATGGAAACAAACCCGGTATTTTCATCCATTATTGTGACCTGAAGTGTCGTGAACGTAAATATGTATACCATGGGGACATTCCTCTGAAAAAGGTGTGTCCCCACACCTTATTCGTCATCACCGGCAGCTGACATCCTGTCAACTGGGTCGTCTCCAGCTCTCGCTTCGTAGTGAACTTGTTTCCTCGTGCACAAGTCACTCCGCCAACAGCAAAACGCTGCCTCTGTGGAACAATGTCGCGGTCATTTTCATCCATCGTTGTGACCCGCAGGATCATTGTATGCTTCCGGCAAAATCACGTACGGTTTTGCGCATCATCTCATGCTCGTGGGACAGGGTAAAATCCATTAAGCTTCCTCCCCATCAGCACTTCGCTGCAGGGCACGATAGCCTATATCCCTGCGGTAGTATTTGCCCTCAAAATTGATTAATTCGGCCATTTTATAAGCTTTATCAAGGGCCTCTTTTAAGGAAGGATCCCAGGCGGTAAGCCCCATCACTCTTCCCCCGGCAGTAACTGTTTGGTTAGCTTTAAATGCTGTTCCGGCATGAAAAACCGCGGTATTTTTAAATTCTGACACTTTTTCCAGTCCCCGAATTTCTTTCCCCTTTTCATACTCCCCGGGGTAGCCCTGGGAAGCCAGCACCACGCAAACAGCCGTGTTAAAAGACCATTCCGGGGGAGGGACTAAGCGGAGGTTTCCCCTGGCCGCTTCATAAAGGAGAGGGCAGAGATCCGACTGGAGCCGGGGGAGCAGCACCTGTGCTTCCGGATCGCCAAAACGGACGTTAAACTCCAGAACCTTAAGGTCGCTGCCGGGAGTGATCATTAATCCCCCGAAAATAACTCCCCTGTAATTTATACCCTCTTTTTTTAACCCCCTGAGCAGTGGTTCGAAAACATCTTGGTTTACTTTTTCCGACAACTGCTCCGTTAAAACCGGGGCCGGAGAATAAGCGCCCATGCCTCCTGTATTGGGGCCGCGGTCTCCTTCATAAATAGCTTTATGATCCTGTACCGGCGCCAGGGGGTAGCAGGTATCACCATCGGTAACAGCAAATACGGAAACCTCTTCTCCCCGGAGAAACTCCTCCATGACAAGGCTTTCACCAGCCACACCGAAAGCCTTGTCTTCCATAATGTAACGAACGGCCTGGCTTGCTTCCCGGAAGCTTTCCGCAACTATTACACCCTTTCCGGCTGCCAGGCCGTCAGCTTTAACGACCAGCGGATAAGACGCTTTTTCCAGGAAACGGTATGCTTCCCCCGGTTTTTTAAAAATTTCAAACGGTGCGGTGGGAATACCGTATTCCACCATAAATTGTTTAGCCCAGACCTTACTTCCTTCCAAAAGGGCTCCTTCCCGGCATGGTCCAAAGATCAACTGGCCATTTTCCCGGAACAGATCTGTAATGCCGGCTGAAAGCGGTGCCTCAGGCCCCACCACGGTAAGATGAATATCATTTTCCCGGGCAAATCTCTGCAGTTTTTCTATTTCCTCCGCTTTTACAGGAATGCATTCCGCCAGTGAAGCTATACCGGCATTGCCCGGGGCGCAAAAAATCTTTTCCACTTCAGGGCTCTGTGACAGCTTCCAGACAAGGGCATGTTCCCTGCCCCCGCCGCCTACTACCAGAACACGCATTGATGATCCCCCCCGCAACTGTTCAGTCCAAGGTCGAAAGTCCAGTTCTAAAGCCCTAGGCCTGAGGCCTAAGGACCAGCTCCCTTTTGACATTTGACTTTTGATCTTGGAGATTTATTCAGTGTTTAAAGTAGCGCTTCCCTGTAAACAGCATGGCAATATGGTATTTTTCACATGTCTCAATTACCTCTTCATCACGGGTTGATCCCCCCGGCTGAATAACAGCTGTTACTCCCTCCGCGGCAGCTATTTCCACACCGTCTTTAAAGGGGAAGAAAGCATCAGAAGCCATCACACTTCCTTTAATATTTTCGCAGGCCTGGTTAACGGCGATCCTGACCGATCCCACGCGGCTCATCTGCCCGGCACCTATGCCCAGCGTTTGCTGCCTTTTAGCTACGACAATAGCGTTTGACTTTACGTGTTTAACCACCTTCAGGGCGAAAATGAGATCTTTAGTTTCCTGTTCCGTCGGTTTCCTGCCGGTTACGCTGCGCCATTGCCCGGGATTATAAACTTCTTTGAGATCATCCTGCAAGAGAAGGCCACCGCTAACCTTTTTAAAATCAAGTCCTGTCTTCTGGTTCTCCCGGGGATCAAGGGGGATTTCCAGTAAACGTACGTCCTTCTTGCGGGAAAATACCTCCAGGGCCTCCCTGGAAAAAGAAGGTGCGGCAATAACCTCTAAAAAGATTTTGGACATCATCAGGGCCGTTTCCCTGTCAACCTCCCTGTTCAAGGTAACTATCCCGCCAAAAATGGAAACAGGATCGGCATCATAGGCTTTGCGGTAAGCCTCCAAGAGGTTATCGGCAGAGCCAACGCCACAGGGATTGGTATGTTTTACGGCCACGGCGGTAGGTTCCTCAAATTCCTTGAGCAGTTCCCAGGCCGCGTTTAGATCATTGATGTTGTTAAAAGAAAGCTCTTTGCCCTGGAGCTGCCTGGCGGCGGCTACAGAACTTTTTTCCGGCAGGGGGTCACGGTAAAAAGAGGCCCTCTGGTGAGGATTCTCTCCGTAGCGCAAATCCTGAACCTTTACAAAGGGCAGGGCAAACCGGGCAGGAAATTGTGCCCCATCTTCCTTCAATCCCCGCAGATAGTTGCTGATAATACTGTCATAGTAGGCGGTATGTGAAAAGGCTTCTACAGCAAGGTTATAGCGTGTGGAGAGGGACAAGTCCCCCTTATTACGCAGTTCTTCAATAACCATGCTGTAATTGGCAGGTTCCACCACGATAATCACATCCCTGTAGTTTTTGGCCGAAGACCTTACCATGGTAGGCCCCCCGATGTCAATATTTTCTATAGCCTCCTCCAGGGTAACGTTATCTCTGGATACAACTTCCGGGAAGGGATAAAGGTTGACCGCAACCAGGTCAATAGCTTCAATCCCATGCTCCTGCATTTGCTGGAGATGAAGGGAAGAATCCCTGCGCCCCAGAATTCCGCCGTGTACCAGGGGATGGAGAGTTTTCAGGCGTCCTTCTAAGATTTCCGGAAAACCTGTAAGCTCGCTGATATCTTTGACCTTAACCCCCGCTTCCCTCAGGGTTTTGGCCGTACCCCCCGTAGAGACTATCTCCCAGCCCATGGCTTCCAGCTCCTGGGCAAAGATTACCACTCCCGTTTTATCGGAAACGCTGATAAGAGCTTTTCTAGCCTTCATTTCTGTAACATCTTCTCCCTTCTATGCTTAATTTACCCTCAATAAAAAGCTGGATAGCCCTGGGGTAAAGGCGGTGCTCGACCCGGTGGATTCGCTCGTGTAAGGATTCCACCGTATCATCGTCATAAACAGGAACAGCCTCCTGAAGAATAACCGGACCCGTATCCAGGCCTTCATCGACGAAATGAACAGTACAGCCGCTTACTTTTACCCCATAGTCCAGAGCTTGTTTAGCACCTTCCAAACCGGGAAAGGCCGGCAGCAGTGAAGGATGAATATTCATGATCTTACCCCGGAACTTGTTAATAATAACAGGAGATAACAGGCGCATGTACCCTGCCAGAACGACCAGATCAATTTCTCTTTCCTCCAGCAGGGCAGCAATAGCTTCGTTAAAAGCCTTTCTCCCGGGAAAATCTTTCGGATTTATGTATATGGCCTCAATATTGTGACGCCTGGCCCTTTCAAGGGCATAGGCTTCCTCGACATCACTAATCACAGTCTTTACACGGCCACTGATTTCCCCCCTGTCCACAGCATCAATAATGGCCTGCAAATTGCTCCCATAACCTGAAGCCAGCACAGCGAGGTTCATTTTTTCCACACCCCCTGGTTAAACAATTTCCACTCCGCTTTCGTTGCCTGTTTTTTCCGCCATGAGACCTATTTCCCAGGCCTTCCCCCCTTTACTTTTAATCCACTCCAATACCGGCATCGACATTTCCGGCGAAATTACCAGGACCATACCGATTCCCATATTAAAAGTCCGGAACATTTCTTTTTCGTTTATATGGCCATATTCCTGAATAAGGGGGAAGACAGGAGGGATTTCCCAGCATTTTTTTCTGATGATCGCTTTTGCCTCTGCAGGGAAAATACGCGGAAGGTTAAGTTCCAGGCCGCCACCGGTAATATGGGCTATTCCCTTTATCTCATACTGGCGTAACAGGGGGATAACCAGGGGAACATAAATAGCCGTCGGTTTTAGCAGCTCTTCGCCAAGGGTACAACCCAAACGGGGCAAAAAAAGGTCCAGGCTCAAGCCGGCATGTTCCAGGAGAACTTTCCTTACAAGGGAAAACCCGTTGCTGTGAAGCCCGTTAGAGGCGATACCAATGAGAATATCTCCGGGAATAATATTATTTCCCGTGATAATTTTTTCCTTCTCGGCAATACCTACAGCAAAGCCGGCCAGATCGTATTCTCCGGGGGGGTAAAAACCGGGCATCTCCGCCGTTTCACCACCCAACAGGGCACAGCCGGCCTGGCGGCACCCTTCCACTACCCCCCTGATTATTTCTGTGACCCTGGCGACATCAAGTTTCCCCACAGCGAGGTAATCCAGGAAAAAAAGGGGCTCAGCACCATGGACAACCAGATCATTTACGCACATGGCCACGGCATCTATACCTACGGTATCATGTTTTTCCAGCATGAAGGCAATTTTTAACTTGGTTCCCACGCCATCGGTAGCAGCAGCAAAAACAGGCTCTTTATAAGAATGGAAATCAGGACGGAAAAGACCGGCAAAACCGCCGATATCCATTAACACTTCCGGGCGAAAAGTGGTGCGGACCATTTCCCTGATATTTTCAACCATCTTCTCGCCCGCGTTGATATCAACCCCTGCTTTTTTATAATCAAAACTTTCCACAGTCATGGAACACTCCTTAAATAGGATATTCACCGGAAAAGCAGGCCAGGCAAAGGTCTTCCGGCGGCAGGCCCACCGCATCCAGCATGCCCTGAAGGCTCAGGTACCCCAGGGAAGTAGCCCCAATCTCCTTGCGAATCTCCTCTATTTTCCTCCTTGATCCAACCAGCTCTTCGTGAGTCTGCATGTCTATACCGTAATAACAGGGTGAAATTATCGGCGAGGAGCTGATACGCAGGTGAACTTCCTTAGCCCCTGCTTTAAAAAACATATTTACCAGCTTCTTGCTCGTCGTCCCCCTGACGATGGAGTCATCTACAACGACAACCCTCTTACCCTCCACTACTTTTTGTACAGGGTTTAACTTGAGCTGCACCCCGATATTGCGGATCTCCTGCTTGGGTTGAATAAAAGTTCGCCCGATATAACGGTTTTTAATCAGCCCCATCTCGTAAGGAAGCCCCATCTCTTCTGCAAAACCCGAAGCGGCAGTCAGGCTTGAATCTGGAACCCCTGTAACGATATCTGCCGCTACAGGGTGCTCCCGGGCCAGCAGGCGCCCGAGCTTCTTGCGTACAAGGTGGACATTCTCCCCGTTGATATTGCTATCAGGCCTGGCGAAATAAATAAATTCAAAAATACAGAGTGCGGAGCGGTGGGATGGCAGGATCTGGGTGCTCTTTATTCCTTCCCTGGTGATGACCACCATTTCTCCCGGATTAATGTCCCTGATCATTTCCGCTCCGATCGTATCGAAAGCACAGGTCTCCGAGGCCAGGACATAGTAATCATTCCACCGCCCCAGGGAAAGAGGCCTTACCCCGTAAGGATCGCGCAAACCCACGAGCCTGTCTTCCGTTAAGAAAAGAAAAGAATACGCTCCATGAAGATAAGGGAGGACACCCTTCAAGGAAGATTCCAGGTCGCTGTAACCGTAGCGGGCAATAAGATGGGTTATGAGCTCACTATCAGTTGTACTTTGAAAGATAGAACCTTCCTTTTCCAACCTGTCCCTCAGCTCGGCAGCATTTACCAGGTTGCCGTTATGGGCTACGGCCAGGCAGCCATGGCGATAGCGGATTAAAAGCGGCTGCGCGTTCTCCAGGCGTGTGCCGCCGGTAGTGGAGTAACGCACATGCCCGATAGCAGCTACAGCAGGAATATCTTCCAGATCCCTGAGATGGGGAAAAACCTCGGAAACCAGTCCCGGGCCTTTTTTTAGGTGGATATTTTCACCATCACTCAGGGCAATCCCTGCACTTTCCTGGCCACGGTGCTGCAGGGCATAAAGGGCGTAGTTCGTCAAGCGGAATAAATCCTGTCCCGGAGCATATATGCCGAATACTCCACAGGCCTCTTCCATTTTGTCTCTTTTGAGAAAACTGTTTTCCCGCAGCCTGCGGGGAGTCAATGCAGATAACATGGAGCACATCCCTTCCAGGTGTCAAGTATTTTTTAACAGTTAATCCGCTCCTTGCAGCCTTCCAAGCACTTCCTGATAGGCTTCTGTTACTCCTCCCAAATCCCGGCGAAAACGGTCCTTATCCATTTTTTCCCCGGAAACTGCATCCCAAAAACGGCATGTGTCCGGCGAGATTTCGTCTCCAAGGAGAATTTCACCTTTATGACGCCCAAACTCCAGTTTAAAATCCACCAGGACAATATTTTTTGCCAGCAAAAAGTCCTTTAAGATCGCATTAACCCTTAAGGCCGTTTCCTCTATCCCGGCCATTTCCCGGGGAGATGCAAGATCCAGGGCATAGACGTGGTAATGATTGAGCATGGGATCATGCAGTTCATCATTCTTCAAGTTAAGCTCCAGGACTGTTTTTTTCAGGACCGTTCCTTCCTCCAGTCCCATTCTTTTAGAGAGGCTGCCCGCGACAATATTACGGACAATGACTTCTACAGGGATAATCTCCAGGTTTTTCACCAGCATTTCCCGGTCACTTAATTTTTTTACATAATGAGTGTTAATACCATTTTTCTCCAAAAGCTCAAAAAATACAGTCGCTATTTTGTTATTCAGAACGCCCTTATTTTCCAGGTTTTCCTTTTTTAACCCGTCAAAAGCCGTGGCAGTATCCTTGTATTCCACGATTAGATAATCCGGATCCGGTGTGCGATAGACTTTCTTTGCTTTTCCTTCATAGAGAAATTCTTTTTTTTCCATACCTTCGCTCCTTTTTAGTTTTTTTCCTGAATTAAACCAAGCCTGTTAAATATATAGGGAACAAAACGCAAATTTTTTTGGGGGTCAAAGCAGGATTTAATCTCTTCGGGAGTAAGTAGGGAAGCAACTTCCCGGTCATTTTCCAGCAGCTGCCGGAAAGGTATTTGTTCCTCCCAGGAGCGCATGGCATACTTCTGGACGAGGTCGTAAGCTCTTTCCCGGGAAACCCCTTTTTCCACCAGGGCCAGGAGAACAGCCTGGGAATAGATCAGCCCTCCGGTCTTCTCCAGGTTGGCGAGCATATTCCGGGGGTAAACATGCAAATTCTTGATAATACGGTTCATCTGGTGAAGCATGTAATCGACCAGGATAGTGGAATCGGGCAGGATTATCCTTTCAGCAGAGGAATGAGAAATATCACGCTCATGCCAGAGAGGAATATTTTCCAGGGCAACCTGGGCATTGGCCCGGACCACGCGGGCTAAACCGCTGATCTGCTCACTGGAAACCGGATTGCGCTTATGAGGCATAGCGGAAGAACCTTTCTGCCCCCGGTAAAAAGGTTCTTCCAGTTCCCGCACCTCGGTTTTCTGCAGGCTTCTTATTTCTACAGCAAATTTGTCCAGGGAAGAGGCCAAAAGGGCAAGAACCATGAGCAGCTCCGCATGCAGGTCCCGCTGCAGGATCTGGGTGGATATGGGAGCAGGCTTCAGCCCCAGCCGCTGGCAAACAAGCTCCTCCACCCCGGGATCCAGGTGAGCAAAAGTCCCCACTGCACCGGAAATTTTTCCATAGGAAACAGTTTCCTCAGCCCTTTGCAATCTCTCCCGGTGCCGCCTAAGCTCATCCCACCACAGGGCAAATTTTAAGCCCAAGGTGATGGGCTCGGCATGAACTCCGTGCGTGCGCCCAATCATGATCGTATCCTGATACTTCAGCGCCTGTTCTTTTAAAGATGCGGCAAGATTAACCAACCCTTCATTGATCAGGTGGATGGCTTCCTTCAGCAACAGGGAAAGGGCTGTGTCCACGATATCATAGGAAGTAAGCCCGTAGTGGAAATAACGTGATTCTTCACCCAGGCTTTCCGCTACACAACGGGTAAAAGCCACAACATCGTGACGGGTTGTTTCCTCAATTTCCAGGATCCTCTCCACGGAAAAACTCGCCTTTCGCTCGATCGCTTCGGCGGCCTCCATGGGGATAATTCCTTTTTGCGCCAGGGCGTAACAAACAGCTATCTCGATCTCCAGGAATTTTTTAAACCTGTTTTCCAGCGTCCAGATGCGGCCCATTTCCGGCCGTGTATATCTTTCGATCAACTTTAAAACCTCCTTAAGAAGCCTAAGAGAAGAACCTAATACTCATAGGAAAAACAGCAGCTTAAGGTACAGAACGCGACCCCCTCCAGCACCAATCAGAATACCCCGGTTTCTTTCAGAAAAGCAAGGTAACCGATTTCTTCGATCCTGGCCGCTTTACTTTCTACCATCTCTCGCTGCTTTTCTTTAAAAGATTTATATTTTTGACGCAAAGCGCTATCTTTAGCTCCGAGGATTTGCACGGCGAGAAGTCCGGCATTTCTGGCGCCATTAATTGCCACGGTAGCCACAGGCACACCCGGGGGCATCTGCACAATGGAATACAAAGAGTCAATACCGCCCAGGGAGGCTGTTTGCACCGGTACACCAATAACAGGCAGTTCAGAAAGAGAAGCTACCATACCGGGCAGGTGAGCAGCTCCACCAGCGCCAGCAATAATTACCTGCAGCCCCCGCAGTGAAGCTTCCCGTGCGTAGCTGAAAAGCCTTTCAGGCGTTCGGTGTGCGGAAACGACTGTCAGCTCAAAAGGGACACTGAACTCTTCCAGAACAACGGCAGCCTGACGCATCACAACTAAATCTGAATCACTGCCCATAATAATGCCAACTAATGGTAACAGGGCGCTCATTATCACTTTTCCCCTCCTTTTTCGGCTATTACCCGCAGGAGTTGCTCGGCCCGGGTTGCGATCTGCAGTGCTTCCTCGAGTTTAAGCGCTGTTACGGTAATATGGCCCATTTTACGTTTTGGCACTGTGATACGCTTACCATAAAAGTGCAGGTGAACACCGGGCAAGGACAAAGCGGAGGAGCATCCTTCCAGGACAGCAGGGCCGTTATAACCCTTTTCACCCAGCAAGTTTACCATCACCGCCGCGCAGCGCAGCGATGTATCCCCCAGCGGCAGCCCACAGGTAGCCCTGATGTGCTGCTCAAACTGTGAAGTTACACAGGCTTCAATAGTATAATGCCCCGAGTTATGGGGACGTGGTGCTACTTCATTTACCAAAACATCCCCCTCCGGTGTAACAAACATTTCCACGCAAAAAACCCCCACCCCGGAAAAAAGGGAAATAACCGCTTCAGCTACCGACTGGGCCCTATTTACAACAACATCCGGGACCCTGGCGGGGACAATGCTGCGCCGCAGGATATTGTCATCATGTTCATTTTCACTAAGGGGATAAATCTTAACTTCGCCATACCGGCTGCGGGCAACTATTACGGAAACCTCACAGGTAAAACGGATAAATTTTTCTGCCATCATTTCTGAGCCCCGCAGGGAGTTAAAGCCAACCTCGATGGCCTCCGGATCCCCAATCAGAAAGTTCCCCTTACCATCGTAACCACCGCTGCGAGCTTTTAACATGAGGGGGTAACCAAACTTTGCAGCCGCCTCTTTTACCTGGTCAGTGCTGGAAACGGGCTGAAAAGGGGGGACCGGAATTCCAGCCATAGCCATGGTCCTCTTCTGCAACAGTTTATCCTGGATAACCTGCAGTATCTTCGGTGTTGGAAACACTAAACAACCCTGCTCTTCCAGGGCGAGAAGGGCTGCAGTATTAATGTGTTCAAATTCATAGATGATTACATCAGCTTCTGTTGCCAGCGAACGTATAGCTTCACCATCGGTGAAAGCAGCCACCACCTGTTGATCTGCCACTTGCGCTGCAGGAGAGCCTGCCGTGGGATCCAGGACAGTTACATGGAACCCGAACTGTTTGGCAGCCACCGTCATCATTTTACCCAGTTGGCCTCCACCCACAATAGCAATACGATAAGGACGCAAAAGAGAAATCCGGTCAAACATTATTTAATATCCTCTTCCAGATTATTCCCATTCAATCGTTGATGGCGGCTTGGAGGTCAGGTCATAAACAAAGCGGTTAACCTGGGGAATTTCGTTCACCAACCTGCTGGAAATAGTACCCAGGACTTCATAAGGCATGGGGTACCAGTCTGCCGTCATGCCATCCTGGCTCGTAACAGCACGCAGTACCACGGTATGGGCATAGGTACGCCGGTCACCCTTCACGCCGACACTTAAAATATCCGGCAGGACAGCAAAAACCTGCCATATCTTGCGGTAAAGGCCGGCCTTTTTAATTTCTTCCATAATGATATAATCGGCTTCCCTGAGAATGGAAAGCTTTTCGGGGGTAACCTCACCTAAGATGCGTACAGCCAGGCCCGGACCGGGAAATGGATGCCTCCAGACAATTTCGTCAGGTAGCCCCAGTTCTTCTGCCACTTTACGTGCCTCGTCCTTAAAAAGATATTTCAAGGGTTCAATTAAAGCAAGCTGCATGTCTTCCGGAAGCCCGCCCACATTATGGTGGGACTTGATTACCGCGGCAGTAGCCGTTCCGCTTTCAATTACATCGGGATAAAGAGTACCCTGAACCAGAAAATTAATATCTCCCAGTTTTTCTGCTTCCCGTTCAAAAACGTGGATGAAGTGGTTGCCTATTATTTTTCTCTTTTCTTCCGGGTCGGTAACCCCCTTAAGAAGATGAAGAAGTTCTTCCGCTGCATCCACAGCGATAATTTTCATGTTAAATTTACCTTGAAAAGTAGAGAGAACCTGTTCTTTTTCTCCTTTACGCAACAGCCCGTGGTCGACAAAAATGCAGGTTAACCTGGAGCCGATAGCTTTGTGAACGAGCATGGCAGCTACAGAAGAATCAACCCCGCCGCTTAAGCCGCATACTGCCCTGCCGTGAGAACCTACTTTCTCCTCAATTTCCCTAATGCTGTTTTCTACAAAATTTTCCATGGTCCATTCTCCAGAAAAACGGCAAATTCTAAATAAAAAATTGCTGAGAATCAACTGTCCTTGAGGGGTATGAATAACCTCCGGGTGAAACTGCAAACCGCAAAGATTTGAGGTGCTGTCGGCCATTACAGCTACAGGAGTATTTTTGCTTTCGGCAAGGATCCTGAATCCGGGAGGAACTTTTGTCACCTGATCCCCATGGCTCATCCAGGCAATAAATCTTTTTCCCAGGCCTTTAAGCAGATCCGCCCCTTCTTTAACAGATAAAAAAGTTCTACCATATTCCTGGTTGCGGGCCCCAATAACCTCGCCTCCTAAGTCCCTGGCCATAAGCTGCATACCGTAACAGATTCCCAGAACAGGAATGCCCAGACGGTAAAAGCGGGGATCACAACGGGGAGCCCCCGGCTCGTAGACACTGGCGGATCCTCCGGAAAAAATAAGAGCAGAAGGCTTGGATTCAAGCAATTCCTCAAAGGAGACATTGTAGGGTATAATTTCACAATATACTTTTTGCTCCCTTACCCTGCGGGCTATCAACTGCGTATATTGTCCCCCGAAATCCAAAATGACTACCTTTTCCTGTATTCCCATCCATATTTTCTCCTATCTGCAGAGTTACGAATCTTCTTATTCGGCAAGGCTCTACGTATTTCCTGCAACCCGAAGGCGATTTCCGGAATCTCCGGGCAAAATAGCTGTGATCTTTTTTGCGTTTGTATGGTCAATCACTCTTTTTTAATAATCTAATGTACTTCTTGTCCACAGCATTGACAAGTTTTTCATCAGCCGTCCAGAATTCACATTCCTCTCCGTTTTGTCTCGAAATGATTTCCGCCACAGCCAGAAATGCCGCGTCATAAAGGGTAGGAAGTTTTTCTTTATCTGCAATTCGCCAGGCCGCCCGCATTACAGCCACATCATTTATAAAGGTTAATACTCCAAGACTGCTAAAGGTTTCCCAAGCAATTTCAGCTTGCTCCGAATTTATTAGTTTTCTTGTAACTTTTTTTCTTAGCACCGTCCCAATTTCGACCCAGGCAAAGTCAGGTAGAACAACCGTCATTTTCTCGTTTATCACTCTCTCCATCAACGCCGAAGCTTCTTCACTACCCTCTTCATTTACCAGAAGCTTAATAAGAACGCTACTGTCAATACTTATATAACTACTCATATCGTGCTTCCCCTTCGCGTAGCTGTCTTATTAAAGGAGTTGAGTCTGGCTGTGGCTTCATTTCTTTCCTCAAACTGGCCAGGCGCTGGAGGGCTTCTTTAGCCATTTCTTCCTTTTCATATTGTTCCACCTTATTTGCTTTAGCCTGCAGTTCCTCAAAAGCCCTGGCTTCAATTATATAGGCCACAGGTTTTGATCTCTGCAATAAAACTATTGGCTCCTTTGTCTCAATGGCCTGATTAATAATTTTACTGGCGTTTTGCCTTATTTCTGTAACATTAAACATTGTCATATTAATAGCACCACCCTTTTTAGTACTACTATTAATATAACACATATAACTCAAACATACAATACATATTTGTTATCTTTTAACTGAAACAGAAAACCTCGAATAAAAGGTAATGAAGGTTGGTTCGCTAACGGGTTCACTAATTGAAAAAACCGGGAGGAAAAACTCCCGGTTTTATCTTCTTGCTTTTCTTACATCGGTGGCATATCGCCCATGCCGGGGAATTTTTTATCCTCTTCCGGCTTTTCGGCAACCACCGCTTCAGTAGTCAGGAACAACGAAGCGATACTGGCAGCATTCTGGATAGCTGAACGAACCACCTTGGCGGGATCGACAATGCCGGCATCCATCATATTAACGTAGACACCAGTGAGCGCATTATAACCCATGCCTTTTTCCATGGCCTTGACTTTTTCTACAACGATGGAACCTTCTTCCCCGGCATTTTCTGCAATCTGGCGCAGGGGCTCTTCGAGGGAACGGCGGACAATTTGTACTCCTACCCCTTCGTCCCCCTCCAGCTGCAGTTCGTTCAGGGCTTCGATAGCGTTAAGGTAGGCCACACCGCCACCGGGGACGATCCCTTCCTCCACAGCAGCTCTTGTTGCGGAAAGAGCATCTTCAATGCGCAGTTTTCTTTCCTTCATTTCCGTCTCCGTAGCAGCGCCAACTTCGATCACGGCTACTCCGCCAGCCAGCTTAGCCAGGCGCTCCTGCAGTTTTTCCCTGTCAAAATCCGAGGTTGTTTCTTCGATCTGCACACGGATCTGGTTAATACGCTTTTTAATATCCGCAGGTGAACCGGCGCCATCGACGATAACCGTTTCGTCCTTGCTGACCCTTACCTGGCGGGCACGGCCCAGCATTTCTATGTTAACATTCTTCATATCAAGACCCAGATCTTCCGAGATAACCTCGCCACCGGTTAAAATGGCGATATCCTGTAACATGGCCTTACGGCGGTCACCGAAGCCGGGAGCCTTGACGGCCACACAGGTGAAGGTTCCCCGGATTTTATTCACTACCAGCGTTGCGAGCGCTTCCCCCTCTACATCTTCGGCGATGAGCAGCAGCTGTTTCCCTCTCTGCACAATTTTCTCCAGCAGGGGTAGTATGTCATGGATATTGCCGATTTTGCGGTCTGTCAGCAGTATCATGGGGTCTTCCAGCACTGCTTCCATTTTTTCCGTATCCGTTACCATGTAAGGGGAAATATAACCCCTGTCGAACTGCATACCTTCCACTACTTTTAAGTCAGTTACGAAACCTTTGGATTCCTCAACGGTTATTACACCGTCTTTACCTACCTTTTCCATGGCATCGGCAATAAGGGTGCCGATAGCTTCGTTATCAGCAGAAATGGAAGCGACCTGGGAGATAGCTTCCCTGCTTTCCACAGGCTTGCTCTGATTCTTAATATTTTCTAAGACTTTCTGAACCGCCTGGTCAATGCCTCTCTTCATCAGCATGGGGTTGGTACCCGCTGTAACGTTCTTAATACCCTGCTTGATGATGGCCTGCGCCAGCAAGGTGGCAGAAGTTGTACCATCGCCGGCCACATCCTGCGTTTTATTGGCTACTTCCTTGACCAGCTGAGCTCCCATATTTTCAAAATGATCTTCCAACTCAATTTCCCGGGCAATTGTTACACCATCGTTTGTAATCTGAGGAGAACCAAACTTTTTATCCAACACCACGTTGCGGCCTTTGGGGCCCAGGGTCACTTTTACTGTGTTGGCCAGTTTATCGACTCCTCTTTCCAGAGCGTGACGTGCATCCTCACGGTAAAGTATATCCTTTGATGCCATAAACGATAACCCTCCTTATATGATAAATTATTTAAGCAACTCTAAGCAAACATTGCCATTCCTGCCTTTAGGCATAAACAGCCAAAATGTCGTCTTGCCGTAAAATTAGATATTCTTCTCCCTCAATTTTAATTTCCGTCCCGGCGTACTTGGAAAAAACAACCCTGTCACCGACTTTTACTTCCATTTGGACTTTTGTCCCGTCATCAAGGGTCCTGCCCGGGCCGGCGGCTTTGACTTCGCCTTCCTGGGGCTTTTCCTTGGCTTTATCTGGAAGGACAATACCGGCGCTTGTCTTCTCCTCCTTCTCCAAAACTTTAATAATTACCCTGTCCCCTAATGGTTTTAAATTCATACTGGATACCTCCTTACTTTTTTTGTGTTTATATTGTTAGCACTCCTTTAAGATGAGTGCTAATCAATGCCTAGATATAATATAAAAAAAGACTTCAAAATATCAAATCAAACATACACCTAAAAATAAGCCTTACAAAAAACTATAGCTTATTTTCTTCTAATTTCCTTTTTATTCTCCTTTTTCCTTAAAATTTCTAAAGATAACCATATTATATCCTTCTACAAAAAAAATATGCCCTGGAACAAGGGCTGGTTGCTGACTTTTAAGGTGTAGTCTGCACACTGTTAAACATTTTACTCTACAACTCTTCGTGTCCAAGTTTCTCAAACTTCATGGATACTTCTCTGGGGACCATACCGTCCAGCTCGATCTGGATTACCTTAATAATGGCGCTGGGTACCGGACAATCCGTATGCATCAAATGTTTATCGGCAGAGCGGTACACAATCGAATCCCGGATATTGCAAAACAAGTCGCGCCTCCAGTCCAAAAGGCTAAGGTCTTCATTCATCTTGCGGAGCATTTTACAGGCTGAAATTATTTGTACACTCACCTGTTTTTTATTTACACGGGTTGCTCTGATTACACTGGTAAACCCACAGGCACCCGCGAATACTTTTGCCCTGGTTGTCATACTAGTTCTAATTCTCCTTGTATTTACTTTACTGCCGGCGCTTTAGTTGTTGAGCCTTTATCCGCCTGTTGTTTATTATAATATAATTATTCAACACTTGGAGGAAAAAACCTTTTTTGAACATAACACCTGTTACCCGCACTATATTTTAATCTTTATCGGTAATTTATGCCCCCAAGATTATGAAGACAAACTATCCTGCCTTCTTCTTGCGGAACCAGCAGTCTGCCCGTATTCTTTTACGGCATTAATCATGGCGGCAAGATTTTCTGCCTTGTTAAAAAAAGATGACAACCTGAACAGTTGCCCATAAAAAACATACCCCGATTTATTCCCGGGATTAACTAAAACCTATAAAGTCAAAAAGGAAGGATACCATTCGTCATCAGCCAGAAGGCCGGCACCCAGAGACCCAGCGCCACCCAGACAATTAGAGACCAGGCCACTGCTTTGGCAGGAAACCTGCCATGGGCATTAAGCCAGACCTCAAATGTTAAAACTGCATACCCGGCACAAGCCAGCCCCAGGTAGTTGTTCTTTTCTACTAACAGGGTTCCCGTGAAATATATAATGGCATAAATCGTGGATACTAATGCTACCGTAAGGCTTACATTGCCGAGCGATCTTAAATCTTCCAAACCACTTAAAAGCGAATAAGAAACACATGCATAAAAAATCCCGTGAACAAAAAGTAAACCTGCTGTAAGGGGATCATTAAAAACTGCTGCCTGGAGGACAGCTCCCAGTATGGTAATAATACCTACTATACCTGTAGCAAAACCTGTCCCCCTGGCTTCTCCATAGCCCAGAAAAAACAACGCTACAGGGAACCACATCAGGCTTATCGCTATAAGAATAGCTGTTGTCATAAAAAACACCCTTTCTGTATTCTTATTTTTACTTGCTGGTTTCGAGAACTTTACCCCAAAATTCACAGAGGTGAAAAACCTTTTCCGGGCAAGTATGCTCGCACCGCCGGCAGGCTGTCCCGCTGCAGCGATCCATACGCATGATCATGCCTGAACCGTTATCAATTAATAGAGCATCTTCGGGACATTCTTCCACACACTGCCCGCAAAAAATACAACCCGGTATGGCCCAGAAACACTCCTCTCCTACCTTTTCAATAGTGGTAAGCCCTTCGGGGCCTACATCACTTATATCGCGTACCACCTTTTTGATAACCCTGACTTCCTGGTGAGGTTTTTGCAGTTCCGGAAGGCGATATAAAGCAGCAAACTTTTTGTACTGCTCCCAGGGCAATCCTTCCGTCCAATACGAAAGTTCCAGAAGATATGCTTTTTCAAAAACTTTGGAGTGTCCAAACATGCAATGGGTGGCCCGCAGTTCACGGGCCGTATCATCGAGGTATTTTAAACGCCCGGGCTCCCGAATTATTTCTCTGGCCATAATTAAGGAGGTATTGCCCACCTGGTATATTTCTTTTACCCGGGGAGGAACCAGTCCGACGTGCATGGCTTTGAGGGCATCCACATAGGTTCCCGAAGCCCCTGCCATAAAAGCAACCAGGATATCTTCCACAGAAATTTTTGCTTCCACACATAGGGTAAGATATCCGGCGCGCAGTGCTCCAATAGCTTTTCCAGCCTCCAGGAGATCATTTTCTCCGAAACGTATCCCGTTAGCCAGGTGCAGAAAAGTATTCGCTGTTTCTATGCGAGGCAGGCGAATTATTTCGCGTGCAAATCCCCTGGAAATTACGGCAATAACACCGGTCCCCGTTATACCCCTGGCCTCCCTTTTTCCCCGCTCCATAGTACTTTCTTTTTCCAGAACAACAATATCTCCCTCTTCCGGGTGCATTTCATCGTTCAAGACAAAACAACGGTCGCCGCCTTTTTCCGGAACCAAATCGGCGATTGCTCCCGGAGAAGCCAGCATGCCGCTTTGAATGTGCTGCCCTTCCAGGGCGGGGCCTGCAGCACATGAACCCGTAATGATTTTATTTCCTACCTTTAGGGCCACTTCAGCATTAGTGCCGTAATCAGTTGCCAGGCAGATCTCCTCTTTTTCCAGAATTCCCGAATGAACAAGCAGGGCAAGGGCATCAGCACCGATTTCATGTTTTACGGCGGGAGGTATAAAAACCCAGCAGTCCCGGGGAACATTCAACAAGGGAAAACGTCCCGCACGATACTCCTTGCTGCCGCGGTCAGGAGAAACAATCCCGAGAAGACGCCTTTTGTTTTCACCTGCATAGGCTAGATCCCGGATTTCAATATTTTCAAAAAGGGAGAGCTGAATAGGGTTGCCGCAAACGGCAAGACGTTCTATTTGATACCCTGGTTTGAACAGGAGTTCAATAATCTGGTTAATTGTTGTCATCATAATCTGGTGAGCTACATCAGTTCCGGCTTCAATAGCAAAGTTTAAGTGATCGATAACGTTAGCCCCAGGAAGTGGATGACGGGCAGTAATTACCGTTCCCAGAACTTTATTTGCAGCAAGGTCAACAGCCTGCCCCCGAAAACCACTGGTTCCCAGATCCAGGGCAATACCTATTTTCACCACATTTAACCCTCCTCGCTCCTGCACCCTTCCAGGCGGGCAAGTAATATTTCCTGGTAAAGATGCTTGCCGGCAAAAAAAAGTTTCCCGGCAGCCTGTGCTTTTTTCATTGGTGTAATGCTTACATAACCCGAAGCAAGATTGAAGTTCACCCACCCCCTTCCCTTCAAAGGAACAATTCCTTTAGCCCTGATCACCTCTCCCATTTCTCCGCGTTGTAAAGCTTCCAAAAAAGAATTGAAAGAATGGAAATCTAAAAGAGAGCTGCACTCCAAACTAAACTTTTGCAGATCATGGGTAAAAGGAAGGGGAGCCAAGCCTTCATCTTTATGATCATGTTCGTGTTCATGATCATGAACTTCCTCAAGATTGCTTAACTCCCCTTCCCAAATTTCCTTTAACTCTAACTCTTTCTCCCTGATGTTAAGGTAATCCTCAGCAGAAATACGGCAAAAGCTGGTAGCTATTATTGTAGCCTTGCTGTTTAAATAAGTTGCCAGGGAGATAATTTCACCCGTGATGGCCTCTGTAACCAGTTCAATCTTGTTTATAATCAACAGGCTGGCAGCTCGCATTTGCTGTTCAAGGTACAACCTGTTCTGTTGAAAGAGATCAGCAAAATTTACGGCATCAATGATACAGATAATACGTACTTCCTCTACATATTTTTCCAGCTTCAAGCTTCGCAGGGCCTGGAGCAGGCTGGAAACAGTTGCTACTCCGGAAGGTTCAATTAACAAACGCGCCGGATTATACCGGAGAGCAAGCATTTCCACCTGCCTGACCAGGTCCTTGCTCAAAGTGCAACATATGCATCCGCTGGAAAGTTCCACTACCTCGGTACCGTCTTGAGAGAGCACAACTCCATCGATGCCGATATCCCCAAATTCATTGACGATAACAGCTAGCTTTTCCCGGGCAGACACAGCCGCTATCACCCCGAGTATAAAAGTCGTCTTACCGCTTCCCAGAAAACCTGTCACTACATCAATAATCACGGCCGTGTCCACCTCGCATTCATTTCCCCTTAAATTAGCCGTTATATTTATCTCTCATATGTTCCCAGGAAAGCCCGCTTACAGCATCGGTGGCCATGGGAGGAGCCTGCTGTGCCTCCTTGCCCCAGATTCCCAGGTCAAAACTGGTAACATATTCCAGGGAAACGGCTCCGCCTCCGCAGACAAACGGCAATTCAATTCCTTCGCGCTTCAGGCGGTTGGCAATTTTGTTAAAAGCAGTCATCGTCGTGGTCATTAACGCCGTCCCGGTAACCATAGCCGGTTTATACTGTTTAATAGCATTAATGACATCATCAACGGGCACATCCTTGCCCAGGTCGATCACTTCGAAACCATTGGCACGTAAAAGGGCGTTGACGATTTGCTGCCCGAGGTCGTGGATATCCCCCTCAGCAGTATGGGTTATCACTATTCCTTTCTTTTCCATGGAATGGCCCATTTTCTTTTCACAAACATCCAGTCCGGCCATCATCGCATCTGAAGATATAATCGTCTGGGGTAAATAGTAGATACCTTCATCCCAGAGGCGGCTCACTTCGTTCATGGCCTTAACCAGGCCTTCCCTGATAACTACAAGGGGATCATGAACCTTAAGAGCTTGATTTACAATATCCACGATGTTATCCTCATCACCGTCAACCACGGCGGTCATAACTTTCTGTAAAAGTTCATCCTTGGAAACAGCAACTGTTTTTTCGCCTGCCTCTTTTTTCAGATCATAGCGGACAAACACGCTGCTTAAATCAGCCATATTTTTCCACTCCTTTCCATTTTTTCACAGGTTATTTACTTACAGACCGTAATTAGCCAGATTAAATCCGGGAATAACCTTTTTGTAGATGCTCGTACATTGTTCAATGAAATCCTTTTCACTGGCGGGGAAACTTTCTAAATCGCGTAAGACTTTTTGCAGCACTTCTCTTTCAAAATTCGAGAGCAGCATCTTCTCATCAGCCAGGATTAACTGTGCGGCTTTTATGGCAGCAGCTTTGGCCCGGGAATAGTAATCAGTGTTATTGTCTACAATGGCCTTGCCAACCTGGTAGGCATTTTCAGGTGCAACCACAAAGCTGTGGGGATCCCGGTACTTATCCGAGTTAATTAACAAGGCTTGCAGGTCCTTAGCTTTACCCATGGCAATAGCGGTGTTCATCAAAGCCACATCATACCCGAGAATCTCCGTAAATACCGCCGGTGTAGTACCACCAAACATATCATGGTATTCCACTGCTTCATTGCTCCAGAGATCGCAGACAGAAGCGATGAGATTGCCCTGTAAATCGGCATGAGCACAGGCACAGGTTTTGCCTTCCTGGGCAACAGGTATTCCGGTAATAGCTTTAATAATGGGGTTTTCGTAGCCGCAGTCTTTTGTGGGTCCTTTTGCTCCCATCTCGTAAGCTGTCAACGTCCGCGCGGCTCCAACAGCCCTTGTTACTGCAGCAAAAGTATGAGGTACAGATTTATCCAGTAAACCGCCGGCCATAAACATAGCTACATTGGCCTGGGCACAGTTCGTATCACCGCCTGGGGTAACCTTATACTTGTTAGCAATTTCTACAATCTTTTTCCACATAAACTCCATATCCCTGCTACCCAGAACACCGATGCCGAAAAGAACGCCACGAATATCCTGGCGAACAATGGCGTAGTCAGAAATTTCTTTCCCCCCGACACTCTCCATGGAAAGGTTGTCAGCTCCATTGGCAGCACTGGATTCAAATGTTTTGAGAGCCAGTTCCAGGGAACGGCAATTGCGGATATTCTCCTGGTCAGGTTTACGGTTGTCAGCAATTGTGGCCCGTATAGCGCTTTTTATACCATATTTCTTATACCAGTCTTCCTGCAGCTTACGGGTTTGCCCGGCAATATCACCACCCCAGTCGGGATTCTTGGTCATCTGCCAAATGTGTTCCAGCTCAATTTGCAAACCGGGGAAACCAAGAGTAACGGCCCTTTCAAGGGCATCGTTTACCATTCTCTCATACTCGCGCATTAAGCTTTTCTTTGTTTCTTCAGAACCCGGTCTGGGATGAGGAACCAGTTCCGGATAGACAAATCCTCCACCCACTTCAAAATTCCTGCCATACTTTACGGGATATTTTGCTGTGCCAAATATCATTTCATCTGCACTCTTATATGCCATCGCGGTGTATTTAGCCATCAGCAGCATCCTCCTTTTACATTTTTAGATTTTTCCACCTGAAACAATCCCTTAGTAACATCGAACATTACCCTGCCAACAACCCTGCCAATAAAAAGTCCCAATCACCTCCGTTATTATTTTACTTGCACAATTAAAACTAATTTTTTTAATTGCAAAAAACATACCATTATTAAAAAGCAAGTAAAAAGGCGGAAATGATGAGGATTTACCTGTTAAAAGCAAGAAAATTGTTTTTTTAAAAAGTGTTCCATCACGGAACATTATTAAAAACGTTTATGAATTGGCAATTTTCTGCTGCTCCAGATTAGAACAATACTGTTCCTAAACGGTACGCTTTTGTATAAGAGATTTTTAAAAAACAAATTTTTTCATCATTTTTTTAATCATTATACTTGTTCTTGATCTCCAGCCATCTTAGGCCGGAACGGGCGTCTTCTGCCATGGCCGGGGCCTGAGAAGCATCCTTGCCATAAATGCCCAGCTTAAAGGAAGCAATCATGCGTTGAGAAACTCCTCCCCCGCCCCCGCAGGCAAAAGGAATTTCAATCCCGGCATTACAAAGGTGCTCGGAGATACGATGAAAAGCTTCCACGTTAATAGTAAGACCGGCTGTACCCGTAAGCATCAGCGGCCGGTGTTTTTTTACTGCTTCAACCACGGTTTCTACGGGGACATCATTTCCCAGGTCCAGAACTTCGTAACCCTGGGCACGAAGCAGGGCATTGACAATTTTCTGCCCCAGATCGTGCAGGTCACCCTCCGCAGTATGAGTAATAACCAGTCCTTTTTTT
>JAGVAS010000036.1 GCA_020060185.1 Desulfovibrio sp. | reverse complement strand
GTTGCCTGCTCCGGAAAAATTAAAACAATTTCAGGAACTCCTGGCCGAAAACAGAACGCTGCCGGATGGTTTTACGGAAGATATGATTTTAAAAGCCCCTAGCCGGGATATTATGAATAAACTGGCAAGGAGCGTTCTGGCTTGTCATTCTTATGATCACAACCCTGATGATACCAGTGTGGCCAATGTATTGAGGCAATGCATTGAACTTATTGCCCGCTTCCCCACCATGGCAGCCTACGGTTACCAGGCTAAAGCGCATTTTTACGGAAATAAAAGCCTGTATATCCATAAGCCCAGGAAAGACCTGACCCCCTCCGAAAATTTCCTGCACATGATCAGGCCGGATAACTGCTACAGCGACCTGGAGGCGGAAGTGCTGGATCTCTGCCTGGTGCTGCACGCCGAGCACGGGGGCGGTAACAATTCTGCCTTTACGACGCACGTTGTCTCTTCGGCAGATACGGATACATATTCGGCCATTGCCGCCGCCATCGGCTCCCTGAAAGGCACCAAACACGGGGGCGCCAACATTAAAGTCATGGGCATGATGGAGGATATAAAGGCTCATCTTCACGACTGGAACGACGAAAAGGAAATTGAAGAATATCTTGTAAAGATTATCAGGAAAGAAGCTTTTGACAGGATGGGGTTAGTTTATGGTGTAGGACATGCCGTTTACACCCTCTCTGATCCCAGGGCCCTGCTGTTAAAAGAAAAGGCCGTGGAGTTATCGCGGGAAAAAGAGATGGAAGAAGAGTTTCACCTGTATAACCTTGTGGAAAAAATTGCTCCCCAGGTAATTTGCATGGAAAAGAAGATTACTAAAAATTATGCGGCTAATGTTGATTTTTATTCAGGCTTTGTTTACAAAATGCTGAATATTCCCGTGGAACTTTATACACCTATTTTTGCCATGGCCAGAATTGCCGGCTGGTCTGCCCACAGGATTGAAGAAATCGTCAGCGGTGGCAGGATTATACGTCCCGCTTATAAAAATGTTATGCCCAAAAGCGGGTTTATTCCCCTTGACCAGCGCTAAAAAAACAGTTGTGACAAAAAGTTTTGTTTTCTCTTAAAAATCATACTTTTTACTGAAGGGATTTTTTTTCGGGAAAAGAACAATTTGGGTACAAAAAAATAATCATTGGGGGTAGAAAAATGAAAATCCTACTGGCAACGGATGGTTCCGAACACTCCCTTAAAACAGTGGATGCAGTGGTTAAACTGGCTGTACCTTTAAAAGCCGAAGTAACCGTTCTTACAGTAGCTGAAGTGCCTAATGTTACCTATTTTGATTTCTTGGAGTTGACACGTGAGAAAATTGAAAAACGGTCCAAGGAAATTCTGGAGGAAGTTGTAAAGATCTTCCGGGAAAAAGGGCTGGAGGTAAAGACTATATTGAGCAAGGGGCACCCGGCAGAGGTGATTTGTAGGATGGTAGAAGAAGGTGCTTATGATCTTGTGGTCCTGGGTAGCAGGGGCCTGGGCAAAATAGAGGAGATGTTTCTGGGGAGCGTCAGCAACAGGGTAGCCCACTGTTCCAGGGCTTCCGTACTGATCATTAAGTAATTTTACCCTTAAATGGAAAAGGTTATCCTTCTCTCCATGGTAAGCGGTTCCCTGCTCGCACTGTAGCGGAGTGACTTGTGCAGCGCAGGAACAAGTTCACAACGAAGCGAGAACTGGAGACGGTCCTGCTGGCATGGATGCCAGCAGCCGGGTATTACCAGGATGGGAATTCAGCCGGGGAGACCGTCGGAAGTTTGAGCTGAGTAGTAGAACTTGCTGCGCCTAAACCCGGAGCTCCGCCCCCAGTGCTGGCTGCGTGACTTTCATACTAGCGGAAGAAAATATGGTTCCCGATAACCGTTGTGACCTGCTGCTGGCGCACCCACTGGTTGCTGGTCTTGCTGGGGTTGTAGAACCCCAGGGCATTCTTGGAGGGGTCCCATCCACCCAGGGCATCATAGACAGCCTGGTATGCAGTTTTGTTAGCCGGGATGTTTATCCTCCCGTCCAACACGGGACTGTACTGGTAATAGCCGTCGGCAATCTGGTAGATAACCCCGGGAATGGTGTTGGGGTACCTGGGGCTGGCCACCCTGTTTAATATTGTCGCTGCCACGGCAACCTGACCCACATATGGTTCTCCTGCTGCTTCGGAGTGGACCAGGCGTGCAAAAAGGTCAATATCCTGCTGAGAGTATTTTGTGTTAAAATCCCGTCCCTCGCGCGAGGGCAAAGCACCGCCAGCGCCGGAAGCAGTGCCAGGTACGGGAATCTTAATTTTCTGGCCCGGATAGATATTATGGGGTGATATCCCTGGATTTGCGGCGATCAACACAGGGAGGCTTGTACCATATTTCTGGGAGATGATCCACAGGGTTTCCCCTTTTTGAACAATATGTATATTGTCAGGTACGGTTAAAACTTGCCCGGGGTAGATCAGAGAGGGATTGGCGATTCCGTTGGCTTTGACCAGCTCTGCAACCGTGGTGTTGTACTTCCGGGCTATCAAAAAGAGGGTTTCACCGGGAGCGACATGGTGGGTGTTGGCTGCTGCGCTAACCGGGCACCAGGCAAAGAAGAGCAGTCCTGGTATTAGCAGCAACAGGAGCAATCTCCAAAGAGGCTTTCGCAGGGTCTGCAGCATATGTATACCTCCTATAACTGTTTGTTCCTGAGAGGGAAACTTTTTAGAAAGGCATCCACTTTCAGGAAGTTATGTTAACATTATTATACCTAAAAAAAAGAACAGGGCAAGCCTGCTAGTCGATGCCCTGTCCCAATTATTAAGAATCAATAATATTATGTTAACTTATTTTAAAATTTAGTTAAAAATACTGGGCGATGGAAAATAGTGGGGGAACTTCAAAACAGGGAGCGAATAAAGGGAAAAAGGTGGCGGCCGATAAAATACAGCACGATTATTAAACCCAAAAGCCAGGTGCCATACCTGATGGCAGCATAGCTGATTACCTTTGTTTCGTCAGGTCTTCTCTCTTCAGACACTGTTTTACACCCCCGCTTTTCTATTTATTTTTCTCTTCTTTTAAAAAAATATCCGGTCATTTTCCCGATGGTTCAATTGTCTTGACACAGCAGTAAAGTTTAGATATAATAAAGAAGAAGTTGCTAAAACAGTTTAATGTTTACAAAAGAAATAAAAAAAGATCTATTCTGCTACGGGTGCCGCCTTGAGCGGAGAATAGGAAAACAGGTGTAAGTCCTGTGCGGTCCCGCCACTGTAACTGGGGAGCTGGAGCAAAGTCACTGTTTCTTAACCTGGGTGGGGAAGGGAAATGGGAAGGCGCTACAGAAGCTATGATCCGGGAGCCAGGAGACCTGCCCGTTGCAGTAAGGGCAGGTAATTTTTGGGGATGATGGTAAAGTCTCCGGCCGAAAAGGCTGGAGACTTTTGTTTTAAATCCCATTACCCTGCGACTCACAACAGGGGATGAAAATGTGTGTTTAGCATTAAGGTTTGAAAGCGCTCCACACTAACTCCCAATGGGGGGCAGAGCTGCAGGTGACGTGAATTGTTGGAGTGGACAAAAATCCTGGTGAAGCGAAGGCTTAGAGGCGGTCCTGCCGGTATGGACGCCGGAAGCCGGCAGGCGAACAGGACGTGAGCTCTGCCGGGTAGGCCGCTGGAAGCATGAGATGAGCCATGGAGCTTTCCACGACAACATCTGAACGGTACCCTGCACGCTGTCACACATTCTCATACTAGATAAGGAGGTATTTTAAATGTTTGATTTGGAAAAAGTACTGGAGGGGATTACACCCCTAGAGGAAGGAGTAATGGAGAAGACGCAATCCAGGCTCGACAATTTGACCAAACCGCAGGGCAGCCTGGGGGTAATGGAGTCTATTGCCAGAAAAGTGGCGGGTATAACCGGGGAGATTACACCTTTGATCCGGCAAAAAACCTGTATACTTATGGCCGGTGACCACGGCGTGGTAGAAGAAGGGGTAAGCGCTTACCCCCGGGAAGTAACAGCCCAGATGGTGATGAACTTTCTGGCAGGAGGAGCCGCCATGAATGTTCTCTCCCGCCATGTGGGGGCTGAACTGGTGGTGGTGGATATTGGCGTTGCTTGCGATTTTCCCGAACACCCTCTTTTACAGAAAAAAAAGGTGGCTTACGGGACGATGAATATGTGCAAAGGACCGGCTATGACTCCGGGTCAGGCTTTAAAGGCTTTGGAAACAGGTTATGAGATTGCCGGCGCCTGCCTGGACAGGGGGAGCGACTTGATCGGTATAGGTGAAATGGGTATTGGCAATACTACTCCGAGTACGGCGCTTCTTTCCGTTTTTTCCGGGGTTCCCGTGGAACAAATTACAGGTCGGGGAACAGGGGTTGATGATGAACGGTTGAAGCTAAAGATAAAGGCTATTGAAAAAGCCCTGGAGGTAAATTGCCCTAGCCCTTCACAACCACTGGAGGCCCTGGCCAGGGTGGGAGGGTTGGAAATTGCCGGTTTGACGGGGGTTATCCTCGGGTGTGCGGCAAGAAGGATTCCCGTGGTGCTGGACGGCTTTATTTCAGGAGCGGCAGCCCTGGTCGCCTCCATGATGAACCCTTATGTCAAAGATTATCTTCTGGCTTCGCATCTTTCGGAGGAACGCGGTCACAGTCTTATGCTGGAAATAATCGGGGTTAAGCCGATACTGTACATGAATATGCGCCTGGGGGAGGGAACGGGTGCGGTTTTGGCCATGAGTATCGTTGAAGCCGCTTTAAAGATTTTAAACGAAATGGCCACTTTTTCCAGTGCTGGAATTGATGGTCCTGCTTCTTAATTGCTGGTGCAAATTTTGCCCGGCGATAAAAAATGAGGGCCAGTGTATGTTCCCCCTGGCCCGGGAAAGAGTATGCTTCCCTCGTATTTCTACTCGTAGGAAGGTGCTTTTCAGTTCCTGGAGGTGAGGGCGTTACTTATCTTTGTTTGGGGTTGATGCACTGACTCGAATTTTTTTGTTCTTTTAATTTACTGTCCAGATCGAAATCTGTTCCAGCTTCAACGCGGAAATTATCTCTTCCTCTTTTGGTATAATTGGGCTTCTGTTCACGGCTTTTATTGTATTTCTTGGCCACCAATTTATCCCTCCTTTCTATAGTATTATTTTTTGCTGAAAGAAAATCTTCTATCCCCCAAATTTGAAAAAAATAGAGTAGAACAACTTTCTACTCTATTTTTGGAAGCACGTTTTTTAAGCCTAAATTAATTAATAGCTACACTTAAACGGTATAAAACACTACATTATTACTTTTTCATTACTTTTTCGGCTTGCTTTTTGGTTTTTGCTTGGTTTTTGTTTTATCATTGTTGGACTTTGTTGGTTTGCCAGGCATTTTAAACGCACCTCCTGTCATCCATTTTTAATCATTATATAGCACACATTGAATATAAATACAATAACAAGATTTTAACAATCCCCTGTTTTTTTTAAATGCCAAGCAAAAAATACGGGGTGTGAAAAAATTGGTGTCTTCATTACTTCTCGCTATCGTCTTTTTGCGCATTCTATCGGGGAGTATAGAAATTTTTGCTGCTTTTTTAATTTACAGGTTTAACAGCCTGGAACATGCTTTAAAAATTAATGCTGTGCTGGCCTCCATCGGGCCTTTAATTTTTCTGGGAGCCACGTACCTGGGACTAACAGGACTCACGCAGAAAATGAATTATAACAAGATGATATTCGTTTACCTGGGGGCAGCCCTAATATTCTGGGGCTTGAGAAGATAGTATGAAAATAGGATGGCGAAGGGGCTGGCAGGTTCTCTATTTTACAGCGAAGGAAGAGGTCAGGCAGGTTTTAAGAGAAGATATCGCCAGGGGAGAGGCTGGTTAAGCCGGCCTGCAAATAGTTTTTTATTCGGCCACGAAGGTACTGCTGTTTTAAGGGAGCTGCTTGCTCCCGGGGGCACTCGGCCGTATGGTCGGCATCACCGGATCTTTCCTACCGTTTGCTTTTACAAAAATACTTCAAGACGGTTCAGGAAAGGCAGTCTCTGGAAAAAACCGGACAAACTTCATATTACTACCTGGCCTTTTAATATGAGAATAGCGCAGCGTTTACTGGTGGCGTAGTTCCGAGTTCGCTCAGCAAGTTCTACTACTCAGCTCGAGCTTCCGACGACCTCTGGAAACAAACTCGGATTTTTATCCATGATTGTAACCTGAAGTGCCGTGGACATAAATATGCATACCATGGGGACATTCCATTGGGGACATTCCTCTGCAAGAGGTGTGTCCCCAGACCTCGAAAAAATGAGGTGTGTCCTCAGACCTTACTCGTCGTCTGCCGGCTGCTGACATCCTGCCAGCAGAGTCATCTCCAGCCTTCGCTTTAACGTGAGCTTTTATCTTCGCTTCACAAGTCGCTCCGCCAACAGCAAAATGCTGCGTCTTCGGAACATAGCGTGGGATCTAAAACCGGTCATTTTCATGCATTATTGTGACCCTTACGCCACTTTTGCGGGACATAATACGGGCTCTAAAAAAGATCATTTTCATCCATTGTTGTGACCTGCAGGGTCATGGACGTTAGTTTACTATTTTGCTTAATTTATGGGCAAGATATAAAGGCGATTTTTTTACAACCTTTTTACCGGCATGAAAAAGGCAAAAATTTGTTTAAGATTTTAAAGGTAAATTTTAAACAGGGGTGTTATTTATGAAGGATATTTATGTAATACTGGCTTTCCATGCCCATGAATTGCTCTGGGATTTACCGGAATTGCTTCTCTCTTCCCTGGATGATGATAATCCCATGAAAGAGACAATCCTGGATGAAAATTATATAAAGAAGAGAAAGGAGGAAGGTAGAGACATATACTCTCTGAGTATAAAATTTGCAGAAAGTTTAAATGCCCCTTTGTGCGTGGAGTATACAAACGAGCTTTTGTTCCAGATAAGGGATGTCATGCCCCCCGCTTTTAAAAAGTTAAAAGAGAGTTATGCCGGGGGCCGGTTATATCCTCTTTATGGCCATGCTCATCATACCCATGTTTCTCTTCTGAAGGAGGAGGAAATAATCCAGGAGATACAGTGGAATATGCAATACCTGCACAGCTGCATGGGTGTTCCTTATCCCAAGTATAACGGTCTTTTTGCTCCCGAGGCTTCTTATAATTCTATAAAGATGAAAGGTATCGAAAGGGCTAATATGCATTATATTATTTTCCCGCACCTGAGCGAGGAAAAAGCTCCTTTCAGGTTAAAAGGCGAGGGGGATTATAAATATAAACCGTTCCTGATTAAAACAGAGCGGAAAAACATTTTGGCCTTCCCGAGAAACTTTCCTATTTCCCAGGAAATATGGCGCCCCATAACGAAAATGAAACGGGAAGAGGTAAAATTTCAGGGGTATATGCTTGGGGATTTTCCCGTATTTGATAATGAGTACCTGCATAACGAGGTGGAAAAATTCCCCATTAACCTGGAGGAAGGGGTGGAGATTTATACAGAAGTTTTACGAAAAGAGTTAAACAACGTTCCCCCCGGGGGAGTGCTGGTGCATATTCAGGATCTGGAATTAATGGATTTTGGCGATATTGCCCTGGTGATTATGGAAAAAGCCTGGAAACAAATTTTACGGGAGACAAAAAAAAAGTTTAAAATACATTTTGTTACTCCGGATGAATATATTGATGACATATTGAAAAATGGAGGAATAGAAGCCTTACCAGAACTGGAATTTGACAGTATTAGCTGGGCACCGGAAATAAGGTTGATTCTAAGAGCCGACGGGCATTATCCTCCCCTTGGGGTGACGGGAGTAGGACGTTATGACAAGGAAAAAACCGGTTTATACCAGCATCCCCATATTTTCTGGGAAAACGGCAAGTATTTTTGCGGGATATTTGATACCCTGGTTGACAACTTTAACATTTCTTTAGGCATACCTGTACACGGCGAGCATTTTAATGATACCGGTTACGACCTGGTGCAGGAAAATCCGGATACAAAGGTCATCATGTTTCTAAGAATCATGAAAAGGGCCTGCAACTGGGGATGGAGGCCGACTGAAGGCAGGCAGAAACTTCCCTGCCTTAAAGGTTACCTGCTGTGTTCAACCCTTTTAAGGAAAATGGAAGATTATCCTGCAGGTCTCATTCTTAGCCGTCAACCTGAGAACCTGGATGAAAGGAATATCGTGGGGATTGTCAGGATGCTGGATATTTATATCGACAGCCGGATAAATTATCTCAAGTATGGAATGGAGCGGCTTGCCGGGGAAAAAGAGATTGACCTGTCACCAGCGTACAGCGAGATAGAACATGTTTTTAAATGGAAGGAAATTGCCATAAAAAAAGCCGTTGAGCTTTATGATGTTAACAAAGCTGGCATGGATTGGGGAAGCAAATTAAAAAAAGCGCTGGAACTAATGCGTGACTACTGCCAGGCCGTTTTTATGTCGACGGAGCATATCCAGAGGCTTTGGGGAAAAGTGCACGATACGGAATATATGGTGGAAAAAATGTACGAATACCTTTACGACCTTTACCCACCTGTTTTCCCCTCCATGGTTAGTGATACTGATGCCATGAAAGCACAGGAAATAGAAGAATTCTTTGCCGGGTTGAAAAAAGGTGTCCCTGCAGCAGTTTAACATTCTCCCCATGACTAAAGCCAGGAGATTCCGAGATCGAACCTCGATGGTAGTACAATCACCGGAAACAGATATCTTGCCAGAAATGCCAAAACTAATATGATAGATATATAGTTTTTTAAAAAAGTAACCCCACTCATAAAAAGTGGGGTTACACAGATTCTTGACTGACATCCTCGCGAACGCCAGTAGCTATTCTGCACTTATTATAATATCCGGTTCATATTGTGTCAATACATTTATCGTAAAATTTTATTAATAATTTCTTGATTAAGGGCAACTCTTTCATCAGCAATTTCCCATAAGTTATCGTGTGGTGGATGGGTTGTCCCATGAAAAAGAGTAATAATAACACCTTCGTTTTTCGCTACTTTTAT
>JAGVAS010000159.1 GCA_020060185.1 Desulfovibrio sp. | reverse complement strand
TCCCGTAGGAGTCTGGGCCGTGTCTCAGTCCCAGTGTGGCTGACCATCCTCTCAGACCAGCTACCCATCGTCGCCTTGGTAGGCCGTTACCCTACCAACCAGCTAATGGGACGCGGGCCCATCCGAAAGCAGAAGTTACCGACTTTTCCTTACCAGATCATGCAACCCGGTAAGCTTATCCGGTATTAGCAGCCCTTTCGGGCTGTTATCCCGGTCTTTCGGACAGGTTGCCCACGTGTTACTCACCCGTTCGCCGCTATCCGGCACTCAACTCAGTGAATCTCCGGGTACGAACATGCTCCCCGCTAACTCTATCCTCCTACGCGGGAGAAATATCAACAGGGACAATGCTCCCAACAAACTCCTATTAATATTTACATAGAAAAAGCTTTCCATCCCAGATTGACCCACTCAGTTGAGTGCCGGACCGCTCGACTTGCATGTGTTAGGCACGCCGCCAGCGTTCGTCCTGAGCCAGGATCAAACTCTCCAGTTAAGCTTCTATGCTTTCTCCTGCCTTACAGCAGGATGAACATTGCTTTACTTTCAAGCTTTTCCTAGCGTGTTTTTTAAGAAATTGAGTCCTTGACAGGGACTCCTCCTATCCTTGTTCAGTTTTCAAAGAACTTTATGCAGCACCATTAATCTTACCATATTTACGTTCCTTTGTCAAGGTGCTGTCAACTTGTTGAAAGCTTTTTGAGCTTTTCACTCGGCAACATTCTTTTATTTTTGCGTTATTCTTTGATAATGTTGCCAGCGCCATTTTGACGCCACAGTTCGATAATATAACATCTTTGTTTTACTTTGTCAAGATTTTTCGACTCAGTATTTTTGTTTTTTTGCCCGGCATTGTTAATTTCTCTTTCCGGACAATTTCCTGTCACAGTTTGTTAATATAGCACGTTTTTTACGGAGACACAAGACAGCCTAATTATGATTTATAACAACACGCTAAAGTTACCTCATTCATGCTACTGTTACCTTACTATATCGCCTTATACCTTACTTTTTGCCTACGGCGACAGGTTCAGTGGCTTCTTCGGGTTTAATGCTCCCATAATAAGATTTACAATCGTCTCGGGAACTTCACCGGGATAAATCGTATCAGCGATGGGGATAGTGGTATGTACCTCTATATCATCCGAAATAAAGGGAATCACTATCCGTATTTCCGTAAAAACATCCAGGTAGATCTTGTGACGCACCTGGTTAATACCGGCCTCTTCAAAAGAATCCAGCAAAGAGGTGTTGACTCTGCCGGCAGGTATTAACTTTACAGGAATTTCGGGACCGTAGGCTGCCAAAAGATAGCTATCGAGAACCTCGCCAAGGGGTATTTTTATTGGTTCCTTCCCGATCTCTTTCAGAGCATTTTGCGTGGCCATAGTGGTTTTTGCCATTAAACGGTTGATTTCCATAGTATTAATTTGGGCCATGATAATCTTGCCCCTGTCATCCTGTTTTATAGAAATCAAATCCTGATAAAGAATGCCGTGAGCCACTTCTTCCATGATGGCCCTGTTGACAGCATCTGTGGCCAGCATATCGGCTTTTACTTCTGCTATGGAAAGAATGGCCGGACGCAGGTTCTGTTCCATGGCCCAGAAACCTTTAAGCAACAAAAATACCAGCAGGCAAAGAGCAATAAATGAAAACAGGCTGTAATTGAGTAAACGGTCGTTGAAAAAGCGAATTATGGTTTTTTTACGCCACAAAAACATAAAAAGCCCTCCATTTATATTTATGTTAAGAAGGGCTTTTTAAGAAATAGCTTGCAAAACAATTTTAAAAAAGAACCCGATAAAGAATTGCTTGGAGGCAAAGATTCAGTCAAGCCATTTAACCAGGTAATAATTTTTTTTGCCCCGGCGAATGACTGTATATTTTCCGCCCCAGAGTCGGTCGGACGATAACAGGACCCTGTCAATATCGGTACTTGGCTCATCATTGATATAAATTGCCCTGTTTTTGATATCCTCTCTGGCCTGTCTCCTGGAAGAGGAAAGGCCGCTCGTTACCAGGAGATCCACCACGCCAATCTCTTTTTCCTGAACGGTCATAGAAGGTACGTCTTTAAAGCCCTCTTCAATTTCCTCCTCTGTTAAATCTCTCAAGTTTCCATAGAACAAAGCCTGAGATATTTTTTCCGCTCTGTTTAAAGCTTCCCGGCCATGCACCAAGGCCGTGACCTCTTGGGCCAGAACCCGCTGGGCTTCCCTTTTCCCGGGGTTATTTTCAACCTCTTCCTGCAGGGCAAGTATTTGGTCTCTGGATAAAAAAGTAAAGTATTTTATAAATTTAACAACGTCCCTGTCATCAGTATTAATCCAAAACTGATAAAACTCGTAGGGAGAGGTTTTAGCCGGATCCAGCCAGATTGTCCCCGCTTCTGTCTTACCGAATTTAGTACTGTCACTTTTGGTAACCAGGGGAAATGTCAATCCATAAGCCTTCTTGTTGGAAACCCTGCGAATTAAATCTATTCCCGCAGTAATATTTCCCCACTGGTCGCTGCCCCCTGCCTGTAATTCACAATTGAAATCCTCACTTAATTTCAGAAAATCATAAGACTGCAGGATCATGTAGCTGAATTCGGTATAAGAAATACCGGTAGCCAGCCTGGCTTTTACGGATTCCTTAGAGAGCATGTAACTGACAGGAAAGTATTTCCCGATATCACGCAGGAACTTAATAACTTCCAGGTTGCCCAGCCAGTGATAATTATTTGCCATGCGGGCGGGGTTAGTTTTGGAATCAAAATCCAGAAACCGCTCCAGCTGCTTTCTAATTTTATCTGTCCATTCCTCTACCAGTTCTTCAGGGTTTAATCCCCTTTCAGAAACTTTACCGCTGGGATCACCGATTAGACCCGTGCCACCACCTACCAGGGCGATGGGTGAATGCCCTGCCATTTGGAAACGTCTTAAGGCTATGATGGGAAGGAGGCTACCCACATGCAAGCTATCGGCTGTGGGATCAAAACCAATATATAAAATGATCGGCCCGGCATTGAGCCTGTCCCTAAGCTCAGCTTCATCGGTAACCTGGTATACCAGCTCTCTGAACTCCAAATCCTGCAAGATGTCCATTTTAAAAATCTCCTTTTTTAGGGTATATAAGCAAAGCAGCATCTGCAGCAAATTATACATTATATAATTTCCTTAAGCAACCTGGAACTTTAGCTTTTAACAGATTTTCTACTGCAAGTTCTTGTGGTATAATATGAGAATAGGGCAGCGTTTGCTGAGGCGGAGCTCCGAGTTCCGCTCTGAAAGCTCTACGTTTCAGCTTGAGTCTACGATGGCCTTCCCAGGAGAGTTCGCTGACTGCTCACCTCCTGGCTGCCGGCTTCCATGCCGGCAGGGCCATCTCATCTCCAACCTTCGCTTCAACGTGAGCTTTTATCTTCGCTGCACAAGTCGCTCCGCCAACAGCAAAATGCTGCCTGTGTGGAACAATGGCGGGATCTAAACCCGGTCATTTTCATCTATTTTTGTGACCCGTAGGGTCATGGCGGTTAATATGTTCAGTGAGGTGGGCGCTTATGCCTGGAAAACGAAAAGTAAACCGGACTACAAAATCCAACACTCAATCTACTGCCGCCGGAAGTGTCAATTCTGTGAAAAAAAAGAAGGGTAAGAAAAGATTTAAGGTACTCAAAGCAGTCCTTTTACTGATTATTATTGCCTTTATTCTCTTAAGCGCTGGCGCGCTTACCATCGTATACTCCTATGTAAAGGAGGCACCGGAATTTAACAGCAGCACTCTCCGACCTTCAGTCACATCATATATCTTCGATCGCAACGGCAAAGAAGTAACGAGGCTTTATGACGAACAAAACCGCATAGAAATACCCCTGGAGCAAATCCCCCCACACGTGCAAAAAGCTTTCATCGCCATAGAGGATGAAAGATTTTATGATCACTTCGGTATAGATCCTCTCGCCATTTTAAGAGCTTTTGTCACCAACCTGCGCCAGCGCCGCTGGGCCGTGCAGGGAGGCAGCACCATAACGCAGCAGCTCATAAAAGATGCTTTTTTAACCCCACAGAAAACATTCCGCCGGAAGGTCCAGGAGGCCTGGCTTGCAGTTAAAATGGAGCGCCAATATTCCAAAAGCGAAATCCTGGAAATGTATCTCAACCGTATCCCCTTTGCCCATGGCGCTTACGGTATAGAGGCGGCAGCCAATACTTATTTTAATAAAAGCACAGCTGAACTAACAGTTGCTGAAGCGGCATTACTGGCCGGAATTCCACGTGCACCCAATTTTTACTCACCCTACCTGAATTTTGAAGGTTCGCTGCAAAGACAAAACCTTGTTCTCACCAAAATGTACAAGCTGGGATATATCAACCACAGGGAATTAATCGAGGCCAAAGAGCAGGAAATAATTCTTTCCGAGCCTCCATCCCGGGAATATCCTTATCCTTATTTTATTGATTATGTCTTGCACCACGAGCTTTTAAAAATTTTAACCGCAATGCCCCAGTACAAAAGTCGTGAAGAAGCATATGAAGCCATTTACAACATGGGCCTGAAAGTTTACACTACTCTCGATATGGATGCCCAGGTAATTACGGAAAATGTACTAAACGATGAAAGCTTATACCCACAAAATGTCAGAGTTGACATGGCCCTGATGAAAGAACTGTTGAAAAGCAAAGATTATGATCGTTACCCCCAGGAAGTTCTTTCTGAGGAAGGCATCCTTCAGCCCCAGGCGGCAGCAGTTGTCGCCAATCCGGTAACAGGCGAAATCCTCGCCCTGGTTGGGGGAAGAGAATACAGCAAAAAAAACCAGGACCTGCGTTTCTTAAGCCGCAGGCAGCCGGGCTCCTCCATAAAACCCATTGTTACTTATGCACCGTCTTTTGAAGAAAATCTTCTTACCCCCGGGTCAATTATTGATGATGCTCCTTTTATCAGGGGCACCTGGACACCCGAAAATTTTGACAAACGCTTCCGCGGCCTGGTTCCGGTCCGAGAAGCGCTGGTCTGGTCCTTAAATGTCCCGGCAGTAAGGGCTTTTGAACGGTTAACACCTCATATCGGCCTGGAATACGCCAAAAGAATGGGCCTGACCACCATTCACGCCGACGACTACAACCTGGCCACGACCCTGGGAGGAATGACTTATGGAGTGACACCCCTGGACATGGCCCAGGCTTATGCTGTCCTGGCCAATCAGGGAATAAAAGTAAATTTGTACACGGTAAAACGTATCGAGGATCGCAACGGTAGTGTTTTATATGAACACCGCGGCGAACCTGAGGCTGTTTTGTCCCAGCAGACTGCTTTCCTGATAACAGACATGCTTAAAGATGTAGTACGTCGTGGAACAGCGGGAAGGTTAAGAGTAGGGCGTCCTGTTGCAGCAAAAACAGGTACGACCAATGACAACCGGGATGCTTATTTAATTGCCTACACTCCTGACATTGTCGTTTCCTTCTGGCTGGGACATGACATCACCAAGCTGGGAACTGTCAGAGGGGGAAGCGGTACCACCATAACTTATATGAACTCCATTCTGTCGCAAATTCTAAAAGATGTGCCGCCATCAGACTTTGTCAGGCCTTCAGGGATCAGCGGCCCCATCAGTATTTGCAGTAAATCCGGGCTGAGGCCCGGGCCATTCTGCCCGCCGGAATCTATTGTACACGAAATATTCCCCACGGGGCTGGTACCCCAGGAGACCTGCGATCTGCATCTAGAACTGGAAATCTGCAGCGCAAGTGGGCTTCTGCCCGGCGAATTCTGCCCGGAAAACGAAATTGTGAAAAAGGTTTTTCTAAACAGGCCGGAATTCGAGCTAACAGATGACCGCTGGAAACTGGGTGCGGGAAGAGGGCCGGAAGATGCCGAGTTAATGCCACCGGCAGAGTACTGTGAAGTGCATACCAGGCCGGCATCCAGGCCGGGGGGATTTATTGTCTACCTACTGGAGCATCCCCTCCGGGCTCATTTACAGTGGGACTATAACCCTGATATAATCGAATATAGGGTATACAGGGGTATTGAAGGAGAAGAGGAACTAATCCTTTTACAAAAGCTCCCCGGTTCCATTACGCAGTATCTTGACAGCAGTATTGAGGCAGGGAAAGCATATATCTATTCACTGGTAGCTCTTAATTTGGAAGGTGTAAAGTCTGCACCTGCGGAATGGGTACTTTTTATTCCCCAGCGCGAAGAGCAGCAAGAAATCTATGATAATAACCGGGATGATCAATCATCCGAAATAGGCCCCCAGCCGCCCTTAATCATCAACAGGGGAAAGAACAAAAAGAGATGATTCCGGGGGATCTGGATAAAGATATAATACCTGCCAAATGTTTGTGCTTACATTTTCGTTAAATTTACGATTGTTACACCGCTTCCACCTTCACCTTCACCACCAAGGCGGAAGCTTTCTACCTGCTCCTTGTTTTCCAGGTAAAGGTGTAATCCTTTACGCAGCTTTCCGGTGCCTTTACCGTGAATTATTTCTATTTTGTCCAAATTGGCAAGAATAGAGTCGTCCATATGTTTGTCAACCTTAAGGATCGCCTCCTCCAGGGTCAGCCCGCGAAGGTCCAGCCGCCTGCTGACAGCGGCACTTTTTTCCCATAATAAATCCCCATAAGGTTGATCTTTCCTTCCCCGGGGAGCTTTTTCCCGCTCTCTTTTATTACTTTCACATTTTTCGAGATCATCCAGGACAGTGCTAATTTTAAGAGTACCGGCATGAACCTGGATTTCTCCGGCTGAAAGCACCCTGGTAATCTTTCCGGAGCAGCGCAGGCTTTTGATATAAACATCCTGGCCTTCTTTTACTTCATCCAGGTTCAGGGGTATCCCCCCTCCCTCTTCCTGGAGTTCACGGCTGCTGACTTCTTCGCGAAATTCTTTTAACGCCTGTTTTGCCTCCTGCCCCAGAGTGAGGGCTTCCCTGCCCGTTTTCTCCCATTCGGCACGGTTTAGTCTATGCAATATTTCACTTGTCCTCCGCCGGGCATCCCTGATAATCTCACCAGCTTCGTTACGCGCCTTCTTTAGCATTTCTTTTCTTTTTTGCTCCAACTCCTCTTTTTCTTCTGTCATTTTCTGGATGAGAAGAGTCAATTCTTCCTTCATTTCCCTGATTTTTTCATTATCAGCAGAGAGCCTGCGCCTTTCTTCCACTAGGCCGGAAACAACTTCCTCCAGATCAAGGAATTCTTTACGCACATAGGAACGGGCTTTTTCCGTTAATTCCCGGGACATGCCCAGCCTTTCCGCTACATTAAGGGCGTTGCTTTGCCCCGGGACACCAATGAGAAGTTTGAAGGAAGGCCTCAGTGTCAGGGGGTCAAATTCCATGGAGGCATTTTCCATGCCCTGTCGAAGATGGGCAAACACCTTCAGCTCATTAATATGTGTGGTCGCCACTGTTCTTATGCCGCGGGAATGAAGCTCTTCCAGGATAGCCATGGCCAGGGCAGATCCTTCCGAGGGATCAGTCCCCGCACCCAGCTCATCCAGCAACACCAGTGAAGAAGGGGCAGCTTTTGCCAGTATTTCAATAATGTTAAGCATGTGGCCGGAAAAAGTACTGAGGGATTGTTCAATGTTCTGTTCGTCCCCGATATCGGCCCAAATACCTTCAAAGATGCCGAGATCGGTACCCTTTTCAGCCGGAACGTGGAGGCCGCACTGGGCCATTAAGACAAAGAGCCCTATCGTTTTAAGGGTAACAGTTTTCCCCCCCGTGTTGGGGCCTGTAATAACCAGGGTGTTAAAATCCCTGCCCAGGTGGACATCTACGGGGACGACTTCCTCCGGTGACAACAATGGGTGGCGTCCCCCGGAAATAACAATAATTCCCCCGTTGTTTAGGAACGGTTCTCTTGCCTTATGCAGCAGGCTTAAGTGGCCCCTCGCCAGGATAAAATCCAGCTCACCGTAAGCCTCATAGCTAAATACGATCGCGGCATAATGATTACCAATTAGCACGGTAAGCCTTCGCAGGATTTTTTCTATTTCTTCTTCGATCCGCCCTTTAATTCCCCTCAGGCGGTTATTAAGCTCCAGAACCGGAAGGGGTTCAATAAAAAGGGTGACCCCGCTGTCAGACTGGTCATGGACTATACCGGGAATCTGCCTGCGAAATTCCTGTTTTACGGGAAGGACATAGCGATCATGTCTTACCGTAATAATATTTTCCTGTAAATATTTCTGGTAGTGCGGCGTTCTCAGGTACGATTCCAGAGAATGGCAAATTTTTTCCTGGAGGCTTTTCTCTTCCGAGCGCAGGGAGGAAAGCAGGCTGGAGGCGCTATCTTTGATTTCCCCCTGTAAAGTTAAACACCTCTCTAGTTCCGAAGTTAGATGTGGGAAAACCTTTATTTCTTTTACAAGTTTAAAGATACGGGGGAATCTTTCCTCCATTTCACTCTCTTTTAAAAAATAACTTTTTAATATTTCCAGTGTCCTTAAAAAATTTTCTATCTCCTTAAGTTCAGAAGAGCCCAGAAGCCCACCCCGTTCAGCACGCTTAAGTAAAGGCATTAAATCACTGCAACTTTTAAAATTGATGTTTTTTTGCAAAATAATCCCTGCAGCTTCCGAGGTCTCCTGCTGTAACCCGGCTATTTTATCAATGCCGGTAAGAGGGTACAATGCCTCCACTTTCTGGGAACCCGGAACCGTGAGGGTAAATTTTTGCAGTTGTTCTCTTATTTTTTCAAATTCAAGAATACGCATGGACTTTTTCATTTAAACAACCACCTCATCGTGATACAAAGGGGTTCCCTTTGATAAAAAACCTCCACTGTTTATCCTGCCCCTGATTGAGACCGATACGGCCGGAGACACCGATAGAAGAGTCCTCTAAAGCGATACCTGCGGCAATATAGAGAGGATACTCCAGTAAAGAGATCCCGTTGTGCTTCCTACTGATACCCATAGCTTGACAGAGTTTTCCCGGGCCGCTGGTCAGGTTAATTTTCTTCTGCCCGCCACCCCGTCTTTCCTGCATCAGGCCCAGGCCTTCCATGGGCTCCAGGGCACGGATAAGAACGGCTTCTCCTATCCCTTCCCTGTTGGTAACAACGTTGAAGCAGTAATGATTGCCATAGATAAAATAAACATAGGCCCTCGCGGGAGGGCCGAACATTACGGCATTTCGTTTGGTTTTTCCCCTTGCGGCATGACAGGCCGGATCGTCCTGACTGAGGTATGCCTCTGTTTCAACTATAATACCGGAAGTAAGCCCCTCCGGGGAAAAATGAACGAATATCGTCCCCAGCAGGGAGCGGGCTATATCTACTGTATTGCCCTGGTAAAAGTCCTCATTAAGAATTTGATAAGTCATTTTTTCCACGTTTTTTTAAATTTTAAATTAGTTTTCCCAGTTTGCCCACCACGAAATCAAAAATAAGGCCAAATAACAAGGGCATGTAATGACGGGAAAGTGAAACCACCACAGAAGCCTCTACCGTCCTCATCCAGAAATCGGTTTCAACCAGGGAAATAAGGGCTACAATTAAAAAGATCACCAGGATGCCTTTAATAGCACCCAGGATACTGCCTAAAAAAGCGTTTAAAGGACCTAAAATGGGAATTTTATTAAAAACGCTCAGCTTCCTGCTAATAAGGGACAGCACCAGGGAAAAGATAAAAAAAACGATGAGAAAAGCTACTATATTGGAAAGAATCTCTGTCAACCACAAAGAGGTCTCCCCGTTGCGCGCCAGTGCAGCAATAACTTCTTCCAATTTAAGATATTCCTGCAGGTAACCTTTTACATCGCTGCTCCAGAAAAGAGCGGCATAGAGGGCGATAAACAAGCTTATCAGCCCTGCAATCTGGCGTAAGAAACCATGCCTTAATCCATTATAAAAATTCAGTATTAAAATAAAAATAAGGGCGTAATCCAGCCAATTCATGCTTTTCACTTCACCTTTTCCTGTGTTTTTCCTGTTTTCGCAAAGATAATAAATCGCTGGCCAGGTTCAGCGAAGCCAGAATAGCTATTTTTTGCACGCTCATCCGCGGGTACTTTTCAGATAGCTCTTTCATCAGGCGGTTGACATACCTGCCCACTTCAAGCACATGTTCACTGGAGGACGAGCTACGGATAATATACTCCTCACCCAGTATCTCAATAACCACCCGTTTTTTCCTCTCCTCAACTGCCAATTCTTCCACCCCTTAAGAAAAAAGCCTTAAAAAACCCTTAGGATGAGGTTCCACCACACATATATTTATACTATTATAACTTTCTGGTGTACTCATAGCAACTGGAAGATTATTTATATTTATATATACGGGACATAATACGGGTTCTGACGAAGGATCATTTTCATTCATTGTTGTAACCCGCAGGGTTGTGAAAGTTAGAATGTTTTCGCTCTTTCACCGAGCTCCAGGGTTTCCAGGCCGTCAGAAACCAGGTCGATAAGGTGAACGCAGCCATTTCCGCCCCCAAGTAACAGGGCAATATCTTTCTTTTTTATTCCGCCCAAGTTTTTACCCTTCAATTCTTTCATTAAGCCTGCCGCTTCTCCACAAACACGGTCAGGGGCTCTTAAAAGATCCCCCCTGGCGCTTTTAACCATCAGCTTGTCCTTCTCCAATTCAAGTTCGACGGAGACGCCATGGAAGGAATCGTTAAGATGACCGGTAAGCAGGTAGGAGTTACCTTTAAGGTACAAAACCTGGGTTTTCATGCGGTTAAAAAGGCTTCCTCCTCGGCTGCTGTAACCAACGTGCTCGTACCATCCCTGCGTTACCCGTTCAAGGTTGCTGTAATAGCGGCAGGAGTTAACATAAAGAGTGTTCCAGTTATCCTCGTAGGCTTCCGGTGTAGAAAAACCCCGCTCTTTAAAGAGAAAAGTCTCCGCCTGGATAACCCCCCGGACAGCTTCGGCGAAAAGACCGTTAGCACAGGCATCCTGCAGCGGGGCAAGGGCTTCGCGCAGGGCGGCTCCAGAATTAAAATAGGCCTCTATCCCTGCCAGTTGAGGAAGGCTTAGCGCTTTGCAGCCCGCCTCTTCCGGAGCTCGATATTTTTCCCAGGCTGCTTCGCTGACGGTGAAAGTTACAGGATCAACAACCAGGCGTGCACAAGCTTCGCGGTCCGTCCCGCAATAAGTGACCTCTACCAGAAGCTCTTGTTCTTCCAAACGTACGGAAGAATGCCAGTTCCGCTGGAATAGACAACGCAAGGATACCTCTCCTTTCTCAATTCAGGTATTCAGAATTCAATAGTCAGAATTCAGAATACAACGAGATGATAAACCGTCCTCTCATTCTTACTCCTGACTTCTGTCTCCTGATTCCTGAGTAGTTACTTAATTTGTATTCGGTGGAGCCTGCCCGGAATCCTTTTTTGGTTACAGTTTTCTCAGGACTGCCCCATATTTTTCATGGAGAAATTTCTCCATGGCTCCCTGTATCTCATCTATCTCCTCATCTTTAAGGGTCCTTTCACTGTGCCGGAAGGTAAGGGCAAAAGCAAGGCTCAGGTACCCCTGCGGAATTTGGCTCCCCTTGTAGACGTCAAATAGCCTGATATCTTCCAGTAATCCACCACCGCATTCTTTTATACTCTGCAGAATATCCCCGGCACTTACTTCCTCGGGAACGATAAAAGCCACATCCCGTAAAACTGAAGGATAACGCGGCAATGGCTTGAAAGAAGGGATCAGGGAAGCCGAGTTTATAAATGCTTCCGCTGATAATTCCGCCAGGTAAACATCCTGCTTGAATTGGAATTTTTCCTGTACTGCAGGATGTAAGGCGCCAAGAAAACCTGCTTCCCGTTCATTTACAACCAGTGCTGCCCTCCTGGTTGGATGCAGGAAAGGCAGTTGTGCTGCTGTCCAGCCGTATTTTTTGATGCCCAGGCTGCCAAGCAGGGCTTCCAGGATCCCTTTCAGGTAAAAGTAATCCAGGGGTCTCGGATGGTTCTGCCAGTCATTTGGAGGCATTTTGCCGGAAAGGGCAAGGGACAACATCACTTTTTCCAGCGGAAGCTTATGATCTTTTTCAGCAGGAATAAATACTTTTCCTATTTCAAATACTAACTGGTTGTCTACCTGGTGATTAAAATTATACTGCATAACCTGCAGGATATTGGGGATAAGCGTAGTACGCAGCACTCCCTGCTCCTCGGAAAGAGGGTTTTGCAGCTTTACCGCATTACGCCTGAAATCAGCCGGCGGCAGATCCAGCTCATCAAAAAGCCGGGGGTTCATAAAAGAAAAGGTGATTATTTCCTGCAGGCCACAACCAACCAGGGCTTCCCTGAACTTGTCTAAGATTCTTCTCTCCCTTGAAGGCCTGCCCGAGGTTAAAACACCTTCAGGAAGAGTTAAAGGTATCTTTTCAAAACCTTTAATCCTGGCAATTTCTTCGATTAAATCGATTTCCTCATACAGGTCCCTGCGGAAGGAGGGAACTTCCACCTTAAAAACCGCTCCCGCCGGGGCTTCCCGGCCGGTCATTTCCGAAGGCTGCGGGTCGGCCTCCACTTCCAGGCCTAACCTGCCCAGAATTCCGGTTATCTCTTCCTCGTTGACATTATAACCCAACACCTCTTTAACTTTTTTCGCTCTTAAATTAATGCGCGGTAGGCTGTACGGCCTGGGATAGTTATCAATAATACCGCGACAGATCTCTCCTCCGGCGGTTTCCTGGATAAGGCGTACCGCCCTGTTCTGAACAAAAATTGCAGCTTCAGGGTCCACACCTTTTTCATAGCGTTGTGACGCTTCCGAAGGCAAATTCATTTTCCGCGCTGTTTTGCGTATATTGACAGTATTAAAACAAGCTGCTTCCAGGAGCAGGCGTGTGGTTGTTGACGTGATTTCCGTGTATTCCCCCCCCATTATCCCGGCCAGTCCTACCGGCACCCGGTCATCGGCAATAACCAGCACTTCGGGGTCCAGAGTTCTGTTTACGCCGTCTAGAGTTACTATTTCTTCCCCGGGGTAGGCACAGCGAACAATAATCCGCCCCTTTTCCAGCTTATCATAATCAAAAGCATGCATGGGAAAACCTGTTTCCCACATCAAATAGTTTGTAACGTCCACAAGGTTATAAATGGCGCGTATCCCCACAGAGAGAAGCCTTAGCTGCATATTTAAGGGGGATGGCGCTATTTTAAATCCTTCCATAACTCTTGCCGTATAACGGGGGCAAAGCTCCGGATCTAGAATTTCGACACTGGTGAGTTCCCGGATATCCCTACCCTTTTCCTCAACTTCCACGACAGGAAGCTTTATTTTACCGCCGGTTTGAGCCGCAACTTCCCGGGCTACCCCCAGCAATCCCAGGCAGTCAGCCCTGTTAGGCGTAAGATCCAGTTCCAGGACAGGCTCATTTATAAAGAGGATATCTGTTAACCTCGTCCCCGGGGAGCATTCTTCATTAATGATCAAGATGCCTTCTTCTTCCTGGACGATATCCAGTCCCAGTTCTCCAGCCGAGCAGAGCATCCCCTTGGAAATGACACCTTTTATTTCCGCTGTCTGGATCTCTTTACCTCCCGGCATTACGGCCCCGGGAAGAGCCAGGGCCACCATGTCTCCCTTTTTAATATTCCAGGCGCCGCAGACAATGTTTAAAATGCCGTTCCCGGCATTGACTTTTACCACCTGGAGATTTTTGGCCCCGGGATGCGGCAACAGTTCCTCGATTCTTCCAGCCACAAAGTTTTCATCCAGGGGAGCAAAAATCTGGACGGATCCTACTTCAATTCCAGCCATGGTGAGGCGCTGGGCAAGTTCTTCGGGTGAATAGGGAATATCCACATATTCACGAAGCCAGTTATATGGCACTTTCATTTATTAGCTACCTCCTTATTATTTAGTACTGACTTAACATGCGTAAATCGTTGGTATAGAAAAGCCGTATATTTTCAATGCCATATTTAAGCATGGCAATACGTTCCACGCCCATGCCAAAAGCGTAACCTGTAACCTCTTCAGGATTGTAGCCGGAAACTTCCAGGACCCGCGGATGGGTCATGCCCGAGCCGAGTATCTCCAGCCAGCCGGTTCCCCCACAAATACGACATCCCTTACCGTCACAGGCAATGCAGGAAATATCCACTTCGGCACTGGGCTCCGTAAAGGGGAAAAAGCTGGGACGCAGTCGGATGTCCCGATCCTTACCGAACATTTCCCTGGCAAAAAGCAAAAGCGTACCTTTCAGATCGGCCAGGGAAATTCCTTTATCTACCACCAGTCCCTCCACCTGGTGAAACATGGGGGAGTGGGTAATATCGTCATCCCTCCGGTAAACTTTTCCAGGGGATATAATACGCACGGGAAGCTCCGGAGCCTGGGCTTCCATGGTACGTACTTCTACAGGAGAGGTATGAGTACGTAAAAGTACCTCCGGATTTATATAAAAAGAATCCTGCATGTCCCTGGCCGGGTGATCCTTAGGCATGTTTAAAGCTTCAAAATTGTAGTAGTCCAGTTCAACTTCAGGTCCTTCCGCTATTTTAAAACCCATGCAGGTAAATATTTCTTCGATCTCCTGTAAAACTATGGTAATAGGGTGTTTTCGGCCGAGGTTAAAAGGCTTACCCGGTAGGGTAACATCGACACGTTCCCTTTCCCAGCGCTTTACGGAGAGTTCACTGTACAGCTCTTTTTTCCTCTGCTCAAGCATTGTTTCCGCTGTTTTTTTAAGCTCATTGAGTCGCTTGCCGAAAACCGGCCTTTGCTCGGCAGAAAGCTGGTTCATATTACGCATGAGCAAGGTGATTTCACCTTTTTTCCCCAGGTAGCGGACACGTATATTATCCAGCTCACTTAAATCCTGCGCTCTGTCAATGTCTTCCTTTAATTGCAGCTGTAACCTATCCATACTTTCTTGCATCTTTAAAGCTGACCTCCTTATTATTCAAATCCCGCCATATAAGTTAAAAAACTTCCGTCCTTTTTTACGGGACGAAAGTTTCTTCCGCGGTACCACCCAATACTTAACTCCACTGGAGTTCCCTCTTAAACAATAACGGTGAAGTCCGATCCTGGCCTACTTTGATTTAAACCTCTTTTCAGCCGGTAACTCCGGGGTGAACTTCGGTCAGGCCTCCTCGGAAGGCTTTCAGCCACAGCCTTTCCTCTCTGTGGATTCAGCTTCTGACGTACTCTTCCCCTTCATAGCTTTATAAGATTAAATTTTAATGAGAAAGAAGTCTTTTATAAAGTAAATAAGCGGCTACCGAACCAGTATTTTCAAATACCTTCCAAAAAAATTCTGCAGTAAACATCACAGGACCCCTTTCATGAATTTTTCAGGGACCATGATAAATTATAGCATAAACATTGTTAAAAAACAATGTCCAGTGCAGAAATGCCAGGAATTCCGCAAATGTTTTCTTAAAATAGGCTCCTATTTGGATAAGGTTTTTCAGGAGCCCTAAAAAATGTTAAGCGATAAAAGGGTAAAGCACTC
>JAGVAS010000033.1 GCA_020060185.1 Desulfovibrio sp. | reverse complement strand
ATAAAAGGGCTGTTAATTTCTATTTTAAAGATAGAAAATACTGCCAGCACGATAAAAGCATCGTGCAGCAAAGCCAGAATAGCTGCCAGGGCAAATTTGAATTCAAAGCGCATAGTTATATAAAGAACCATGGCAACTGCAGCGATAAGAAGCGCCAAAAACGCTTCTCTTGTTAACTCTTTACCGATGACCGCTCCCACGTTGTCAACCTGCAGGACATCTTCGGAGGTCATCTCCGGCCAGCGTTCCCGGAAAGCGGATATTATCTCCCGCCTGGCAGGTTCATCCAGGTGCGGGGCTTTAATAATAACTTCACTTCCCCCGGAGACGCTGTTGCCCCCTACCCTCTGCAGGGGCACACCCTGCAGCTCGAAGGGAGAAAGAACCTCCCTTACCTCTTCCATGCGAAATTCTTCTGCCAGGCGCAGGTGCAAAATCGTACCTCCGGTAAAATCAATGCCCAGGTTCAGGCCGTTTACCAGCAGAGATACTATTCCGATTAAAATAATCGCCCCGGATAGGACAAAGGCACTGCTTCTATATTCCATAAAGGGAAAATTGAATTTTTTCATTTGGTTACCTCCCTAAAACCCAGGTAAGCGGCATTCTTGATCAGTTGGGAACGCGCTGCCAGGCGAAGTAAATACCGTGTTAAATAAATTGCCGATATGACACTGGAAAAAATACCGATCAGGAGCACTACGGCGAAACCCCGTACCGGTCCGGTTGTAACTACAAAGAGTACCAGCCCCGCAATGACAGTGGTGACATTGGCATCGAGAATAGCCCGCAGAGCCCGATTAAAACCGGAATTTATCGCTGTAAAAGTGGTTTTTCCGCCCTGCAGTTCCTCTTTAATACGTTCAAAAATGAGAATATTGGCATCTACGGCCATACCGATAGAAAGGATCAGGCCGGCAATACTGGGAAGGGTTAAAGTGGCGTTTAATCCTGACAGGATAAGGAATACCAGAGCCAGGTAAACTGTCAGGCTTATATCAGCAACCAGCCCGGCAAATTTGTAATAGAAAAGCATGAATAACATTACTACCGCCAAGCCGATAAGACCGGCAAAAAAGCTTAGTTTAAGGGCATTTTCACCCAGCACCGGCCCCACAGAACGGGTTTCAAGTTCCTCCAGCTCTACAGGAAGAGCACCAGAGCGCAGCATCAGGGCAATATTACTGGCCTCCTCAGCCGTTGGTATTCCGGTTATAACCGCGTTTCCATCCCTGATAACTTCATTCACTCTGGGAGCGGAGACAATCTCGTTATCGAGTAAAATTGCGATAAAATTCCCCAGGTATTTTTCCGTTGCCTCTGCAAATTTTTCCTTCCCTTCAGGGTTAAATTCCAGGGCTACCATCGGTTCGTTATACTTGCCGCGAGTAAAGTAGGCCGTTTTTAAGTCTCTCCCGGTGAGTAAAACATCACCTTCAGGGCTGACAAAAGTTAAAAGCGCTGTTTTGCCGATTATTTCCATGGCCTGGGCCTGATCTTCTATTCCCGGCAGCTCAATTCTGATACGCCTTTCTCCTTCACGCTGCAACACGGGCTCCACCACACCCAGTTCGTCAATCCTGTTGCGAATAATCATCATAGCCCTCTGAATGACGTCATAATCCATTTCAGCATCTTCAACAGATTTGGCTTCAAAAAGAACGTAAACGCCGCCCTCCAGGTCAAGGCCCTTTTTTAAATACCTTTCCCAGTTAAATAAAAATAAGGCCGAAGCTACTACCAGAAGAAGAGAGATAATTATAAAAAGCAGGGGGCTTGTCTTAGTACGCCTTTTCACTTTAATCCTCCTCCTACCTGAGACCATTAATAAACACTGACTTCCATATTACCATCTTTTAAGAAGACATTCAATGGATGAAAATGGTTAAAGCATCAACCAGACGACTTTGGATGCGAACTCTCCCGGGGAGGCCAGCCGGAGGCCTGAGCTTAAGCTGTAAAAACCTGTCTCAAGCGAACCCGTTAGCGAACCAGCCTTCGCCTCCTAATTTCATAGGAGCTGAGCTTCATTAATGATTAGGGCAAAGCGAGATGTAAGAAAATCTGCAGCGCGACGGCATAAGATCATCCGGCTTAAAAAAATTTCAAAGTATTCCATAACCCTGCTGATGCGTGTATCAATCTTGAGTCTTAATGTAATAATCCTTTTAACGGGATCCAGTTCCAGTTCGGATTCCTCAACAGCATAATTAACGCGATCATGAATGTCAAACTTGGCGAAATCCCTGTTGCGAACCCTCGACCTGTGCACATCGGCTTTATCAGCCAGGATTACTGCTGCAGAAATATTGCTCACGGGATGACCGTAGCGTTCATCATGGTTGCCAATGGCAGAAGCTACCTCCGCAATTTCCTTCTCCTCCACTCCCAGGTCTTTTAAGATATCCATGGCAATCAAGGCACCGATATAATAATGATGACTGCGTTCCACCACGTTGCCGATATCATGCAGGTAGCCTGCAATAGCAGCCAGTTCGGCTTCCCGGGAGTTGTAACCGAGATCCATCAATATCCTTCGAGCCGTAACGGCAACCAGATCGGTATGACGAAAACCGTGTTCTGTAAAGCCCAGCACACCTAAATTTTCATTAGCCTTACGTATATAAGTTATTACGGCAGGATTATTTTTAATTTCATTAAAGGTTAACGGCATCTGGCGTTTTTTTTCCACTTTTTTACACCTGTTCAATTAAAAAGATTTGGAGTAATTCTCTTTTTTAGTTCTTCTCCTGCATTATTTTAATTATCTTTTAAAAAAATCATTCCCGGCAAGCAAAGCCTTCCAGTTCTAAAAGTTCCTCTTTCCAGTCAATCCCTGGAGTAAACCCTACCAGCTTACCCTTCTGCCCTACCACCCTGTGACAGGGAACAAGAACAGGCGTGCGGTTACGGGCCAGTGCCTGGCCCACCGCCCGGGCCGCTGGAGGAGCTCCTGCTTTTTCCGCCAGCTGCTTATAAGTGAGGGTTTGACCGTAGGGAATCTCCTTTGTAAGCTGCAAAATTTTCAGTGTCCATGGGGAATAACCGCTCATAATAAGAGGATAGTTTCCCGTTATCGGCCGGCCGTAAAAATATCCCCGCATTTCCTGCTCAAGTTCCGGCCAGGGCAGTTCCACCTCTTCAGCAGCAGCTGCAGGTGTAGCTAAAATGGAACCTTTCCGCATTAAGGAAAGGCTAAATATTCCTTCATCGTTAAAATGTACGTTAACAAAGCCGGAAGAAATCTCGATAAGATAATGTTTCCATTCCGGCACTTTATTTCACCTCTTTTTCCCGGGGACTTCCGGTAAAGGGGATCTGGCGGTAAAAACAACTTCTCTCTCCCGTATGGCAGGCCGGGCCGTTCTGCAGCACTTTAATCAGGAGGGTGTCGGCATCACAGTCATAAAGTATTTCTTTCACAACCTGGGTATTTCCCGAGGTTTCACCCTTCTGCCAGAGCTTCTGCCTGCTGCGGCTCCAGAAACAGGTGAAACCGGTTTCCAGCGTTTTGTATAAGGATTCCCTGTTCATGTAGGCGACCATAAGAACCTCACCGTCGAGATAATCCTGCACAACAGCCGGTAAAAGCTCGTATTTATCAAAGGCAAGCTTATTTAGTTCATCGTTAAAAACCATCAGGTTAAACGCACCTCCAGCCCCTGTTCAGCCAGGTATTTTTTTAGATCCTTTATCGAAAAATGGCGATAATGAAATACTGAAGCGGCCAGCGCCGCATCTGCTTTTCCCTCTTTCAGAACCCGGGCGAAATCTTCCATCTTCCCCGCGCCGCCGGAAGCGATAACCGGTATATTTACTTTTTCACATACAGCCCTGTTCAGGGGAATATCGAAACCGTCCTGGCCGCCATCCGCATCCATGCTGGTCAGTAATATTTCTCCCGCGCCCAGGCTCTCCACCCTCGCAGCCCAGTTAACTGCAGGCATCCCCGTAGCCTTCCTGCCGCCATGGGTATAAACTTCCCAGTCCTGCATCTCTTCATTCCAGAGGGCATCAATAGCTACGACGACACACTGGCTGCCAAAAATCTGGGAGGCTTCCTTAACCAGTCCGGGATTTTCTACGGCCGGAGTATTCAAAGAAATCTTATCTGCTCCCGCTTTAAGGATATTACGAATCTGTTCGATCGAGCCGATGCCTCCCCCGACAATAAAAGGAATAAAAACTTCCCGGGCTGTTCTCCTGGCCACCTCCACCATGGTTTCTCTTCCCTCGTAAGAGGCCGTGATATCCAGGAACACCAGTTCATCTGCACCGGATTTGTCATAAAAACTGGCCAGTTCAACCGGGTCCCCGGCATCTTTCAGATCAACAAATTTTATTCCCTTAACTACCCTGCCTTCTTTAACATCCAGACAGGGAATAATTCTTTTGGCCAACACGTTGTCATCCTCCCTTAATGTTAAAGATTGTTCCGAAAAAGTTTCAGTCCTCATATTCCATTATAGCATCTTTTAAAGAAAACCTGCCAGTATAAAGAGCCTGTCCGACAATTACGCCTCTTACTCCCAGGTGTTTTAGTTCCTTTAAAGCATGCAAATCCTGGAGGGAAGAAACTCCACCGGAGGCAATAAGAGGTATCTCCAGGGCCCTTGCCATGGTGCTCAATGCCTCGATATTGGGCCCCTCCAGGGTTCCGTCACGGGAAATATCGGTATAAATAATTTCCTTTACACCAAACTGCTGCATCTCCAGGGCAAGATCCACGGCTTTT
>JAGVAS010000058.1 GCA_020060185.1 Desulfovibrio sp. | reverse complement strand
ACTTGTTGCTTCTTAACCGGCCCGACCTTCGAGTTTAATCTCCAGCGGGCGGCCAGGCGCGCTTTTGGAAGAGCAAGCGCCGTCGGCCGACCGCCCCGCAGGTTACGGTACGAGGGCCGGTAGGTTCGATTACCGCAACCCCTGACCAGGTACAAGCATACAGGTGATTGAAACTTGGGTCCATCTTTGAGACAATACTCTTAAGCTTGGGCGGGGAAGCTCTTGACACCTCCTGAGGCTTTGACCTCTTGACAAAGAATGAGCCCCCGAAACCCGTTGGAACACCTTACACGTAGATTGACGCCACCTGTGTTTCTCAGCCTTGTGTTCAGCAGCACAAGGGTGCAGCTCTGAAAGCACCATCGTGAGCTCTCATAGCGAGGATGTTGAGCTGGCGGGTGTCTCGGGGATGGACCCCAAATCTGCCCTGGCTCAAAGGGGGTGAGAACCGTGTCCAGAGCCCTCCACATCGGGATCGATATCAGCGGCAAGGAAAATGTGGCTCAATTCATAGATGCCGAGGGCAGATAAGGTAAGAGCACCTCTTAGCTTTAGCAATGACCAGCTGGGACTGGACCTGTTCCTGGATGAAGTTTGCCACCTTGTGTCAAAACACTGCCCAGATGTCGTCAACATCGGCATGGAAGCTACAGGCTTTTACTGGTGGCACTTGCAGGAAGCCCTAAACGAGATCCAGCTAAAAGACACGGAAGTGAAAATTTTTACCATCAACCCGGCCCTGATCAAAGGCTTCAAAAAGTCCTACCGTAAGCTGCCCAGAACAGACCACATTGACGCCTGGGTTATCGCCGACAGATTAAGATTCGGCCGGCTAAGACCACTTCATAGGGGCAGCCTTCTTTACGCACCGCTGGCCAGGCTCACTAGGCTGCGCTACACCATGAAAAAGAATATCCGCAGCGATAAAAACAGGGCCATTAGCCTGATCTTTTTAAAGTTCTCCAACTTCCGCCAGGCAGCAGGACGTAAATCGTTCCACAAAGCCTCCCTCGACATGCTCGATGAATTTACAGCGGATGAAATCGCAGAAACACCGCTGGAAGAGCTGGTCAGATTCGTCCTTTCCCATGGCAAAGGCCGCTTCGCCGAACCGGAAGAGTTTGTCAAAGAACTGAAAACAGCCGCCCGAAATTCTTACCGCTTAAACCCCAAGATGGAAGATGCAGTCTCTGTAGCCCTTTCCATGACCATCGAAAACATACGCTTCATGGAAGGCCAATGCAAAAAGCTGGATAAGGTCATCGCTAGAGAACTTCAGGCCATACCCCAAACTTTAACCACCATCCCGGGAATCTGTCCTGGCCGCCGGCATCATCGCCGAAATAGGAGATGTAAAGCGCTTCGACAACGAGAAGGCACTGGCTCAATTTAAGGCTGCACAACAGTGATTATGCCGCTTTCTACCAGCGTAAATACAACGAGGCCATCAAGCACCGGCATAAAAGGGCTCTCGCTTTAACAGCAAGAAGATTTACCCGCCTGGTCTTTGCCCTGCTGAGCAAAGGTCAAATTTACCAAAAAGAAGGAGGTAAAATGTTAACCGCTTTTTAAAACTGCATGGTAAGCAACCTTTTGTGGCCGATATTTACAGGATTATCCATTTTATCGGTTTAGTGGGTTATGCCTTTTTGCGTCTTTTTCAGAATATTTTTTTCTCAATCACCTCTTGACATTGCACCGTAGTTCTTTTGTCCCCCTCGGCAGCCACCCCAGGCAAGCCTGGAAGAGGATTATTTTACGACCTGAATGCTTATACCACCTCCAGCTTGAATGCATCTAAATTGCCTAAGACTGTTTTTATGCTCTTTTGAGAATTTTCTAAAATTTGATATAATTATAATTCGAAAAGTAAATAAGATGAATAACCCCCGAAAGGCTAATTTTCTGAAGGTTTTTCCTCTGTGCAAGGTTATAACAAATTGGTCCGGCTTTTCGTTAACAACCTGTGAGCAAACATATTCAACATACCCGGCCATTTGCGCATTGAGCAGACGGGTTACCAAGTCAACCACTTTACCGAGGAAGAAATCATCTGGCCTGCGTTGGGGATTATCCATGACCTTTGGTAATCGATCCATTCCATCGTAAAACCATGCCATTCAGCTTAACTCCAAGTTTTTGAGCTATAGCCGGACATTTAGCCCTTAAAAGGAAAAATGTTTTGTCCCCAGCCTCCAAAGTTGATTCTAGCGATTCGTAATTAGCTTGACCCTTACTAATAATAACATCAGACTCTGCCATCGCTTGACGAAATTCCGACGAACACCGTTCCAGATTTGTCCCAACAGAGTTATTGCCATTAGTAATTAGCTCAACTTCCTCAACCATTCCTACCTGTTCCGCATCTTGCATCGTTGCATCATTTATAATAGGTCCACCCTTTACAGCATAAATGATCTTGTTACAGGAGCGTTTCAATTGTTCTACTAACAAACGGTCAAAAGCAATTTCTCCACTATTATCCCCGATGATTAAAATCTGGCGAGCGTATTCCACTTGCTTTTTAAATACTTCATAATCTTTTCCGGGAAAATCCGACGATAAAGCTTCTTCAACACTAGCATTTATGTCAAAATCCTGTTGAAGGATCATGTCGATAATATTTCCAGCAATAGCCAATTTGCAAGCTGTATTAAGCGGGTCATTACTAAAATTAACTGTCTCCCTTAACTTTGGCAGCATCCCTAAGGCCAAAATATTAGATTCATGTTTTACCCGGCAGTAAGGATCCTTAACCCCCAATAATTCATTTGCCTTATGTAATATTACTGTCACATTTTCGGTAGGACTTCGCAGAGGATCTAAACTGGCTATAGTCAGCAAGATGCTCCGCATATGCTTTTGAGCTATTTCCTCGTCTACTTCGACCAAGTTAAACAAATTAACCACTTGCCTTATGTAACAAGGGATACAATCAAACAACTCTCGCACTTAGCTTATCTCCTTCCCCGATCGTCTAACTTTCGTTTCAAGATCACTTATTAAGAAGCAATTGGCAAGAATAGAAATTGAAAATCGCAGTGATTTTTTATTTGCTTCAGCTCAATATTAGTATCTT
>JAGVAS010000100.1 GCA_020060185.1 Desulfovibrio sp. | reverse complement strand
TTAAGGGCAATGTTTCATACTGCACCTCCTTGGTCACATGCTAATGTAGATACCAGCAGGTGACTTTTCGCTAGATTTTTTCTCTTATTTTTCTGGGGAGCATTTTCCCCAGGTGGTTCATAAAGATATTCATTTTTGTCATTTACCTTATGTCCTTTTAACAACCCGTTCTTTCGCCATATCCTTACTGTTAAGGGTGATACATCCAGCCTGGTAGCTATCTCTTCCTGGGTAAGCATACCTGCTTCTCTAAGCCGGGTAAAGCGGTCTTTTAAGCTGTAGTTATGGCAAATTTTCCAGACAATACTACTCGAAAAGGGTTTTCCTTCACCGGATTTGAACCCATTCTCGTTGAGGATTGTAGCAATTTCCCCGTGAGTATGATACTCCAGTAAGCGGTCAATTTCCTGCACAACACCAGGAGCGGTTTTCCGGATTTGCCACGCACAACGAGGAGGTTTTAAGGTCAGGGTTTTACAGGCACCTCCTTTAAAACGAACATGAACAAAGAGCTGCTCTTTTTTAAGCAGAGTGACATCTTCGAGAATAAGCCTGGCGATGCGTTTTCTTTCCCGAGCGGGGAGATCTTTGCTTCTCCATAGGTTGGGAAAATCGGTAGCTATTTGCAATATTTCCAGGCGTTGTTGCTCATCAAGTAATGCGGAAGAACTTTGGCATTGTTTTTCATATTCTTCCTGGGCTTCTGTTAACGCTCTTAGCCTGTCGTTCCATTCCGATTCCAGCTGGCTTGCTACCAGGCGGTTATCGGGGTCGACCCTCATGTAGCGCCTTCTGGCCAGCTCAGCTTCATATCTTAATCGTTCCAGCTGCTTAAGATGCTGGTTTTGAACTTCGGCTGCCCGGGCATTCAGCTCTTCCTGCACAGCAAGGGTTACTTCCAGAGACAAGGGGGTGATGACTTCTAAAAGCAGCTCTCCAACAGCATCATCGATAACAGCCCCGGGAATCACCTGGCACGGTTTTTTTTGGGCGTGCTCTATTTCCTCTCTCTGGCACAGGTAAGAAGGAAGTATGTGCTGCTTTTTTGTGTGATAGCGCACTGTCATCCTTCTTCCACAAAGACCACAGATGACGATACCTTGCAGCAATGCGTTACCTTCCCTGGGTGAACTCTTCCGGTCCAGGCCGCGGGCCCTGGCGTTTTCCTTCAGCTGGCGCCGGTTTTCTTCAAATTCTTCCCAGGAGATGTAACCTTCATGGGCATCATGGATAAGGGCATGCCAGTTTTCCTGGGAAAGCTTGCTTGTAGTTTTAGCCCCGTTTGCCGTTTTTTGTACTTGGGATCTCCCATAGAAAAAGGCCCCGGTATAGCGAGGGTTATGCAGGGTTTGCAAGGCCTTGGATAACATCAGCGGCTCCCAGATCAATTCTCCTTTACGAAAACCTTTATGTAGGCGCTTGGGGAACTTCAACCTCTTTTCATTAAAGGCCCTCACTGTGGAAAAGGCAGAACCTGTGCGCCGAAAGGTCTGGAAAAAAATCCTGATGGCCTCCTGCACCTGCTGGTCCGGATCAAGGATAACCCGGCCCTGGTCATCATAAACAAAACCAATGGGAAGGGGTGATTTTAGCTCCCCTCGTCTTGCTTTGTTCAGGATACCTCCGCGCAGGCGGGATTTTAAAACGTGCAACTCGGCTTCGCTCATAGTGCCCTTCAACCCCAGAAGAAGCCGGTCGTTAAAGTCGTTGGGATCGTAGATGCCGTCTTCGTCCAGGATGAGGGTGCCAGTAAGAGCACAGATCTCCAGCAAGCGGTGCCACTCTGTGGAACTTCTGGCCAGGCGTGAAACCTCCAGGCCCAGGACAATGCCGGCTTTGCCGAGGCTTACCTCCGCAACCAGCTGGCGGAACCCGTCCCGTTCTTTGGAAGCACCTGATTGTCCCAGGTCGCAGTCGATTACCACAATCTTTTCCAAGGGCCAGCCCAGCGCTACCGCCTGCTGGCGCAGGGCATACTGGCGCTTGGTGCTTTCCGTGTTTTCCATGACCTGTTTCAGTGTCGACTGCCGGATATACAAAAATGCATTACGCTGAAGGTGCGAAGCCTTTACTTTCCCGGTATTCATTGTTGTCCCTCCTGTTCAAAACTGCCTCTGCCAGTAACATGGCAAGTTCACTTGACAATACCTGCGGGACAGGAGTTCTTACCTGCTTCAAAGTTGCGGTTGTTTCGGGAAGTGACCAGCCCATCATCCATGCCGCCATTCCCTTTTGCAGGAAAAGCCCCAGTCCTACAGGGGAGGTAAACACGGTCTCTTCTCCCAAAACCTGGGCACGCAGCTTCTCGTAGCAAACGGTTAAATACGGGCTATACACAAGGGCTGTTTCTATCGTTTTTTTTTCTCCGTTTCAGAGCACGTTCGATGCTGCGGGGATGCACTTTGAAACCAAATCTGTCTTCGATGAGCTCTACCAACCTACCTGTTTTTAAGGAACTATTCCTGCCGAGAATCTGTTCGACGAAATCCATGACCTCTTCATTTAGCTTGTAGGGGGCACGCGGTCCTCTTTGTTGGGGAAGAAGGCCAGGCAATCCCTTTTCATGGAAAGCCTTCTGGAGCTGGTAGAAAGTAGGGCGCGAGAAACCGAACAGCCCCGAGGCCCTGGCAACAGGGTAGTTGTCTTTGAACACCCGGCGCAGCATTTCGTACTTGACCTGGACCAGATCCCGCGAATCAAAAAAATCGCTGTTTTGAAAAAGCTCGTCCCGCACATTTTCCGGGTTGGGGTTTAAAACCCCGTGTTCTTGTAAAACTGTTGTTTTTTCATCTCCTTTTTTAACCATAATGCCCTCCAGCAGCAGTGTTAACTAAATTATGCCATATTACACTATGGTTGTCAAGACTTTTTTGTAAGTGTAGTTAGTATGCCTGTTTAACAAGTTCTTCTTTTGTCGTTTGCTTCATGAAGGCATCTTTTGCTTTACACTAGCGGCATCATTTCCTTTACACTTTATTCGCACCGTTACTGCTCTTTTAATTCCCGCAATAACATAGCCAAAGAAGAAAGGTCTTCAAAACGCAGCACCGCTCTTCCTGCTGATTGCTGAACAAAAGAATCTGTAACTGCGCTGGTCCAGCAGGCTGGCATCGATAAAAGCTTGCCTGCAGAGTTGTAATAGAAGACACGATCTTCACCCCAACTCTTGTTGTGTGTTACGAATTCAAATTCCTGTCCATAAAGGGGATGAAAGGGGTGGGTTACGTAAATTTGTTTCAATTCGTCCCATAAGGGTGTAGTTGACGACTTCCTCCAACGGGAAGGCCGAGAACGTGATCGGGAAATTACAACGATTTCTGAAGTTCGAGACCATCAACTTTTAAAAGAGCGATACGGATATCCTCTGTTTTATGATGGTCGGTAATATGTTTATTATTTCTATAAAGCTTTAATAAATTACTCTCCATTGACATAAAGCAAAAAGCTATACAAGTCCTCGTCCCCTTTTTTAATTCTTCCAAACTCCTTGGCCATTCTAGAAGGTATTCTGTCTAAACTTCTACTACCGCCATTATCCCTGCCCTGTCTAGGAAGGTAACGTTAAACAATGGTTTAGGATAAAGTTATTAGATAATTACTCTATTTGTGCCTTGGAAAGGCCTTTTAAAAAAGGCTATTTTTCTAAGTAGCGAACGATATAGCGCTGCCGACAAGAGGGACAAAAAAGCTCATCTTTTTTCTTCTTGATTAGTCGGGAAGCACACAGCGCACAGTATTCCCCTCCAGGTCCAACAATTACAGGTTCACCGGGAACGAGAGGTTTGAGCGGTTGGTCGGTTAAATCTGTTCCACACCAAATACAGGTCCAGCTAAGCTGGTGCCAGGGACTAAAACTGGAACAGCCACAATGGAAACACTCTTTATGGTACATTTTTTCCATCCGCTTTCTTTCCATCTTCTTTTTCGGATCGGGGTTAACAAACTCAAGTCTCCTTTAGAAGGCAGCTGGCCAGGGGATACCTTGCCCCCTGGTTATCATCGGGGTTTAAGCGTAATAACTCGTTAAATAAAGTAATTGCCGCTTCCATCTCTCCCATTTCCCAGTGATAATGAGCTATGCCTTCCTACATCTTCTTCAAGCATAGGCTTCGCAACAAATTATTCAGCGCTGTTGCACAATAATTCATAATAACCTTAACCTCTTGCCTTGTTGCCAGTCCTTCCCCCTGCGACCTACTCGCTCGGAATTGAACACCTTTCAAAACACGGGCACAACTGCTAAGCGCTATTCGCCTACCGCCGCCTAGGACCACCGCTCCCGGGTTGATGCTTCACCATTTTCAACGTATGCCGCGCGCCTTCTTGTCAGGAAAAGGGAAATAAGGGGTTGTAGAAGATTATGAAGTTCCAAGTACCTTTTTTGATTAAACCGCTTCTTTTCTTTTGCTGGCATTAAGAACAGTAATGCCCACTACTTCTCCTTTTTCATATCTAATTATCACATTATCGTCAGTCATTTCACTATCATCAGCATGGCTCGGTTTTTTGAAATTTAAATACAAAACGTCCGCCTCTTCATCATAGCTATACCAAACATGTTTAGAAGGTATGCTCAACAGCTGAGGGGTAAGATCCAAAATTTCTTTGACATCTATCGAGGCCATAGTTTTATCCTCCTTTCGAACTGCTTAATTTTGTTAGTCAAAAATGCTGTAATGATAAACCCATCCTCTTTATTTAACTCTTTGTATACCACAATCAGGTTTTTCCCCGACTTGATTTCTTTGGTAGCAATCAACTCTTCAGCGCTACCTCGGTAGACAGCTTCTGGATCATAAATGGCTTCTAATACCTCATAATAATAGCCAGCCATCTCCGAATGTTCTTCAGTAATATGAAGCCATCTTTCATTCGTTAATCTGATAGGTACTCCATTTTTCGATTTTACTATCTCCATGATAACTCCTTAAGCATTATTATTATCAAAAAAATGTTGTAAATGTAACACGCCTCAAAAGATTCACCTGAAGTATTCTTGTTTAGAAGCATTTAACAGAGTTAGGGCTTTACTTGCTACTATCTGAAGGTTTATACCTCCAAACGTGGCTTCATCTCTTCATCTCTTTCTTTAATTTTATCACAACTTTGACCTTTTTCACACAGAAAAGACGCAGCCTTTGAAAAAAAACAAAATCAAATAATTTTTGGTCTATCTCGTTTACCGTAATAAATCCATAAAGGGGGTCTTACTTTGTAATCATTACCCAGCATCTTCTCAAAAGTTTTCTTTGCCCTGGCAGAACGGTAACGGGAGGTGACAAGGATCAAGGAATCTTTACCCTGCTCCTCTAAAAAATCCCTTACAGCCACAGCCTCATCCCAGGTAATGTCCGCTCTCGCCTCCAGAACAACTATATCCCTTTCCGGAACACCAAGCCGCAGAGCGAAAAGATAAACAGTAAAGAACCACGCCAAGCAAACCAGGTTTTGTTCAGCGGTGTATAAATCACATCCAGGAAGCTACTCTGAGAACATCCCGGAATATTTGCTTTCAATTCAACACCTCCACGTCTACCAGTTCCAAATTTAATTGAAGGCACGGGGTATGTCCATCCAACAGCCGTTAAAGTCCACAATATTTCCCTGAAAACCCGAGCTACTTCTTCCGACAGTATTTTATTGAGTACTCCTTTGAAAGCCTCATTTACAGCAATTTCTTTATCATGTAATAATTTCCACCTAAAGAACCAGTAAAGGGACCTAGCAGTTTCCTTATCATTGTTCTGTGGTAATTTGGCCGTCTTTTCCGTGCTCTTCTATATGTATTTGAAGCGCTATCAGTACTGCTCTATCTCCCCGAACTCTTCCCTGACCGCGGGGTACTCTTCCCCTTCCCTCGCCTCTTCGACTTTCTTCAGGTGAACGATAAAGCGCCACTCATCGCCGTAGTCATAAAGGAAGAGCATCTTCTTACCAGGTTCCCTGAATACCTTGCTTACTCCGGTTCTTTTTACCCCTGGAAATACACTGGCTTCCCCCCTGTCGGTGAAAAGCTCGTATGCTTCCACGGACTGCGTCCATCTTTTCAAGTTATCATAAAAACCAAAAAGATGATCAAAATCAAATTTAAAGGAGTCGATAATAGCCTCCCCCAGCTGGAAAAGGGTAAAGTCTTCCGGAACAGCAATCGTCCGGTAGGGATAACCGCGCACCCGTCCTTTTGAATCGGTGAGGGTTACCCTGAAGACCAATACCTTTTTCTTTTGCCCTTCGCCTTCCTGATCCGGCATCTTTCCGCCGTCAATCCCCAGTATTTTCCTC
>JAGVAS010000167.1 GCA_020060185.1 Desulfovibrio sp. | reverse complement strand
TTGCCAGCCAGTCTTTCCAGCAGCTTCAGCAGATAAGCCAGCAGCAGCAGTTCCGGTAATATTTTAAAAATGCCCGTTTTCAGAACTAGTTTAAAAATAGCAGGTTATGTTTTTAAGACCCGGTAAAGAGGGGTGCCAGAGGCGCCCCTCTAATATTATGTACCGGCATGGCGAAATCCTTATCCCGGAACACTAAAGAATCCGGCACGAGAAAAGCACGTGCAAGAAAGTTATTAAAAAATTTTCCAGGAAAGAGTAACCAAACCGCTTCAATAGTCGTCATAATAAATAGGGAGTTTAAGTTATCCCAACAAAAATTATTAAAAACTTTCTTGACAGTAAATTCCTGCTGGAGATAGAATGCAGAAGAAGTACAATCATGAAAGGCTTTTCTATGGAACCTATAATCAAGGCAGAAAATATCATCAAGAAGTACCGCCTGGGCAACCAGGTGGTATCCGTGCTGAACGGCATTGATCTCAAAATTTACCCGGGAGAAATCCTCGTCATCCTGGGAACTTCCGGAAGCGGTAAGACTACCTTCTTAAACCTGGCTGCCGGCCTGGAACGGCCCACCAGGGGAAATATCGTTATTGAAGGCAATAACCTTAATAAAATCAGCGAGAAAAATATGGCCGCTTTCCGCCGCAAGTATATAGGCTTCGTCTTTCAGCTCTACAATTTACTTCCCTCCCTTACAGCCCTGGAAAACGTCGTTCTCCCCCTGGTTTTTGAAGGTATACCGTCCAGGGAAAGGGAAAAAAGGGGACGAGACCTCCTTAAACAGATGGGCCTGGGGGACCGCCTGAGGCACAAACCCGGGGAACTCAGCGGCGGCCAGCGCCAGCGGGTTTCCATCGCCAGGGCCTTAATAAACAACCCCAGGATCATCTTCGCCGATGAACCTACCGGCAACCTGGATTCCAAAACAACGGAAGAAATTTTAAAGCTGCTGACAGCCACTGTGCGTGAAAAAGGCCAGACCCTGCTCATGGTTACCCACGACACCGAGGTGGCCGGTTACGGGGATCGCATTGTGGAAATGGTAGATGGCAAAATTTTTAACGGCAAAGCCGGCGGGTAAAAAAATAGCTCCGGATTTCCTTTTTCTCCCAAAAGGGGTCTGTCCCCCCTGTAAAAATTTCCAGTTAAATAAAAGAGAGGAGTTTCTTAACGTGCGCAAACCTTTAGTATTAATGTTCTTATCCTTAATGTTCTTATCCTTAATTATCATCCTTTTGGCTTTACCGCCGGGCGCCAGAGCCACGGAAGAGATCGACAAATCCCAGTTTCAGCCCCTGCTCGTTATCGAAAAGGTCAATGCAGAAAGGGCCGTAGCCGGCAGCTTTTTTTACGTAACCCTGGTAATCAAAAATTACAGCGATCACCCCGCCTTTAACGTGTCAGCCCGGATCAGCACCCCTAGTGAAAAAGAACAGGTCTTTACCAGGGTAAAGGAGGCAACTGCGGAAAACCCCGACCTGGAGAAAATTGAAGGGCAGCAGACGCGCAGCCTCACCTTTGCCCTAAATACCAGCGCTGAAGCCGAGAGCAAGGATTACAACCTGCTCATCACCCTGGAAAGCCAAAACGCGTTCTTTGAACCGGCCCCCCAATCCTCAGCCAGTATAGCGGTGCCGGTGGTCTTTGAACTTACCCGCCCCAACATTACAGTTAACAGCGTGGTCCTGGACCCTAAAGCGCCTTCCGTGCAGGAGCCCTTTACGGCTGTCTTTTACCTGGACAATTACAGCGATACGGAAGCCCGCAACGTAACCGTAGAAATAAACGGCCAGGACAATTTTGAGGTGACAGATTTTACCAACCGCAAGTTCATAAAAACTGTTACCCGGGGGGCAGGTAACTTTGTCCTTTTTAAGCTGCAGGGATTGGAAGGGCGCAGCAGCAACAGCGTCAAGCTTAAATTTACCTACGACTATGCCGGCGAATCACAGGTATCCCAGGAACTCCTGGTCAACCTTCCTCTTGGCCACCTGGAGCCGGGAAGCAGCCCCTTCCTTAAAGTCAGCTCTTTTTCCCTGCAGGGCACCTCCAACAGCGGAGAGCACCTTTTCAAGCTTACCCTCGAGAACCTGGGACAGGAAGCAGCCCTGGATATAAACCTCTCCCTGGACGGAGGCACAAATATATACATACTCCATACCTCCAATGTTGATTACATCAGCAAGGTGGAAGGGAAAACAAGGATTACCCGGGAGTATTTCCTGGGAATCAACCCTTCCCAGGGAGCAGTCCACTACCCCCTGAAAGTGCTTTTAAATTATACCGATCGCAGCGGGAAAAGCTACACCAACAGCGAAACACTGGGAATCTCCTCTGCCGCCCTGGACCCCACCTCAGCCGTAGCCGGCACCCCCCGCGTGCTGATCAGCAAATATACTCTCTCCGATGAAAAAATTTTGGCAGGAAATGTGGTAACCCTTTCCCTCTTTATTGAAAACACCCATGCCCGGCCGGTTCATAATATTAAGGTTTCCTTTGGAGTCATTCAGGTAGAAGATGGCACCGGGGGCACCGTCTTTTCACCGGTAAACAGCAGCAACAGCTTCTTCATCCAGCAAATACCCGCACGCACAACGATTGAGAAAAGCATAGATTTCCTGGTGGATCCCAACGCCACGGCTAAAACCTACATCGTCCCCGTTACCATCGAATATGAAGACGAAAGTGCCGCCTCCTACTCCGTCAGCGAAATGGTCAACATTCCCGTAACCCAGGAGTGCAAGCTGCAGGTGCTTGCTCTGGAAATACCCCCCACGGCCTATATCGGGCAGCCCGTTTTTGTCGGCGCTGAATTTGTCAACGTGGGAAAAGCGGTCCTTAACAATTTTATCGTCATGCTGGAAGGAGATTTCCGCAAAGAACAGGCTCCCTATTACGTGGGCAACCTGCAAATCGGGGCCAGCGACTTTTACCAGGGCATAATTTACCCCGAAAATGAAGGCAGTCTAACTGGAAAGCTCATCTTTTCCTATATCGACAACAATAACAGGGAAGTCCGGGTGGAAGAACCTTTCGAGATCAACGTCCAGCCCATGGGGGCCATGGAGCCCTTTCCGGGCGAAAAATTCCCCGAATCCCGTGAACCGGGGGCGCCGGGAGGCCCTGCTTCCAGGAGCAAAAAGATCCTGCTTTACATTATACCCCCGGTTGCCATAGCCCTGGCCGCAGGAATCTACCTGTGGAGAAGAAAAATTAAAAAGAAAAACGAGGAGTTTCTCGATGCGTAAGGGTGATATTATCCTCATGGCCTATAAAAACCTCTGGCGCCGCAAAGCCCGGACGATACTCACCTGCCTGGGAGTGGTTATCGGCACCGCCTCCATCGTGGTCATGCTTTCCCTGGGCATCGGCCTCAAGGAAACCATGGAAAGGAACATGGCACAGTGGGGCAGCCTCAATATTATCCGCATTTACCCCGGCATGTCCTATGACCGCGAGGGAAACCCCATCGGAGAGGCACGGCGCCTCAATGAGGAAACGGTAAGCGAGCTGAAAAGCCTGCAAGGGGTCACAGCCGTTTCTCCAGGCTATGAAATAAATGGTGAAGCCCGCCTGGGACGTAAAAAAGGCTGGCTCAACATTGTGGGTATGGATCTCAACGCTTTGGAAGAACTGGAGTTTTCAGTAAGCGCCGGGCGCCTGCCCTCCACGGAAGAACGTTTCACCATCGTGGCCGGCTCCCAGGTGATCAATAATTTCTGGGATGAGCGCGCTTCCCGTTCCAAGCGCGGTTTTTCCTATGATTACCAGCCTCCCCCGCAGCAGGACCCTGCCGAACTTCTCAACCAGAGGATTTCCGTATCAATTTTTAACCAGTACAACCCGGAGAAAAAGAAGAATTACAACTTCATGGTAGTTGGCATCCTGGATGAGAAGAACATGGATCGAGCCTGGCAGGTCTACGGCTCCCTGGAAGATGTCAAGCGTATACGCGAGTTTATGCTCCAGGCCGGCAAAAGCGGAGAATCCACTCCTTCGATGGATATGATGGAGCCCATGGACAAAGTAGCACCAGTAATGCCCGGCCGCCGGAGGGGAGTAGAAGATACCAAGGACGATTATAACTTTATCCTGGTACGCACCAAGGATGTGGCCCAGACCAAAAAAGTCTCCGCCGAGCTGCGCGATCGGGGCTTTAACGCCTATTCCATGGCCGATGCCCTGGAAGGGATCGAAAAAACTTCCAAAACCATTCAGGCCGTCCTGGGGGGCATCGGGGGGATAACTCTCTTTGTCGCCGCCCTGGGGATTACCAATACCATGGTCATGTCCATTTACGAGCGTACCCGGGAAATCGGCATCATCAAAGTTATCGGCGCTTCCTTTACCGACGTAAGAGCTCTCTTTTTAACAGAGGCCTCCCTGATCGGTTTTATCGGGGGGATCCTGGGCCTGGTACTCAGCTACCTGGCTTCCGGCATTATCAATAAAATAGCCGCTGGGTATATGCAGAGCGGCATGATGATGGGAGGAGGCTCTCCGGGGAATATTTCCGTAATACCCGTCTGGCTTGCAGCCTTCGCCGTAGGATTTTCCCTTCTAATCGGCCTGGCCTCCGGCCTTTACCCGGCCAACCGGGCCATCAAGCTCAGCCCTATCGTAGCCATCAGGAACGAGTAAGAATCAGATCATTCAGGAAGTGCAGGCAAAGCCCTGGCTGAGAAGGAGAAAATACCTGCACTTTGTAATAACAGATAGTGGTAATCATGGTGCAAGAGAATACAACCATGAGTATTAGCTGTAACAGCAATCAGCAAGTCAACAAGTGGAATAGTTATGCCTTTCCGACGCAATTTAAAACCGGCCTGCGCAGACGTCTCCCATATCTCCCTATCAGGAAACAACTGGGTTAAAGAACTTAACTCGTCTTTCAGGGAATTAAATTCTTGTTCTGTCCTGGTACCTGTTAATATCTCTAGAATAACAAATGGAGAAATAACCACCAGATCCCTCTTTAGCAGATTATAAATTTCCTCTCGTATATCTTTATACTGAGGTGATGGTTTAAGGGCAAAAAGCCATGTCGATGTATCAATCAAGTATTTCGGCTTAGTAATTATACTTTTACCCATTATTATCCCGCAGCTTTTCCAGGGTATCCTGATCAAGATCAAGATCATAGGTGCCCAGTTTTTCCGCCAGCCTGTGCATTTTTTCCCTTCTAACAAAATTCCGTAATGAAAGGTTTATAACCTCTTTAATGGAGGCGCCACCGGCTACTTCCCTGGCCTCCTTTAACAGATCCTCGTCAATTTTAACAGTTGTCCTCATTTTTCCTTTCTCCGGGGGATAAAGATACCTGTTATGGGTAGTGGATAAATCGCCATCACCGCTCTTCTCTTTTCCGGTAATCTGCCAGATGGAATCGTTCGGGTATAGCTCGTTTTTTTTATCTTCTTCCAGGTATTTCTCCAGTGATTCCCTTATAAATTCCGCCATGGGTTTTCCAGTATGTTGAGATTTTTCCTTTAAGCGATAGTAAAGTTCTTCCGGAAGGTAAATCTGTGTTCTTTTACTCATTTAACTCCCTCCTTAGATGTATACATTATATATCTATTTGAAGCTACCTGTCAAATCTTTCATATAAGTTCACAGCTGGCTTTATTTCTGATATCATTAGAATGAGAATAGGTGGCGCAAAGTTGGTGCTCGCTTAAGGGTTCGTACAGACAGGTTAGTGGGACATAATACGGTTTCTAAAAAAGGTCATTTTCTTCCGTTGTTGTGACTAATAGGGTCGTAGTGGGTAATATGAAAAATGACGTGGTGAAGGCTGGTGCTCGCGTGATAAAAAGTCGTTTCCCGGGAACTTTTCTGCCATTTTTTTTCCTGCTCCTTTTAGCTACCGGTGCCTGGTACTACTACTATAACAACGCTTTTGTCGCCCTTCCCTACAACGATGCCATGGATTACGCCAGCATGGCACGCAATATCAGCCTGGGGCGGGGTTTTACCTCCAGGTATATCACGCCTTTGAGCCTGGTTCACTATGGAGAGCCGTACCCCAACCTCTGGAGAGGGCCCCTGTGGCCTCTTTTCCTGGCCGGATTTTTCCGGTTCTTTCCCGCCTCCGACCCTGTTGTGGCGGCGGCCAGCGGTTTTTTCTATCTTGTAACCCTCTTACCCCTTTTTTTTCTTGCCAGGGAAATGGCCGGAAAAACGGTGGCCTTTTGCAGCTGCCTGCTGTACATTTTCAGCCCCCTGGCCCTTTTTTACAGCGTTTCCGGGATGACGGAGCCCATGGCCCTTTTTTTTATGGTCGTCTGGGTCTACCTTCTCCTTAAGGTCCCGGAGCGGGGCTATTCATTTTTTCTGTTAACAGGAGCCACAGCCGGGCTTTTTTACCTGGCCCGCTACAATGCCATCGTCTTTTTACCGCTTTCCTGCCTGTACCTGTGGTGGAGCACACCGGAGAAAAACAGGACCCCCAAACTAATGATTTACCTGGGAGGGTGGCTGCTTTTAACCTTTCCCTGGCTGTGGCGCAACTATTCTTTAATGGGCAACCCCTTTTTTTCCCTGCAGTCCTTTGAAGTGGCCATGTTTACCCCATCTTATCCCACATATACCCTTTACATGCTGCCGCAGATCATAGATGTCAGATCATTTCTTTTCCAGCACTCCGGAGAACTTTTCCTGAAAATTAAAGAGGGGTTGAGCGCTTTCTACAAAGGAATCCTTGATCCCGGTTTTACCGGTACCGCCTCCTTCCTGGCAGCCCTTTTTCTACCCGGACTTCTAAGCCCCAGGCACAGAAAAATCAAGCTTTTGGTCGCAACCTGTTTCCTGGCGCAGCTGGCAGCGCTTTTGATTATTCATTACATTCCGCGCTTATTTTTTATTTTCCTTCCTTTCTACATCATCCTGGCCCTGGGCCTGTTAGCACACCTTTTAAGCTACCTTAAAAACCCCGCCTTTAAGCACGCCCTGCTGGGGGGAATAGTAGCGGCAGCCCTTTGCAGCAACCCCCCGCAGTGGCACAAAAGCAACAGCTGGCACAACTGGCCTGCGGAGTACGCCCCGGCCATTGCAGATGTTGCCCGGCAGGTATCACCGGAAGGAGTCGTTATCTCCAACGACGGCCATATCCTGAGCTGGTACGCCGATCGCCAGTCCTTAAAGATGCCGGTAAAGTGGGGGCAGGTAAAAGAGCTGGAAAAGCTGGCCCCCGTGGAGGGCATCTGGCTCAGCAACCGCTTCCGCTGGGGAAATACCCCCGAGGCCGGAAACGAATGGCTGGAGATCATGGGGCAAAAACCGCCTGAACTGGGAAATTACTACCTCTATGCCGCTTATGAAGGCGGTTCCCTGCTCTATCTTCGCAAAAAAATGAATGGAAATGGGAAGGCCTTCCACCACAGGCCTGCAGAGCCGTAAAACCTGCTTCCGCGAACCATTAAGCGAGCAACTGCCTCCGCCACCCCCTTTTTCAAAAACCATATGAATAATTGAACGGCCCCCATAGTAAATAATAGAAAGGAAAAAACAGGGGGAAAAATTATTGTGGGAGCAGGGTCTCAGGGTATGGGCAATATCCTTATGGTATGCCTTTTGACAGCCATCATCCACATGGTCGAAACCCTCACCTACGGCGCCCGCATTGCCGGCATAAAAACCAGACGGCTCTACCTCGCCGCGACCCTCTTCAGTATCGTGGCCCTGGTAGCCAGGACGGCAAACCTCATCCAGGCGCCGCTGCTTGGCTATTACGTAGACAGTGTCATTCTTCTGGGTAATATATCCTTGCTCAGGGATTCTTTCCGCCTGATTATCTTTTCCGCAACTCTGGGAAGCATCCTTGCCGTGCTGCTCCTCCCCACGTTTATAAGCATCTTTATCTACCTTATCGGCTCCCTGGAAAGGACCGAATCCCTGGGGAGGATGGTTTTAAGCATGCTCAGTGCCGATCACCTGCTGAAAAGAGCCTGCAAAAGGCTGGGGAAAAACCTGAAGCGCCCCCGCCTCTCCCACCTCTTCCTTTTAAGAGAGAAAAAAATACCAAAGCGCATCCTGATTCTTTACATCATCGTTGCTTCCATAAATACCGTGGGAGTCCTCTCCGCCATATATGCCGGCGCCCTGGTACCGGATTACCGCCTGACAGCCAGCCAGATGTCCGGTATACTTAACGGCTTCAGCACCATCGTCCTCACCTTTTTTATCGACCCCTATGCTTCCCTGATTACCGACCATACCCTGGTGGGCAGGAGGGGGCTTTCCGACCTCAACGCCCTCATAATCTACCTCATTATCGGTAAGATACTGGGCACCCTGCTGGGGCAGCTCACCTTTATCCCTTGTGCCCGCTTTGTGGTCCTGGTCACAACCCTCCTGCAAAAAATGTAAATATATTTCCAAGAAAGATAGTTCAAGGCTTTCTGACCAAAAACCCCGGCAATGAAAAAAAGATACCGCTCCCAAAATATTTTAGAAAAGCGGTATCTAACTCGATTTAAACCGGATCTATTCAGTAAAAATCTTTTCTATAATCTGAGGCGAAGGTTTAGGCGTTCCTAAAGAAACTAATATAAAAACAAGGGCAGACAAAGGAAGACCAATAAACAGGGGATCCATATTGGACCAGGGATGCCCGAGCAGAGTAGGACGTCTTGTTAAAAGTAAACAAATTCCAAGGGGAACTGCCTCGGATGCTTTAATAAATACATACCAGAACATGGAAAAGCCGAAGCCAACAAGAACGCTAGCCAATGCCCCGGCCCTGGTAGCTCCTTTCCAAAAGAGCCCACCAATATAAGTTGGCAACCATGTTATGGCACAGAGGCCGAACCAAAAAACTGTTGATCTTGCTATTACGCCTGGTGGAAGTAAAAAACCAAGAACCAATGCCATGGCAAGGCCAATTAATGTGCCTATCTGGGAAAAAAGCTTTAAGTTCACGTCTTTTGTACTTAATGGAGCATAAACATCCCTTGCCAGAGAGACGCCCTGTAAATGCAGTAATGCTCCTGCAGTCGACATGGCAGCCGCCAACAATCCAAGCATAAAGGTGTATACAAACCATTCCGGCATTGTAAAGCTGATTATCGAGGGAATAATCAAGTCAGGATTGCCTCCAGCAACAGCTATGGCAATCTTACCTGTTTTATTAACAAAATAAACATTGCTTAGTGCTCCAACAATTTCTGCTCCACCAGAAAGAAAAAGAATAAATACCGAACCTACAGCCAGAGCAAGATAGAGCTGGGACTTTTTCCTTACTGCCATAAATTTAATTACTAGCTGTGGCTGAGCCAGGCTTCCAATGGTTATTCCTAACACAATAGTACTTACTACTATCCACCAGTACGGTGAACCAAGAACAGGCATCGATGCCCATCCTGTATGGCCAGCAGCTGCTAAATTGTCCGGAACTAGATGGGATAAACTTGAAAGTACCTGGTGTGCAGGGCTTACCCCACCTAAAACCGCGTAAACAACTCCAAGAAGGTAAACTGCGCAAAAGAGCATTACTGTAGCAAGAAAGGCATTAGTGTACATTACTCCAATTAAACCACCGTAAATCACATAAGCCAGAACAATTAAAGATAAAATGATCAGGGAAGAATTAAAACTTGTATTAAGAGCTCCTTCCATGAAGCGGGCACCACCTATAAGAACTATGCTTGTATAAGCAGGGATAAAGATGTAGATTATTGCTCCAACAATAACTTGAATTAATTTCGATTCATATCTTTTAGCCAGCAGATCAGCGAATGAAACTGCTTCCAGCCTTTTCCCCACGAGCCGCACCTTTGTACCGAGTATAATAAATGCTACAAAACCCGCTATAGCAACATTACCCAGAATACCCCAGTAAATACTAAGTCCAAAGAGCCCGGCAATACCACCAAAACCAACAATGGCTGCAGTACTAATAAATGTGGCCCCATAAGACAGGCCGGCAACCAGGCCACCTACCGATCTTCCCGCGATCATGTAATCTTCGGAGGTTTTAGTTTTACGATGACCCTGATAACTTGTGTAAGCTACAATAGCCAGAAAAATAATTAATACGGGAATAAAAATAGAAAGCTGTATTTCCATTTCAATCCTCCTCTCCTTCTTTTTCTAGCTGGTTCTTTTTAATTAACCCATAAACTACATTAAAAACCGTTACCAATGCCGTTAAGATGTACGCCAATCCTATCCATGGATCGTTAAAACCCACAAATATCACTCCCTCCTAATATTTTCCATATGTTTTAGTAACGTCAATCATGGTTTTTAAATTTTCAAATTTAGCATTTATCGGCACCGTGCACCCGGAGCCCATGATAAAACCTCCCCCAGGACCGATGTCATCAATGAGGGCCTTACAGTAATGTCTTACTTCTTCTTCTGTTCCTATGCAGAGCAAAGTTGGAGGAACATCTCCCATTATACACATGTTACCGCCCACTACCTTTTTAGCTTTGCGAATATCAGTACACCCGTCCAGGGCCATAACGCAGGTTCCTTTGGGAAAATCAGTGAAAAATTGGAGCATCGGGGTCATATCTCCATCCAGGTGAAAAATAGGCCTATATCCTTCTTCAATAAGAGCCACGCTTATCTGTTTCATATGGGGAAAAACAAACTTTTCAAACTGCCGGGGCGAAATAAATGAGGCGCTGGACCTCCATACACCCAGCCAGAAGGCCTTGTTGTTCAAAATGCGGCAGCTGTTCTTAATCTCATTAATAAGATCCATAACTATAGCATCTCCGGCAGCAATAATTTTATCAGGAATACGGTACATATCCCTGACAAACTCCTCAAAAGTGCGATGCAGGCAAAAAATTTCGAAAGGCAGCAAGTGGGTTCCTGCCTTTTGAATAGGTACACCTGCTTCTTCCCATTTTTTATGGTTCTCAACTATTTCGAACAGTATGGTTTTTATTTCTTCAGCATCTATCTCCTTGTTAAGGCGGTTATAAATCAGCTCTTTGTAAGCTTGGTACCCTTTTTCAATAACGAAATCATAATCTTCCATAAACATTACCGGTTTTTCGATAATCTGGTGGATACTGTTGGCAGGTAAATCTTTTCCCGGAATCTTTACTTCCATGAAAAAAGTTTTCACAAAAAGCAGGCTGGCTGCAGGCGGGTATAGCCAGTCCCACCCTCCCAACTTTTCAAAAGCAACCCTGACGCTCTCATTGGCAGTTTCAACGCTTGTTATAAAATCTGCACATGTCTTGCCGGCTAAAAGAACCGCCATGTAATCTACCTGGGGGCACAAGGGAACCCTGTCAGGTGAACCAAAAGTTATGGCAGCCTCAATCCTTTCAAAAGACGTCATTTCACGTTCAGTCACCTGCACTCACCCCCATTAACTTCTTACATAAATCTACAGTATCCTGAGCTGTTTCACAGTAGAAATCTGCTCCGACATAACTTCTCACGCTTTCATCCACAGGTCCCCCACCAACTAGGATTTTTATTCCTGTTTTCCTGAAGCCTGCCTGCTCTATAACCTCAATGGTTTTTTTCATGTTATCAAAGGCGCTGGTAAGCAAGCACGATATTCCAACAAACTGAGGTCGATATTCTTGTATGGCTTTAATAAATTTTTCCGGAGACACATCTACTCCAAGATCATAGACTTTAAAACCATTGCACGACATTAATGAAGTTACCAGATTTTTTCCAATGTCATGAATATCTTCAAAAACAGTTCCGATAACCATAACTCCATAATGTGCTGTAGCTATTCCTTGAAATAAATCCTCTAGAATAGTCACTGCCCTTCTAAAGATATCCGCTGAATGGACCAGTTCCGATAAAAAGTACTCCTGCCTTTCAAACCTTTTCCCAACAATACTCATACCGGCCTGAAGCTGGGCAATTATTTGCAATGGATCAATACCCTCTTCTTTGAAGGTATTTACTTTTTCATAAACTAAATCTTCATTTAGCTCCCCTAATGCTCTGGCCAGGTTATCCTCCATTAGCACAACCCCCACCTTTTTTGTTTTTTTTAAAAAAGGCTATTTTCATAATCTTTTATCGGTAAAATCCTTCCACAACTTCTTTTTTCATCATTATCAATCTAACCTTTTTTTACCTAAGCCACCTGTAATCTGGGTAAACTTTATATTTTCACCCCCCTCAGCAATTAAATGATCAAGGTTCACTTCCTCACCAGGCTGCAAAATTAAAAACTCCTCGTCCCAAGGCCCTATGAGAAGCTTTTGGAAATAGCGTAATGAGCCCTCGACAACCAGATGTTGCAATCCAAAGGCTTCCGAGAACTCTTCAGTCTCCTTTTTGTACTTAGATAAATCATAAGCACCGGTATTAATAATCACCAGGCGCTTATAGTGGTTTAACATTATTTTCATAATCCTCGCTGTTTTTTCCGGACCATACTTTTTCAGGCAGTGATGATACTCTTTCCAGAGGCTGCTTTCATATTCAATCCATCCCTTAGTAAGGTAATAGGTGCCTACTTCTCTTGAGAGCTCTTTTCTCTTTTCCACCGAACCCAAAAGAAGAGGAACACAATCCTCTACCCGAGGAATAATTAACCTGGCAACTTCCGATTTAATACCCAACAGGGATGTGCCACAAAAGCCAAAACCCAGAATAATAGTGGAAACATTGCTAATGCGGTTAATTTCCTCCTGAATTCTTACGCGAAGCTTGTCGGGATAGTTATGCAACCCCGATTCTATCAAAATTACAGGGTAGCTTATTCCTGTTACTTTAACAGCCTGCTCCATTTCATCCTTTATCGTCTGGCAAGCTAAAATTATTGTGCTCATCTAACCTTTCACCTGTTTCTTCTTTTTTAAAGAAGTTTTTTTATTTATAATTTTTATGCATAGGGGAACACCTTCGGAAGCATCCGTAGAAAAATAGTCGGCCTTTACATATTCTCTTATAGCTTCATTAACAAGCCCGCCAATAATAATAGAGGTACTATCCCTCATCCCTTCCTCCTCCAACAGGGCGATAGTCCTGCGCATAGAATCATAAGCTGGTGTTATAAGTCCGGTAAGGCAAAGGATATTCGAAGCTGTACTTTTTAAAGCTGCCAAAAAATCCCTTTCGGCGACATCGACCCCCAGGTCCAGGACTTGCAGCCCGCGGCACCTCATTAGACCGATAACAATATTCTTACCGATGTCATGGATATCTTCCTTTACAGTTCCGAAAATAACAGGGGGACAGTCTATAACTTTTGGCGGGTTAAACCTGATCGCTAGGTCTATGACCTCTCTGAAAATCTCCGCCGACATGATCAGATCTGCCAGAAAGTATTCGCCCCGGTGATATTTTTCGCTGACAAGCTTAACACCATCTCTTGCCGCTTCAACAAGAAGAAACTGATCAAGGCCCTTAGCCAGCCCTTTTCGGACCAGTTTAAAGACCGTTACTTCGTCCAGGTGAGCCAGAGCCCCGGCAATAAGTTGCTTTTCTCTCCACACTTTTAATTCCCCCTAAAATTTTAAAAAGGATGAGAAACAGCTTTAAGAGTATACCTGTCGCTATGGCAAATCGCCTGCCCGCAGCCTACAGGTTTATTATTTTGAGAATAAACGGTTTGCTCTAATAACAAAACCGCTTTTCCTTCCTCTTCCTCAAGTACTCTGGCTTCTTCTTTATTTAAAGCCCTTGCCTTAATAACCAGTTCACTTCTTATGGGAAGAATATCAATGTGCTTTTCGACCATTTCCGGCAACTCAGCATATTCAATATCTGCTTCCAGGATCGGTTTGCCTTTAACATAGGGAAGATATTTCTGATCATAGATGATGGGCTCGTTTTCGTAAAAGAGTAGCCTCTTTGTATAAATAACCTTACTTCCCCTATCAATACCCAGTTTTCTGGCAATGCTTTCCGGGGCCGGAATAACTTCAACTGAAAGCAGTTTGGAAGTAAGCTTGCCTGCCAAGGAAAAATTAACCACCATTTCCTCCAGGTTGGGCCTGGAAACAAAAGTACCTTTCCCCTGGGAAGATTGCAGGTAACCAGCCTCTATGAGAATAGAAAGACCCCTTCTTACAGTCATTTTACTCACTTTATACTGTGCACATAATTGTGCTTCCGAAGGAATCATGCTCCCCGGTTTCAGTTCCCCGTTTTTAATCTTTGAACTTATTGCCTCTGCAACCTGATAATATGCTGGTTTAAAAGATTTCTTGGAAATCTCCATAGTTAAGGATCACCCCGGTGAACAGTTTTTTCAGTCCCTACCTTTAAAACTACAAATTATAAATTACTCCTGCGATAAGCCTTTAAATACTGGCTGCAGTAACGATCACGCCCCAGCAATGCCATCGAAGCAAAAAAAAGACCCATCAACTCCCGATCTGTCGGATCAAGAATAAACGCGTCCATACCTGCAGTCATAGCCTGAACCATAAAGCAGCGGTTTAACACAGTACGGCATGGAAGCCCATAGGAGATATTGCTTAATCCGCAAATAACATTTACCTGAGAGATTTTTTCTTTTAATTGCCGATTAAAATATAAGGCTTGAAGGGCACTTTGATCATCAATAGATATAGGGTTAATTAAAGGATCAATGTAAATATCGCTATGCTTAATTCCGGCTGACACCAGTTCATCTATGAGTTTTTTAGCTACTTCCAATTTTTTAGCAAGTATTTTAGGAATACCTGCATCATCAATGCAAAGGCCGACAATTTTCGCTTTATATTTCAAAGCCAGTGGTAAAACGGAGCTAAACCTCTTTTGCTCAAGGGTAATGGAGTTAATCATGGGAGGAAAACTTGTCTTGAGCGCTGCCAGGCCGGCTTCAAGTGCTTTATGATTCGGGCTATCAATACATAAAGGCAAATCTACTGCTTCTTGAACCTGTGCAATCAGCCATAACATGGCATCTTCTTCGTTTTTTCCCAGGTTTCCACAGTTTACATCTATATAGTGTGCTCCTGCTTGTGCCTGAGCTCTGGCCACATTTTGAATGACAACTCCGTTACGTGCTTCAACAGCCTGCCTGATAATTCCCCTGCTAGTATTAATAAGCTCTCCAACCAGTAGCAACATAACCATCCTATCTCTATTAACATATTTATACTTGTATATATAAGTTATACCTTCAAAAACATTTTGTCAATAGTTAATTTTAAGGAATTTAGATTGTTTTTTAATGCTCTAATTCTAGCTTTAACGCCGGCATTTTCTGTAAAAATTTTGAGCAAAGTTACCTTAACTACTGTCATTGAAAAAATCCGAGTCCCTGGGATAAATGTTTCTCGATACTATCAGCACCAGACACCTATTGAAAATACTGGGGAAAAGCCTAAGCCTGTCCTCTATTCGATTACCTCTTCCTTTTAAAAGACAAAAAAATTCCCAAACGCATCTTTTTGCTTTACATCCTGGTCTCCTCCATCAATACCGTGGGAGTCCTCTCCGCATAAAAAAAGCTACAGCCTGTGCCGGTAGTATCCTCCATGCCTCTATTCTTCCCTGCTGGCAGGAAACCGCAAAATAAAAGCGAATAACTTAACCATAACGTTCTTTAGCTTAAAGATAAACGGTAAAGGCTCTCCCCCGAGCTAGCCGTTCCTGAAGCCATTTTACGGCAGATTCGCTCCTGGCCTGTGCCGAAAAAATCTGGGAACTTCAGCACAGGTTCAACCAGAGAGAGGGAGAATCCCCGGAAGAATACAGATTTCCGGAAAGGTTTTACAATGAGGCCCTGCCCCGTGGAGAAGGCGCTTTTCACCCTCCTCTCTCCAAAGAAAATGTACAAAAAGTTATAGACTCTTGCTTCCAAATTAGAAACTGGAAATAAAAGACTTTTAAGGGAATAATAGGGGTACACAAGGCAAATCTAATAACAAAAAAGAATGGCGAGGTGTTACGCAATGTTTTTTAAAGTAAGCGAGGAATTGTTCCAGAAATTTCCTGATTTTTGTGTAGCCGTCGTAGTAGCAGAAGGAATCAACGACGGCCAATTAATTCCGGAAATTGAAAAAATGCTCTTTTCTTCGGTGCAGGAAGTTCACAGCATCCTGAAAGACAGCAATTTAAAAGAACGCAAAGAGATAGCCGTATGGAGAGCGGCTTTTGAACGCCTGGGCATTAACCCCAACAAGTTCCCCTCCTCCATCGAAGCCCTGCTTAAGAGGATAGCCAAAAAACCCGAATTTCCCAGCATCAACAACGTTGTAAACCTGGTAAATGCCATCGGGATAAAAAATATGGTCCCCATGGGTGCCCACGACCTGGACAAAACAAAGGGAGATATACAAATCCGCTTCAGCCGGGAGGGGGATCTTTTTACCCCCTTTGGCAGCAGTGAGCAGGAAGAGGTTCCTCCGGGAGAACCCGTATATGCCGATGACCTGGAAGTAAGAACGAGGATATGGGTATGGAGACAGGGAGAAAAGGCCAAGGTTACACCTGAATCATCCAGGATATTTTTCCCTATCGACGGTTTTAAAGGTTTCACCGAAGAAAATGTCCTCTCCGCCAGGGATGAACTCGTAGAATACCTCCCCAGGTTTTTTGACTGCCGGACGAGGACTTACTGGATCGATGCTGGTTCCCCCGAAGCAAACCTGCAAATAGTATAAAAATGTAGGGCACAGTGCAGGATACCGTTTTGGAGTTTTGAATGCTGCGAGTTAATTGTTGGGGAAGGCGCCGAAGCAATAAACACAATAATTTTAGTATTGTATCCCTTTAATTTGCTTAATCTTCCCAATAAAAAATTTAGTATTGTGTCCCCTTAATTCCGGAGGAGGAGGAGTAGAAAGGAATGTCAAAATTAATAACCCTGGATTTTGAAGGAACTCTGGTCAACTTCCAGTGGAAACTGGAGGAAGCTCAAAAAGAGGTATTGAACCTTCTTGTCGAAAAAGGTATTTCCCGGGAAATATTTGACAACACGAATTATGATGCCATCTACAACCTGGTGCAGGAAAAGGGTGAAGAATGGGGTTTTCCCGCCGGTTACCTCACATCGCTGTTGGATGATGTTTATGACATTTACGACCTTGATGCCGCTTCCCGCTGGAACGTCAGGGACGGGGTCCACGCTGTTCTGGAGCAGTTAAAGGAATATAAAACTGCCCTCATATCCAACGTGGGCAGGAAGGGGTTGTTAAAAGCTCTTGTCCAACACGGCCTGCAGGATAAATTCGGCATCATCTTATCGAGAAATGACATGCGCCTGTTAAAACCTGCCAGTGAGGGCCTGCTCAGGATCATTGAATGGGCTCAGGTAAAAAAAGAAGATACCATCCATATCGGAGACAGCCTCTCTGACCTCTTTGCCGCCAGAAATACCGGCATAAAAGTCGGCATCGTCCTGGGCGGGCAAAATACTCCGGAAGCCCTCCTGGGAGAAAAACCGGATCTTGTTATGAAAAAAATAACGGAGCTGCCCTCCGCTTTAAAAACGATAAACTTTTAATATAAAAATAGCGCAGCGTTTTACTGGTGGCGTAGTTCCGGGTTCTCGGCCAAGTTCTACTACTCACCTTGAGCTTCCGACGACCCATGGAAACAAACCCGGCATTTTCATCCATTGTTGTAACCCACAGGATCATGGCGGTTAATAAAATACAATTTACATTTCCCCCATGGAAAATGGATTTACAGCCTGAACCTCTCCATAGTATTGATTGTTGCTCAGGTCTTCTGTCCAGATTATTTTACAACCAAGGTTACTGGCACTGCATATAATTAGAGAATCCTAAAAAGAAAGCTTGTTACTCTGTTGAATATCTATCGCTTTTAAAATACTATCTACTTCCGGCCTGTGAAGTTTCCACTGCCCTAAATCAAAAATTATTTGTGCGGCTTCCTGCGCAGGTAAAGGGTTGGCAACTTTTTGTGTAACATTAACATAAAACTCCTGTAAAACCTGTATACTTAAAGCTCCTCTCTTTGAACTCTGAGAAACTGCATGGTGGCGTCTTTGTAAATTACGGCCCTGGTTCCGGGACCGTGTTCCTCCATAAGCAGGGTTAAAACTTTGGGCCATTCGTCACATAAAACTAAATTTTTCTGGGGTCCCAGCCTCTGCCCGGGGTACTTGCTGAGAAGGATGTTTCTTTTAATATTCTGCGGGAACAGCCCCTCCCGGGACCATAACCTGCCCCCCACATCATGGCCGAAGGGATCAAACAAGTAATGGACCACCTGACCCGTAGGGCTGTTAACGATCGTAACAAGGTCCCCGCCCTCTTTTTTCAGGGAGTGTGCCCCCAGAGAGAGGGCAATTAGGGCCTCGGAACCCTTGGCATAAGCGTTGCTGACGACAACATCGGCATCCTTGTAAAAGTTCGTTACATATAATTTCTCAGCAATTTCCACTCCTTTTTTATACGCTAAGATGGGATCGCCGGCAACGAGTTCCACGGCCTGCCTCCTGCTGTTGGGGAGCACATCGATTTTAAAATCAAAGTTTATCATCCTGACAACTTCTTCTATTTCCGCCTGCATCTTGCTGTTTTTCAAAACTCCCATGTTGCCGACAAAACCTACGCCTCTTTCGCGGAGATCGTCAATGGCTTTTTTGTGGTTTTGATGGATTGTCTCGATAGAAGATACTCCCGGGAGAATTATTTTTCCCCCTCCTCCAAAACCGTTAAAAGCATGAGGAAGAATGCATCCAATGCCAATTTTAAGATCGCTTTCCAAAACCCCTTGGTTTATGTAAACAGGAGTGCCCAATGTGGTTTTTCCCGCATAACCGCAGTTTTCATAGGGGTTATGGTTAAAGACAGGAAATTTTTCCACAATTTCCCTGCCCAGTTTTTTTTCAAAATCCAGCCTGTTATAAGCGCCGTGGGCGCCAAGGGCAGCGACAAAGCTGATCTTTTCTTCTTTAATCCCCGCCTTGAGCAATTCCCGAATAACCCTGGGCGCAATTTCGGCTACATTTGTAGGCCTGGACAGGTCATCAAAAATAATAACCGCCCTCTGTCGGTTTCCGGCAAGTTCAGACAAAGTGGTAGTCCCCGCCGGTTTTGACAATCTCTCCTCAATCCCTTCATCCGTTAAAACAGGAAGGGCATCCGCCGGGATATCGGCAAAAAAGATCTCCCAATCCGCGGGAAGCGTAATTTCCATTTCTTCTTCGCCAAACCAGGCTTCCTGTAGTAATTTAAAGCTTTTCGTTTCCATGTAAACTCACCTGCTGTCGTGTGGGAATATTATTATTGTTCCCCCAAAATGTTATTTGGGCAAATGAAAAAAATGCCAGCAAATTTTTTCTGTCACATTAAGCATTATCAGGCCTTATGTTGCATATGGAAATACTAGAGAAACTCATCAATTTCCAGCATCTCCAGCATGCTCTGCCGGGGGATTCCGTCCTGGTCCCATCCCTGAACCAGGTAGTATTCATCAAGCATCTGCCGGAATTTTTGAAGATCGACAACCTCCCCTTTAGACGCACCCTCCGTTAAGGGCTCATAGAAAAGGCGGCCAGGTAAAATGTCATCCTTCCTGCTAAATCCCTCCCGGCAGTTAAACAACCTGGTCATATTCCAAATCCTGGCCCCGGCCTCTTTAAGCTCTTCCAGGGTCCAGCTGCAGGAAAACACCTGGTTGACGGCTTCAAGATATTCCTTAAAAGACAGGGCAAAGTTGGCAAACAGGCAGATAGAAAAGGAATTAAGCAATGCGTATTCCCTTTGCAATTGAACGGCCAGGTCAACCTTCCCTTCGTAACTGAACCGTTCAAACTTTTGGGATAGCCCCAGCAGCTCCGCTCTCAGGGTAGAACCTCTTACGTGGCATCCTCCCCTGTCGGCAGTAGCATACAATAGCGCCATTGCCTTCATCCCCCGGGGATCGTACCCGGGCAATTCCAATCCCTTCACCGCCATGGCAAAAGAGGAGGAGCCGCCTCCAATCTTCAGGGAAGTCCGGTAGGTTCCCCGGCTCAGAAGGTCTCCTATTCCCTCCCGTCGGGCAATCTTTTTTATAATTTCTCCCGCCTGCGGGGCGCTGCCAAAGGCGAGATCAATCCCGTCAAGGTCGTTGCGGTTAACCAGGCCTTTTTCATAACATTCCATCATAAAGGAAAGGGTAACCCCCGTGGAAATAGCATCCAGGCCGTATTCCGAACAGAGGTAATCGAGCTGCACTACCGAATCGGCCTGGTAAATGCCGCAATTGGCACCCAGTGCATAGATACATTCATATTCCGGGCCGTCATGAAGTATTTCCCCATCCCCCTGTTCAACCTTTAGCAGGCGCCTGCAGGAAATGGGGCAGCGGTTGCAGCCCAGCTGTTTAACCTTTCTTTTGGAGAAATCATCCGGCCAGAGATCTTTTATCTCGTATGGCATCTAATCCGGTAGCCTTTAATTCCCTGCCAAGATACCCCCCGGCGTTAGTATCCAGGAAGGTCCCGGTCAGGGGGGATTTAGTTATCAAAGCCACCCGGGAGGAGCCGGGGAAGCCGGAACCGGTAAGAGGTCCGTTGGCCAGGATAATAATGTTTTCAGCGGACAGCGGGTTAATTCCCGGTGCAAGGTACTTTAAAAGCAGGTACGCCCCCAGGCCTTTGCCGCCGATTATTTTAAAGAAAATGCTCCTGTCTATAGGTTCCACAGAAACTTTTTTGGTTGTTAAATCTACCCTGGCGACCTTTCCGAAAAAAGGAACGTCCATGGACTGCCACCTCTGTCTTAAAAAATCCTGGCTAATGCCATCATTAATTCTATGTAAACCCTTTAAATACTTACTTTAACTCTCCCGCCAGGAAGTCCCCTGTCTGCAGGATAACAACCTCACCGCTCAAAGGCCCGACCTAAAGAAACCAAAACACCAGGTAGTAGGGCAGAAACTGCCGGAATTGAAGCCTGTGAGACATAAGCTGTTGTTGGACGCTCGCCCAAAGCTCTCCCTAAAGAGAGGGCAGTACACACTAAGCTTGTCCCTTTTAGCCGTATTTTGTTACCAGTGCGATAAAAACTGAGGTCAGGAGCAAAAAAGTAATCACAAATGAGATATTCCACCGAATACCAACCCTGTAAGGAGATTTTCCGGTAAAAGAAGCCAGGATAAGAATCAGACCGGAAAAAGGGGAAACCACAAAAGACATGGACATCCCGCTCATCAGTGCTGCAGCCAGGCCAAGGGGGTTAAAATACAGGGGAGAAAGGGAAAGTGCCTTGGCGATTATAATGCCCGAGGCAAAGGGGTGCAAACCAATCATCGCCAGGAGCATAATTAGAAGCGGTACCAGGGAAAGAAGGGCTACTGTCCCTATCCTGCCGGAAGCTTCCTCTACAAAATAGCCCAGCCATTCCAACCTCCCGCTGTGCTCCATGGAAAAAGTAAAAAAACCGGCGGCAATGAAAAGGACGATTTGATCGGAAAGGTTCATAATATCGTTTTCAAAAAAAGAGAGGGCACGGGACAAAACCGGCCGCAAATTGCCGCTTAAGGCTCCCCAGGCAAAAGTTACCAGCAAACAGCCCGCAGAAATGCTGTTTAAAGAAGAAAAATGCAGCACGTTTCCCAGAAAAGAGATAGTACCGATTACCCCTGCAAACAACAGGAAAAAGGAAAGCAGCCGTTTTAGAAAAACGCCGTTTGTATCCTGCCAGCTGGTTTCAACCTTGTGACCGGGGTTTAAGAGCGGCTGAACTGCTTTTTTACTCCGCCAGCTCGGCTCCACAAAAAACGCTGCGAGAAGCCCCGTTATACTTAGAAGAAAAATCGGCTCCACCATTTTTAGCCAGGAAAGCCCGGAATATTTCAGGGCAATACCTACGGTAGCCGCCGCCGGGGAAACAATAATGGCCATGGCATAACCACGGGCTATGCTGGTGGTTTCAAAACGGTTTCCTCTTTCCAGCCCCAGTTTTTTCAGGTTTTCATTAACCAGGTAATAAGAAGGGGCTACGGCGCCCAGTAACGATAAGAAGGAAAGGACGTACGAGATCAGCAGTGAAAAAATATAGGATTGGTATAACCGTGTCGTATTAATATAAAAGCGATCAAAAAGATCGGCAAACCGTCCCAGTTCCAGGGCAATCCCCAATAGCATTACGGCTGCCAGCAGCGCCATCAGCGGGGTCATCTCCCTGACCCCCCCAACCAGCTTCCAGGGCTCCAGGTTTTCGGAAAAAATAGCTGCTGCCAGGCCGCTCAGGCATAAAATTAAGGCTATAACGCGTGTATACCTGGTAGTAACGGGAAGTACAGCCAGTAAAGTCACCAGGGCTACTACCCCCCCGGAGTAAATCAGGGCCTGGCTCCGTCCCTGCATAAATTCCAGGAGCCCGGCCAAGACAACCAGCGTGCACAATACTGCCCTGAAGCGCGTTAACCGTGGCTCAAGTGTCATGTTTTTTACCCTGTTTAGATCAAGCTTGATAACTACATTCCTCCCGGGCCCACGCCTACATCAGGGGCTCAAAAAATAACGTGGCGGTCATTCCCGTTCCTTATCTTAAGGCCATAAAAGGAATAGATCCATTAACCCTTATGCTCATTATCTCATACACCCTCGGAGAATGTAAAGCATGACATGTTCAACAGCAAGATAAAGAGTATTTTTTGCGCAGTCTCATTAGCTGCTATCCATCTCCTTGTAAAAAATAAAAGGCAAGCTAAATCTTGCCAAACTTCAGCTCACATGGAAAAATACGACAGCAATCGATTAAACTCCTGCCGTCAACCTAAATATCTCTTTTCCGTTAAATAATATCTTAAGACAACATCTCTCCTACCAGTTTTCGCCCAGCAGCTCGAAATAGGCCCTGGGATGGGCGCAGGCCGGGCACTCCCCGGGAGCTTCCTTCCCTTCATGCAGGTACCCGCAGTTACGGCAGAACCAGACGACACTTTGATCCTTTTTAAAGACCTTGCCGGCCTCAATGTTGGAAAGAAGTGCGCTGTACCGTTTCTCGTGCTGCTTTTCCGCCACGGCAATAGCTTCAAATATGGCGGCGATATCCTCAAAGCCCTCTTCCCGGGCAACCCTGGCAAAGGAGGGGTACATATCCGCCCATTCTTCGTGCTCCCCGCTTATAGAGGCCTTGAGGTTTTCTGCTGTCGTCCCGATAACCCCGGCGGGAAAAGCGGCCTGGATCTCTACTTCACCCCCCTCCAGCAATTTAAAAAGGCGCTTGGCATGCTCTTTCTCCTGGTTGGCCGTTTCTTCGAAAATAGCGGAAATCTGCATATACCCTTCATCCCTGGCCTTGCTGGAAAAGTAGGTATAGCGGTTCCTGGCCTGTGATTCGCCGGCAAACGCCGTCAAGATATTTTTTTCGGTTTTAGTACCTTTCAATGTCATATCGCTCATTTCCTTTCTTTAATTAAATTTTACCTTTCCTTCATCTGCAGTTTTTATTACAATTGAATTCCTAATCCTTACCTTACATCATCTTTACTATGCTAAAGGGCTTATTACTGATCTACCCTGAAAATAGCGCTTTACCATTTTCATCCTCTGATGGTGAAACGAAGCTTCATGGGTGTCTATTCAGGAAGTTTCAATATCAACCAGCTTTTTAAACATTTCCTGGAGCCTAAGAGTGATATTCCCAGGCTTTCCCTGGTTTATAACATTTCCGTCAACGGCAAGAACGGGTATAATTTCTTCCACGGTGTTGGAAAAAAACACTTCTTCAGCTTTATAGAGCTCATTTTTCTGCGGATAGCGCAATTCGCAGGGTATCCCCGCTTCTCCGGCCAGCTTTAAAACGACCTCCCGTGTTATTCCGGAAAGAATACGGTTTCCTTCAGGCGCCGTGACCACCGTTCCCCCGGTAACAATAAAAATATTGCTGCTGGCGCATTCCGTCACTCCCGGTTCATGGATGAAAACAGCCTCATGAAAGCCCTGGCTGCGGGCTTTTTGCTTGGCAAGGACATTGGGCAGGAGATTAAGTGATTTTATATCACAGTGCTCCCAGCGCTCATCGGGAACGGTCAGGACGCTGACTCCTTTTTTCTTTTCCCTGAAGAATTGCTCATCTATTTCTCTTACCTTCATCATTATTGTAGGAGTTACCACAGAGGGAAACTCGTGCGTCCGGGGGGCGCTGCCCCGGGTTACCTGCATATAGAGCATGCCGTTTTTTGTCCCGCTTTTATCCAGCAGGGTTTTACAGATAGCGGCAATTTCCTCCGCAGAATAAGGCAGCACCAGGTCTATCCCGGCGGCGCTCCTGGCAAAGCGGGAAAGATGCTCCTGCAGCTTAAAAAGGGCCCCACGGTAGCACCTGATCACTTCATAGACCCCGTCCCCGAAGAGGAAACCCCTGTCATCAACAGAAACCATCGCCTCGTGTTCTTCACAGTACCTTCCATTCAAAAAAACATTTACCGGCATTTTCCTCCCCTACCCTTCCCCGTATGCTCGAAACAGCTGGCCCCACTTGGACTCACCGGCCCACTTTTCAACAACCTGTTTTCCCTTTAAGGGGTACCACAGCCTGTCATGGTAGAGATATGAAGCAAAGACAAAAAGGTACAGCAGCGGCGTCTGGAAAAACAACCTCTGCAAGTGCTGCAGCGGCCCGAACCAGATAAAGTCCCCCACCCTGCTGGCGGCGTTATCACCGACACTGAAGCCGTAATTAATGCCGCCGATATCTTCCCCCACAACTTCGATCTCCTCTATCCTGCCCACGCCCAGGCCTTCTTCGTGGGCAAGGCGGATATACTCTATTTTCATGGGATCAAAACCCATCATCTTTGCTGCTACCGCATCCACAGCGACACTGTCACCCCCGGCAAGGATAAAGTCCTTTTCCACCGGTATCATGGTGCGGGGGCCGGGGCCGTTCCCGGCAGTGGTGCCATCCATAACAGTGAATATCCCCGTATGAATTTCTTTCTGCAGCCTTAAGAGATCCACCAGGGTCTGGTGAATAAAGCTGTGGCAGTAATGGCGTTTGGTATTAAGCAGCCCTCCAAAAGCATTTTTCATGGAGCCCGTAGTGGTTGTATAGATATGGCATTTGGTCGTGGGCAGATGAACCACGTTTTTGCCGAAGAAATAGTCGGGAAGCCTGATTCCCTCGGGAAAAACCCGCTCCAGGGCCGGCATTTTCCCCTGCGGCCTATATTCGATCCATTTCATATCGCTGTCTTTAAAGTTGTACTTAACGGGGATGCCGTATTTTTTAAAAACAGGCAGGTATTTATTAAGCTTTTCGCCCTTGTAGGCGCTTGTTACCACCGTTTTGTTCTGCACGCAAACAAGCTCCTTAAAGCCTGCCTCCCGCAGACCCAGGATACACCCTTCAAGCTGCCACGGGGTTGTATTCGCTCCCGGGTAGGGGAAATGCCAGGAGATGTTGTTTTTCAATATTGTTGCCCTGGTTTTATCCAGGTACTGCTCACAGCCCGCCATCTCCATCAAGCGCTGGTAGTCCTCCAGCACGGTTTCGGGCCTGGTTTTTAAAACAGCAACCTTTGCTTTCACTTTTAACTTAATCCTTCACTGTCATAAATTTTTTGGACTGTCCAGCAGCGACAGGTACGGCTTAATGCCCTTAGCCAGCACAATCTTTCGAATATTTAACTCCTAAAAGAATTTCTCTAAAAGAGCCTGTTTTTCCTGCCACGGTGCCCGGGCTTTTTGCTAAGCTAGGTCTCAAAAAATAGGAGCTGCAATTTTTATATAGATATAAAGGAATTTTCTAGAAAATATTGATGATATAAATATACATTTTTAGAATGATTTATGAATGTTAATAAAACTTATAAATATAATTATTATCTGTTAAAGAAAATATTTATACAATTATAGGCAATTTGCAGGAAACAGTAATTTTATAGAGAATATTGTAATAATTAGATAGAAAGGATCGTTTAAAACCAGAGTAAATGTAAAGATAACTATTTTTTCATTAAAAAAATACAAATATTTTCTTAAACAATAAGGTAAATTTGTTTTTGTGTTAATAGTAAAGAAACAGTTTTTGAAAAACATTTCAATATCAATAGGAGAGGAGGTGATTATTATACAAGTTGGAATAGGTTATAATCAGGAAAAAGATTCAGCTCTTGCAGGGCACCTGGCAGCGGAACAGGCAACCTGGCAGTCAGGCAAATCTGCAATTACGTTCCTTTTTTGTACTGATAATTATAATCAGGAACAGGTTTTCCAGGCCGTAAAAAAAAATATCGGTAGTTCAAAACTGGTGGGAGCTTGTGTTGCTGGAATAATTATTGATAATAACATTTTTACTAAAGGCGTAGGGGTTTGTACAATAGGTGGTTCAGGTATACAGGCAGCAACGTGCTTGCAGGAAAATATTACTAACTCTTCGTATAAAAGCGGTGAGGAAGCGGGGCGGAAGTTGCTTGAGAGCGGCTTGGACTCTGGAACTGTATTTGTATTTCCAGATGGTTTAGCTGCCAACATCTCTGTTCTCCTGAGAGGATTGTATAACGCTTTGGGGCCAAATTACAACTATATTGGCGGGGGGACAGGAGATAATTTGAGATTTAATAAAAGTTACCAATTTACTGACCATGGTGTCAGCAGTAATGCCCTGGCAGTAGCTGTGGTAAAGGGAATCAACTTTCAAGTTAGCCTAGGCCATGGCTGGAAACCGGTAGGACAGCCTATAATAGTTACCAGGGCAAAAGAGAAAAGAGTTTATGAACTGGACGGGCTTCCGGCATTTGATAGATACTCCGCATGCCTTGGCGGTATAGACAAAAAAGAGTTTCCCTATTACAGCATGAGGCACCCCCTGGGAATACCCAGTATAGGTGGGGATTTTCTCATTCGCGATCCCCTTAAAGTTGAAGATGATAACAGCATTATTTTCGTTACCGAGGTTCCACAAAATACAGTGGCAACAATAATGAAGGGCGACATCGATAGCCTGCTTTCTGCCGCAGAAGATATTTCCAGGGAAACATTCCATGCCTGTACATCTCCAAAGCTGTCCCTGTTGTTTGATTGTGTTTCGCGTTATTTATTAATGGGCAAAGATTTTGAGCGGGAAATAGAAGCGGTAACAAAGAACGCCGGCGCAGGTGTTCCCATAATCGGTATGCTTTCATTTGGTGAAGTTAGTAATATTTCCGGTACGCCTATCTTTTATAACAAAACGATAATAGTAGCTGCGGGGTGGTAGTAAGTGTCCTTTGACGTCTCTGAACTTTTAACTTTATACGATATTGTTTTTTTATCTTTTCCGGAACGAGATGAGGAATTAATGCAGGAAATAGTAGAAAAGTCCACAAGGCTGTTCGGTGTTCGCCGCTTAGCCCTTATTATCCGTCAAGGGAAAAAGCATCAATGTTTAGGACACTGGGGTTTTCAAAAAGAAGAAGAGATTTGGGTTCAAATAGAAAAAAGAAAGGAAAATAGCTTCATATATTCACTGGAAAATGGAAATTTAGGATTTCTTTACCTTGAACAAGCGCATCCCCTTTCTGATCGGGACAAACGTCTCTACACTATCTTTGGACGCCGTATTGAAAGTATTATTGTACGCAAGCAAATCGAAGAAAAATTACAGGACTCTGACCGTGAGAAAGCTGCCATTCTCGACAGTATTTTGGAACATCTGGTTTTCCAGGACGCAGAAAACCGGGTTTTATGGGCTAACAAGTCAGCGGCCGGATCAATCGGCCTAACGCCGGTACAATTGGAAGGGCGCTTTTGTTACGAGGTATGGTACCAGAGGAACGAACCTTGTGATAACTGTCCCGTGGTAAGGGCTTTACATACGGGCCATCCCCAGGAGGGAACTATGATTTCTCCCGATGGCAGGGTCTGGTTTATTCGGGGTTATCCCGTAAAAAATGAACGGGGCGTTATTGAAGGTGTAGTTAAAGTAGCTATGGATATCACCGAGCAAAAGATGACTGAAGAAGCGCTTAATGAAAGTGAAGAACGGTTTCGTTATATGGCGGAATCCTCTCCCTTTCCCCTGGCAATATTTGACGCCAGTGGGAGATATGAATATATAAACCCGAAATTTACGGAGATTTTTGGCTACACACTTAAAGAAATCCCCACAGGCAAAGAATGGTTTACCCTTGCTTACCCTGACCCGCTTTATCGCCGCAAAGTAATATCTGCCTGGTTAGCAGACCTGGAGCTTTTGGGAAAAGATATAGTAAGTCCCCGGGTGTTCAGCGTGACCTGTAAAGATGGCCTTGTCAGGGAAATAATGTTCAGGCCCATATTAATAAAAAATGCCAAGCATCTCATCACTTACGAAGACATTACCGAAAGTAAACGGGCAGAAAAAGCCCTGAAGGCTTCGGAGGAAACCTTTCGTGTGGTTTTTAACAACGTCCACGATGCCATTTTTATACACGAACCGGATGGGACGATTATTGATGTAAACGAAAAAATGTTGCAGATGTATGGAATGGATAATAAAGAAGAAGCCCTAAAATTGTCTATTGAAAAGGACTATTCCAGTCCAGAGAACCTGCTAGAGCAGCTCCCCTGCCGTTGGGAAAAGGTAATTGCTGGGGAGACCCAGCTTTTCGAATGGAAAGCCAGGCGTCCCAGAGATAACTCGTTTTTTGATGTGGAGATGTTTTTAACTAAACTGGCTTTGGGTAATAAAGATGTTATTCTTGCTACTGTTCGCGATATTACTGATCGCAAGCGGGAGGAGGAATTTTTAAGAAATCTTTTTATTTATTCACCGATTGGCATGTATATCGTTATGGATGGAACATTTCAATTTGTAAACTCCCAGTTCGAGAAATATTCCGGTTACCGGCAGGAAGAATTAAGAGGCGTTAACCCCTTAAGCCTTGTTGTGCCTGAAGACCAGAACATGGTCAGGACAAACGCCGTTAGGATGTTAAAAGGTAAGCTTTCCTCACCTTATGAATTCAGGATTGTCAGCAAAAAAGAGGGGATAAGGTGGGTTGCTGAGTCGGTTACTTCGATCTGGTACAAGGGAAAACAGGCAACCCTGGGGAATTTTATGGACATTACTGAGAGGAGGGAATTTGAAGAGAAGTTAAAATACTTAAGCCTGCATGACCAGCTAACGGGCCTCTATAACCGGGCCTTTTTTGAAGAAGAACTGCACCGCTTGAGCAACAGCCGGGAGTATCCCATTACGATTATTTCTGCAGATCTGGACGGTTTAAAGCTTATTAACGATACCATGGGACATAATAAAGGAGATGAACTTTTAAAAACCTGCACGGATGTGCTGGAAAAAAGCCTTCGCAGCTCCGATATTTTGGCCCGGATAGGGGGCGATGAATTTGCCGTTATTTTACCCCGCTGTAACGAAAAGAATGGAGAGATTGTAGTTAAACGTATCCGCCTGTTAATAGAATATCATAACAGAAAACACCCGGCGCTTCCCTTAAGCGTTTCTATAGGAATTGCCACTGCTACAACTAAGGAACAAACATTAGCTGATGTTTTCAGAAAGGCTGACGAATTAATGTACCGCGATAAACTTTACCGCAGCGCCAGCACCAGAAGCCAGCTTGTAAATACCCTGCTTGCGGCACTTTCGGAAAAAGATTATATAGCTGAAGGGCATGTTAAGCGCGTGCAGGAACTTTGTCAAAAACTTGGAGAAAAGATTTCGCTTTCTTCAAGACAACTTACCGATCTGTCACTTTTGGCTCAAGTTCATGACCTGGGCAAAGTGGGGATCCCAGATAGCATCTTATTTAAAAATGGCTCTCTTACTAATAAAGAAAAGGAGATCATGCAACAGCATTCTGAGATTGGTTTTCGTATTGCCAGCTCTTCGCCGGATTTAGCACCGGTTGCGGAACTTATCTTACGACATCATGAAAAATGGGACGGCAGTGGCTATCCCCTCGGTCTTAAAGGAGAGGGGATCCCTATAGAATGCCGAATTTTATCCCTTGTTGATGCTTTTGATGCCATGACAAATGATCGTCCCTACAACAGGGCCAAAAGTAAAGAAGAAGCTATTAAAGAGCTTAAAAGGTACGCTGGTACACAGTTTGATCCTGACCTGGTAGAAAAATTTTTGTTAATTCTAGAAGGAAAAAAAAGTAAAACACAAGTAAATATTTAAAAAAACATTAAAATGGGCATTTACTTCTGAAAAAGCTAACGCTCCTGGTTCCCAGGAACGATATTAAATAGTGCTAGCTATGTCATTAATATATATCCCTGATCCAATTATCATAGCTTTGCGTCCTGGTATTTCATATTCTAATCACTCCTTAGAAATGTTTAAAAAGCTCTTTTTGCGTCAGGTACAACCCCACAATACCGATCCCAACCCCCAGCCACAGCGTGGAAAACCTCGTTACCAGCGTAGTGGCGGCGGCCATCTCCCTGCCAAGGCCGGTCAGGACCAGAAGGGCCATGATGCTTCCCTCGGCGACTCCCAACCCCCCCGGCAAAAAGGATAAGGCTCCCAGGAGGGAGGAAAAAGAGACCACAAAAACAGAACCCAGAACGGAAATTTCCCCGCCGAAGGCCCTCACCGCCAGGAAGATGACCAGGCCCTCAAAACCCCATGATATTACGCCTATCCCTACGGCAAAGAACAGGCTGGACAAGGTGAAAAGCCTCTTGGCATTCTGCTGGAACTCCAGGAGAAAGCTGGCGCACCCCTGCAAGAAGCCCCTTTTCCCCAGCAGCCGTTCAAAATACCTGAACAGGTAATCGCACTGGAAAAAAAGAATGGCGGTCGCCAAAATACCGGAAGTCGCCAGTAAAATATAACCCCCATAGGTATAAGCCAGGGTGCCGAAAGAGGCGAGGATGACCATGGCCACCGCATCGCTGAGCCTTTCGGCCATGACAATGGAAGAGGTAGCGCTCAGCGGCGCCTCCATGTGCTCCTTGAGCAGGTAGCACTTTAAAAGCTCGCCCACCTTCCCCGGGGTAACAGTCATGCTGAGACCGCTGATAAAGATAAGCCTGTTCATTTTTGCTTCCGGGGATAAGCCGGCCAGCTTCAGGTAGTAGTTCCATTTTAGGTAGCGGAAAATATAGTTCAGCGGCGCTAACATAAGGATGAGCGGCAGGTATCGCAGGTTAAACCCCGCAAAAACCCTGATAACGCCTTTAAGATCGCCCAGCATGAGCACAAGGGCGACAACCGCCAACCCCATAAGCAACCCGCTGAAAAGGGGCTTTTTGTACTTGCTCATTATTTCATTCATTTATTTTCCACTCATTTTATTTATAAAGTTCATTTTCACCAGGCTAAGAGAATTGTTCAACTCAGATGATTCCTCTCCGGTCAAGGTAGAGAATAACCACGCAAACGGCGACCCAGAGGATAATATTTACGATCAGCGGTTTATCCTTCAGCAGCACATCCTCGGGACTACCCCCCATTTCCCTTTTGTGTACCAGGAAGAGGTAGCGGAATATCCCGTAAATGACAAAGGGGATGGAGAGCATCAGGTATTCCGTGCTGCTGGCCGTAAAGGTATACAGGGAGTAGGCCATGATCGTGGAGGCGGTAACAATGGAGACAAGCTGGTCCAGGTAGGCCACGGAGTAGTCTGCCAGCACCCGCCGGTGTTCCTTCCCGTTGTTCTCCATAACCATATATTCGTGCCTGCGCTTGGTCAAAGCCAGGAACAGGGCCAGTAGAAGGGTGCAGATTAAAAGCCAGGGAGAAATGCGTACCCCGATGACCACCCCTCCGGCTACGGCCCGCAGCAGGAAGCCCACGGCCACGGCGAAAACATCAATGATAACGATGTGCTTGAACCACAGCGAATAGCTGAACACCAGGAGAAAGTAAAGCACAGCAGCAGCGAGAAAGGGTATTCCCAGGTTGAACGCCAAATAAAAAGAAATTACAGCGAGAATAAAAAAAATAACAAGGGCCTCCCTGACACCCAGCCGGCCGGAAGCCAGCGGCCTGCTGCGCTTCTTGTAATGCTTCCTGTCTTCGGCCAGATCATGGATATCATTCAGGATGTACACTGAACCGGAAAGCAGGCAGAAGACCCCGAAGGCGAGCACCGTTTTAAGCAGCAGCGGCGTATTAAAAAGATTCTGCGAGAAGACCAGCCCCGCAAATAAAAGGAGGTTTTTCGTCCACTGTTTGGGACGCAGCATAGCTAAGACAGCAATCCATTCCGGCACAGGCCTTACCTGCTTAAGGGTATTGGACCCCACCGCACCTTTCAAGCTTAAGAGCACCTCCCCTGTATTGACTCTATTCTATTTTAACACATAAAAATTTTAAGAACAGAGGCAAAAATATCGGGGAACATTTCCCCTTTTATTTTCGTCTACCTTATAAATGCTGCAGCAGAAAAAGGAACCAATAAAAACAAATGGTTTTTTAACCAGAAAAATACCAGTAGATTAAATGATCTATAAAGATAGAGGAGGGTTATCCATGAAAAAGAAATGGCTTTTGGTTTTAGCTGTTGCCGTGCTGCTCATAGCCGCTTTTTCTCTGGGGGTTGCGGCCCAGCCGGTATCCGTAACTTTTAACGGTGAAAGGCTGAATTTTGACGTCCAGCCGCTGCTGGAAAACGGGCGCCTGCTTGTACCTTTACGGGCCATCGCCGAAACCCTGGGGGCCGAAGTGGATTGGATCGACGCTCCGCCAACCGTGATTATCACCCGGGGCGATGATATCATTAAGCTCCAGCCTGGCCTGGAAAAAGTACTTAAAAACATCACGGAATTTAACCTGGAGGCCGCCCCGCAGTTAATAAACGGCAGGGTGCTGGTCCCGGTCCGCTTTGTCTCCGAGGCCCTGGGGGCGCAGGTGGAGTGGCAGTCTTTCACAAGGACGGTAGTTATTTTAGACCCCGCCTCCGGGATAAGTACTGGCGAAAAAGCCCTGGAAAGCCTCCCCGTGGTGGGTTCGTTTTCAAACCTTAAAAAGCTGCTGGAAGAGGCACAGCCTTTCTACACATACGGGGGACCCCGCAGAGGCGCATTCGGCCTGGACAAGGCGGAAGAGAGCCAATCGGCAATGAAAGAGGCAGCGCCTGCACCTGCGCCCGGAGATTACTCCCAGACCAACATCCAGGTGCAGGGAGTGGATGAAGCCGATATAGTTAAAACGGACGGGACGTACATCTACCATGTCAACAGGGGACGTATCGTCATCGCCAGGGCTTACCCCCCCGGGCAGATGGAAATTTGCAGTATGGTAGAATTTAACGATCAGGATTTTACCCCCCAGGAGATCTACGTGGACGAAAAGCACCTGGTGGTTATAGGGACTTCCTACAAGGAAATCCCCTCCTACAAAGAACCCGTTATCTACAGCGAGGAAAAAATAATGATCTATCCCCCGCCCTACTACCTCCACAGCACGTTAAAAACGATTGTTTTCGACATCAGCGATCGGAAAAACGTCAGGCAGCTGCGGGAAGTTGAACTGGAGGGCTATTACGCCTCTTCCCGCAAGATCGGATCGTCCCTCTACCTGGTAGCCAACAAAAACATCGATTACTACTACATTATGGAAAAAGGGGCAGAGAACCCCGCGCCCTCCTACCGCGACACCGCCGTAAAAGAGGAATTCACAAGCATCGATTACGCCAGTATCCGCTATTTCCCCGGCTTTACCAGGCCCAATTACCTGATCGTAGCCGGCCTGAACCTGGATCATCCCGACAAGCAGGTAGAAGTGCATACCTTCCTGGGCGCCGGTGACAACATCTACGCCTCCCAGCAGAACCTCTATGCCACCGTAACGGGGTACGGCAGCGCTGTATCAAGAATTCCGGCCTACGACCCCAGCACCCATATCTACAAATTTGCCCTGGACAACGGCAGGATCAGCTATGTCGCCAGAGGAAAAGTGCCGGGCACTGTTTTAAACCAGTTTTCCATGGATGAATACGCTGAGCACTTCCGCATAGCCACCACCTCGGGGAACCCCTGGGGCGGAGGAGAGGATACTTCCCGGAACAACATCTATATCCTGGATGGAGAGCTAAACCTGAAGGGCAAAATTGAAGATATCGCCCCCGGTGAGAAAATCTACTCCGCCCGCTTCATGGGCGAAAAGGGCTACATGGTTACCTTCCGCACGGTGGACCCCCTCTTCGTCCTGGATCTTGGGGACCCGGCAAACCCACGCATCCTCGGCGCTTTAAAAATACCGGGGTACAGCGATTACCTCCACCCCTACGACGAGAACCACATCATCGGCTTCGGCAAGGACACCATGGAGATCGTCCAAAAAGACAGCAAGGGTAATGTTATCAACACCGCAGTTATCGACCTGGGCATAAAGATGGCCCTCTTTGACGTCAGCGACGTGCACAACCCCGTGGAGAAATTTAAGGAAATGATCGGGGGCCGCGGTACCACCTCCGATCTCCTGCACAACCACAAGGCCCTGCTCTTCAGCAGGGAGAAAAACCTCCTGGCCTTTCCCATTACCGTCATGGAGTCCAAAAGCAGCACGGGAACGGTGCCCGATTACGGGGAATTTACCTTCCAGGGGGCGTACGTCTACAACTTGAACCTGAGCGACGGCTTTAAGCTGAAGGGGAGAATTACCCACCTTACAGGGGAAGATTACCTCAAAACCGGCCGCCACTGGTACGACAGCAGCAAAAACGTGGAAAGGATCATCTATATCAGGGATGTCCTCTACACCTTCTCCCAGGGCATGTTCAAGGCCAATGACCTGGGCGACCTGAAGGAAATCAACTCCCTGTTGATCCCGGGGAACTAAAGGCATAAAAAAAGCTTTGTACACTTCACAGTAATGAAGAAATAATGCGGACAAAAGCAAATTAGAAAAGGGGCTGCACTTGCTTTTAAAGTAGAAGTGCAGCCCCATACAGCGTTGAAACCAAAGGGAATAACACTTTACGGAATGCAGGGAATTTTTAACATTTTAAAATGACGATCATAAGTTGCTATAAAAGAAAATTTATTCTGCCTGATGATAATTGCACTTGTAGCATCAGTTAGAGATAAAGGTTGATCAGAAAATTTCTGTAATAAATTATAGGATTGATCGAGAACAACCTGATCAATCCAGGTAATTTCTGTAAATTTAGCCTCCACCTGTGCTTTTATTAGTTCAAGAAATTTTAAAGCTGCCTGCGTTCCCAATTTTCGCATTAACAAAGTATACGTTTCGGAAAGGACAAGATCAGACGTTACCAGTAAGGCTCCTTTATACTGGAGTTTTTCCATTATTTCTACACTTTTATCATGGTACTGATCCCTTCGAACTAGAAAGCTAAACCATACACCGGTATCGATAAAAATTTTCATTCAACTATTCCTCATGGTCGAGATTATAAATAATCTGATCATGGTTTTCGCTTACCCTGAAGCAACTTGCATCCCCTTCAAATAGCCCTTTCATTTTCAGCACGGGGTTTTCATGATAAGGAGTGTGACGCCGTTTCTCTTGCTCCAAATACTCGGATAAGGCATGTCGCATAATCTCAGATTCGGAAATTTTCTTGAACCTGGACCATTCTTTTAACTTTTTGTTCAATGTATCCGGTAAATACAACTGACGCCTAACCATCCTGCCTTCTTCCATGGTTCTCACCTCTAAGCCTATTATACCACTTAAGGTGTATAATTATCAACTTTTATACACCAAAAAATATAATCTTTAGAAAATAAGGTATTAAGTGACGATACGAAAACCGGCAATTTGAAAATGCTTATCATAGGTAAAAACCTTACAGTAGATCTACCAAATTACTTTCACATCATATTCGGCAATTTGTTTATCTGCCGTTATTATGGGTAATATTTCGTGCTGTGCCTGGGAGACCAGCAGGCGGTCAAAAGGGTCCCGGTGGTGCGAAGGGAGAGTATAAACATGCAGGGCGTGGTTCATTTTAACGGGAAGTTCAATAATTGCGTTGGAAGAAAGCTGTTCAAAAATAAAAGCCGCTGGATTATCTGGCAGCTCAAGTTTGCCCAGCCTGGCTTTCACAGAAATTTCCCATCCGCTGGCAGCACTCAAGTAAAGCGTGTTTTCCCCATTGCTGATAATTCCGCGAGCCCGGGATGAAAGCTGTGGATCATCCGTAATCCACCATAAAAAAGCATGTGTGTCCAGTAACACTCTCATTTTTCGAACTCCTCCAGAACATCTTCAGGCAGTGGGTCATTAAAAGATGGCGAAATAAAGATCTTGTTTTTTGCTGTTCCCGGAACGCGTTTAGGATGTTGCTCTAGCACAGGTACAAGCCTGGCAACTGGTTTGCCGCCCTTGGCGATAATAACTTCCTGACCTTCTCTTACCCTGGCCAGAAGTTTGGAAAGATGAGTCTTAGCTTCATGTGTATTTACCTGGATTGTCAAAATAATCACCCCTCTTTAGTGTAAACTAAACTAAGGACTAAGTCAATCCGAAAATGGCTCGAATATGTTTTTTAAGAATTCTTTCCGGATGTTCCGGTAAATGTGAAAGTCGGAATCAATGGTAATAATCTCTTTGATGCTCTCTATTTCGGAAATAACAATAAGTGTTGCATCCGCAAAGTCCATGGGAACATCAGCATACTTTTTCGATAATTCGATGATCCTGGAAATGTGCTCCTTATTAAGCGATACAATTTCAATGGCATCACGCTGAATCCAGCGCAGGAAATCAATCTGCACTTTTACATTAAAATCCAACATGTATAAAACTTCCGTAATAACTGCCCACGAAGTTATCAATCGCCCTTTGTATCCCCTCAGGAATTTTTTTATGGAATGATGATATTTATCATCCCGATCAAATAAAGCAATCAACGGCCCGGCATCAATGACACATTTTTGCATGAATCTTCTCTCTTACTTTTTTCTTGTATTCTGTAGACAATGTCCCCGTTCCGCTTCCATATTTTCCAAATAAGTCCTTTCCCAGGTCAAAAGGGCTTGCCAGCTTTTCTTTTTTTGCAAAGTATTCTGCAAGAGCTTCCTTGACAATTTCGGATTTAGTGACATTCTCCTTCGCAGACAGGAGGTTAAGCCTTTCCTCCAATTCTTTTGGTAAACGAATACTGATCATATGAACACCTCCGTATTACAAATTGTAATACAAAGAAAAAGCAAAGTCAATAGCAATTATTGTTTGTAACTCTTTTCTGATGTGATAAACAGACATATTAATCGAAGCCTCTATGGAAGTCCTGAAAAAAGGACCATGGAGACAGCTAAAAATCGTCCCCGATACTGCTGAAATAAAGGTACTGGCTAAAAAATGGCCACTACGCGGTGCAAATCTCTGGCACCTGGCCACTGCAAAAACCCTGCAAAGGGAGCTTTCTGAATTATTGGTGCTAACTTTTGACAATAGGCTCTATTACGCTGCTAACCTCACCGCGGCCACCAACGTCATTCACTACGACCTGTGGTGGAACCCCACCGTGGAGGAGCAGGCCACGGACAGGACCTACAGAATCGGGCAAACGAAAAAAGTGCTGGTACACAGGTTAATTACCATTGGCACCTTTAAAGAGAAAATTGACGAGATGATTTCCGCCAAGAAGGAACTTGCCGAGCTGACCATCTCCGCCGGGGAACAGTAGCTTAGCGAGCTCTCCAACAAGGAGCTCATGGACATATTCAGGCTGACCACTTAAACCTGGTAAAATTTACAGGAGGTCAAGTAGAGGCAGGGCCTCTCCGGGGACAACGCCCCAGGATTGTGCCCGCCCTCCAGGTAGAAGGGCCACCCAATTGGTGGCCCAGACCCCCACAGAACCCCGCGTGCGGATTTCCCGCACCGGGCTCTTTCAGAACGGTAGCTTTTACAGTTCTGACCCGGGCAAAAGGTAAGGTAATCGGCAAAGTTTTACCTCTTACTTAACTTTAATTATCTCTATTAAGCTCATTAATACCGGCAGGTTTGGGTACCACTACCCCTGCACTGATAATCAACTTTAACCCGTCTTCAACCGTCATATCCAGGTAGATAATGTCTTTACTGGGCACTAAAATTAACATGCCCGATGTAGGGTTAGGGGTTGTAGGGATAAAGACGTTTATCAGCCTTTCCTCTGTTTTATCCTGAACCTCCCCCTTGCATTCACCCGTAACGAATCCCACAACATAGATACCCTTGCGTGGATATTCCACCAGGACAACCTGGGTAAAAACCTGCATTCTTTGCAGGGAAAATGCCTCTACAATCTGCTTTACCGCAAAATATATTTTGGGAACAAAGGGGAGCTTTTTAAGCAGGCTTTCCGTAAGCCATAAAAGTTTTGCACCTAGTATATTGGTAACAATAAAGCCGGTAATGAAAATCAAGATTAGAACGGTAATGATACCGATTCCCGGTATTCTGTAGCCCAAAAATCTTTCAAAATAAACACCCAGAAAGTTATCTGTAACGGAAAATAAATAATACAGGACATAAAAAGTTACTGCCATTGGTATTAACGTTAATAAGCCGTTAATAAACAACTGTCTAATTTTTTTCATATTCTCCCTGCTCTCCAGCCAGCCGACAAACAGGGCCAGGCGGGGATATAAAAGATATATTCATGGCGGCCCGATCCTTTCCCTCCGTACGGGAGGAAACGTTCCCTTTTCCTGTTGCCTGTCATCGCTCCTGCTTTCCCGCCCGCCTTTTTCCGGCGGAGGAACAATGCCCGGAATAATTAAAGTAGATCCGGTACTCCCTTCCTCTTCTCCCGGCAGCTGCAAGGATGGCCTTCCCTTTTCAATTACAGGAAGCCGCCCGGGAGGCCCTGCTTCCTCAGGCTTTTTCCCTGCGCTCCTGCCGGCAGCCACGAATTCCTCCGCTGAAAATACGTTGGCCGCTCCTGCCTCCTTCACAATTTCCCTGGTAGTGGGAAAGGGCTTTTCTTTTTTGGTGATCTCCTTTTCTTTCCAGATACCCTTCTTCGTCAGTTCCTCCTGCAGCATGATGCTGTTGAGGGAAACATTCTTTTCCCTGGCCTCGAGAGCCTTTTCCACCCCCATGCCTTTGACCTTCAGGTAGGTATTGAGTTCCAGGTTCCTGGCCTTCTCTTCTGCGGAGAAACGCAACTCGTTTTCCGTAAGGAGATAATTTGCCGGAGCAGCCAGGGAAATATAGATGGCATTGTCGGTACCTGCCTTTAAGTAATTAAGCAGATAGGCTTTGCCTAGGATTAAGGCCACCGCTTCTCCGGCCTGTTCCCCTTTCAGGTGAAGGTTTTCCAGGATTTCCTCTCCTTCGGGGTTAAGGGCCTCTGCTTTTATTACCACAGCTTTTTTATCCAGGGAGAGGAGCAGGCTGGGGTTGATATCAAGGGCCAGGTAGGCTTCCGGCTGGAAGATGGCCATCTGCATGGTAAAAGCAAGAGCGATGATTAAAAACAGGGATGCCGCCAGGGCCAAATATCTTGTCGTGTTAACAGGCCGGGAATACTCCAGCTCTACTTCCGTCCCTAAAGGGAAGACCTTTCTTTTGCTGGGAACCCTGACGTATTCTCCCCCGGGAGTGAGCAGGCAAACATAATCCGGCGTGCTTTCCAGGACCAGGCCTTTAACCTTCTCCATCTTGACCGCTCATCCTCCTTCCCCAGATGTATTCAACGAGGCTTTCCATTTCTCCGCTGGTTAGGATGATAATTAATGATAAAAGGTACTGGCGCCATTTCTGCAGGGTCTTTCTTTTAACCCCTGTCAAAAGCTGAATCTCCTGCAGGGGCAGCCTTTTGCTGCGGTAAATTGTGTTAACCATTCCCGGCTCCCGGGCGATCCTCTCTACCGCTTTTTTTAACTGCTCCCGAGTATCCCGGTGACAGGGGGATTTTTTGACAAGTTCCCTCAGGGATAGGCCAAACTTTGCCAGAACATCTTTGAATATTTGCACCTCATAAGCGGTCTCCCTGCTCTCTATTTCCCTGAGGTAGCTCTCCCGGGAAGCGGCAACTTCCGTAAGGGAGGGGACTTCATCCCTACCAGATTCAATACTCACAGGCTGGAACTTCTCCCGGCTGCGGAAGTAATCTACCAGGCTGTTCCGCATGAGAAGCCTGGCATAAGCCAGGAAGTTATTATTCCGGGCGGCGTCAAAAGTATCGATGGCCCTGTTAAAAGCAATGAGAGTAATACTTAATTCATCATCATTTTGCCACTCAAGGCGACTTTTGCAGATAAAGCAGGTATACTTATGTATAAATTCTTTTTGGGAGCTGATCAGTTCTTCGCGCAACCGTTCGTTTCCCCGCTGTATCTCGTAGACTGCAGCTTCCAAGTCCTGCAAATCCTTCACTCCTTAATTAACTATACGTTAATTTCCGGTATATTTGGGGTATAGAATAAAAATTTAAAGCTGTCCCGTAACTTTTTGACTTCATCACCTTCGGGTCAAATACATTCCTCCCGTCCAGGAAAACATCCCCGGACATGGCTTCCTTAACCTTTACCAAGTCAAGCCCCTTGAACTCTCCCCACTCCGTTACCAGGATAAGTGCATCAGCACCGGAAGTATAAGCTTTTATCGTATCAAGGAGCCTTATATACGTATCAATTTCGCTTTTTTTCTTTTTTACTATATCTTCCAGCTCTTTTTGCTTTTCGACCTCCGGTGACTTTTTATACTCTCGCTCAAGAGCTGAATCCTTCCCTTAATTTTTTTAAATAAAGTTGTTCGACATCCAGCACCAGAGCTCAGAATTTAGGGTTTATTATAAAGAAGGGTATCGGAACGTTTCCAGTTCCAGCCAGTTAATTCAGTTTTTTGTTCTTTGTCATGGGATTACAACAATATTCGTCGTTACTCGTCTTTCTGTGCCGCCGGAAGGACGATTTAAAACGCTTCCATTATAGTAGAAAGTACTGGAACCCCCTCCATCTAAATTATAAGCATCCCGAACTTTAAACTCCAATAACTTTCCCTGTGCTTCTTCCAACGTCACACCCATGCTCCAACCCTGCCTTCGCCCATCGATAACAATAAAAAGAAGATCGCCATTTTCAAAGTGGCCGATTAGTGTACGGGGATGCCTGGTGTTAGCCCATGCTGCTGGAATGGGCTGCTTTTTCCCATCTTGCAACAATGTCGGCAAAAAGCTGGCTCCATGCAAAACGTCCAGCTCCAATAGCTGTTCTTTCGTTTCGACCCGCCCCCCGACAAGCTGTCCGCTGCGATTAAAGCCGACAAAACTTAAGTCAGAATCATAAGTGGAAAAGGTAAGCACCTCTCCGTCAATCACCGTGATGCCCAGGGGGACTAAACTCCCCTCGTGAGCGAAAAAGCCTCCGGCATTAACCGCCAATACCGCGCCGGTACGCTTTGCAGCAGCACTCGTTGTTTCCCCCTGGCTATTAACACGGTCCTCTGCCAGGACCATTCTTACCGCCTTAGGATTATGCAGCCGTACCTTGGCCATATACCCCCGGTACCCCGCCTCTTCCAGGGAGTAGACTTTAATGGTGGCATTTTCACCAAAGGTTTGCCCGATGGGATCCCCCAGCAAATTTGCCAGCACAGTATCGAGCATATCAATGGAAGCGCGCCTCTGCTCAACCGACGCGGCAAGCAAACCCTGCAAATACGCATGCTGCTCTTCATAAGCCCGCAGCTCATCATCTGCATTTTTACGTATCAGGTTGATTAACCGGCCTGCTGTTTCTGCTGTTACCCGCACCTCCCGGATTGAATCCTGCAAATCAAGTAATTGCCTGGATATAATATAAGCCTCCTCCTGAAATGCATCTCCCTTTATAGCCAGGGTCTCCATTTCATCTAAAGAAAAAGGCTGTAATTGTGCGTAAGCGATTCCCAATCCGATAAAAGGAGCCAGCACAAAGATAATAAATAATTGTAATTTATAACGCACGAACAGCTTCCTCCAGTTTGCGTAATTGTTCTTTTAAAGCAGCCAATTGCTTATCTAATTCCGCCATTCGTTCCTGTAAGCTTTGACGCGTTTTGTCCGTTCCGGTTATGGACTCACCCGTCAGCTCCAGCTCCTCCTGAATCATATTCATCTCGCTGCGAACTTGCTGAATCTCTTCCTTGTAACTGTCCAGCTCATTATGAAACAGCTGCATTGCTCCTGTTATCTCTTTTTCGATGCGCTGGTTTTCTAGCTTCAATTCGTTAATCTGATTGGAAACATGCTGCTCCGTCTCTTGCAGATGTTTTAGCGCGTAAAAGTAACCTCCATAAATAAATCCTGCCCACAATAACATAATAAGAAGAAAAGACATGGCTGTTTTTTGCCTTTCTTTCCGCAGTCTCTTCTGGGATTTATTACTTGATTGCTGCCTTTGAGCTTGAGAACGTTTACTATAAATTAAGTCCTGGTCATTCATGAAAAATACCAGCAAGGAGCTCCCGAATGTATTCGGGAGAGGAAATCCCTATCCCTGCCTTCCTCCTTTCGTATACTAATAATCTGCCAGAGCAGTAACCTGATGATGCTAAATTCGCAAATCTCCAAAACTCGCTAATATAAAAATCTCTTCTACAAATTACATCCACTGTATTTATTACTAATTATATCACAACATGCCATTAAATTCTTTGGTTGTTTCTTCCAGGAACACCATGATTCCCAGCAACCGGATGATACGGTCATGCGGTTTAAAAAGGAAGACCCGGGTTTCTCTGGAAGTCTTCTGCCTCAGCCTCCTCATTTGTAGACATGCTTTCCCTCTGTAATCCGAAATTGTCTTGCTGCAGAGTTCCTGGCTGTTAGGGCATATAGCGGTTATCTTCTTACCAACATCAGCTATCCTTTCTGCCATTGAAATACGACCTGATTTCTTTCACTAACAATTTATTGTTATGAAGTCTTATCTTTCATTAACATTACTTTGAGGGTATGTAAAAGAATCTGTATATCTTGCAGCGGAGAAACAGTTTTCGCATACAGGAGATCAAAACGGAGTTTATCTTCAGGAGGTGTGCTGTATTTTCCTTCTACCTGGGCCAGGCCGGTAATACCCGCCTGAAGCTGGTGCCTGTACTCATAACCAGGAATTTTTTTTCGATACTGGTTTACAAAAACAGGGCGTTCCGGCCGCGGGCCGATAAAACTCATATCCCCCTTAAGAACATTCCATAGCTGGGGAAGCTCGTCTATACGGGTGATCCTGAGTATTAAACCCACCTTCGTAATGCGCCGGTCGCTTTTTGCAGCCAAGACCGGTCCAGTATCATTTTCAGCATCTGGAACCATAGTACGCAATTTAATTAAATTAAATATCTTCCCTCCCTGGCCAACCCGTTCCTGACGATAAAAAATAGATCCACGGGGAGATTCAATCTTTATCGCTACAGCAGCCAAGCAAATCAAGGGAAGGGAGATTACACTAAAAATCAGCGCCATAACAATATCCATGATCCGTTTCCAAGCTCTTACCGGTTGCCTAACTAAACCGGAAAGGCGAAAAACAGGAATACCATTAAAATGCTCCAACTGCGACTGAGATACAAGAATATCGTACATATCAGGGATCACAAAAACCGATAAATTATGTAAGGCAACTTCATTTATCATTGAAACTCGCTTTTCAAGTGGGATATTGGTACAAAAAAGAACACCGTTAGCATTCACATTACCCAAAACATGCGTGATATCGTCGTAAGAACCCAGTAAAGGAAAATCATCTTCCTGGCAACCTGGTTTAGGCTTCTCCACCAGTAAACCAACAACCTGGTACATCTGGGGATCTTCATTTACAATTGCCCGGGCCCTCTCAATGACCCTTGATTCAGGACCTATCAACAGCAGCCTCAGGGGGCCCATGCGCTTCAAAGCCCATGCCCACGCAAAACGGCGCCACAGGCCCAAAAATAACAGTTGCAAAGGTGCAGTCAAAAGAAAAATAGAACGGGGAAATGCAAACTGGTGGAAGAAAAAAGACAAAGCCATTGACGTTATAAAAAGAATGGCTACGGCACAGATCAAGGAAGAGAAGATCTCCTCCCAGCGCCGGCGGCCTGGAGTATAAAGGCCATAAATGTAAAAAAGAATAAACGCAGCTAAAGTAATCCAGGGCACAAGATTGAGGTAAGCCTGCCAGTTTCCCGGCGGCAGCTTCCCGCTGAACCTGATCAGAAAGGCTAATAAAAAACCCAGGTTAACTAACAATAAATCCCCAAAAACCTTTCCCAACAAAGTCCAGCGCATCAACCTTACCTCGCTACTAGTTCTTATTCTGAAAGTAATTCCATAAAGACTTCCTTTTTCCCTGCAAAAATACAAAAAACCCCTAAAAATGCATTTTAGGGATAGTAAGAAACTAAACATGTAAAATAATATAGTTAATTTTACCGCTGTTCCAGGAAAATGCTCCTTGAATGTAAAAATTATATGTTTAAAAAGTTCGCCTTTTCTTCTCCCATTCCCAGGCGGAGGAGATGATCGTCTTCAGGTCATCATAGCGGGGTTCCCACTTGAGCTCCCGGCGGATCTTGCGAGCATCGGCGATCAAGGCCGGCGGGTCACCGGGCCTTCTGCCTTCGTACTTCACCGGAAAATCCACCCCTGTTACCTCTTTAGCAGTTCTCACCACCTCCAGCACGGAGTAACCCCGGCCGTAGCCGCAGTTAAAAACAGCGCTGCTACCACCCTGGAGCAGATACTCCAGGGCCAAGATATGGGCTTCGGCCAGGTCTTCCACGTGGATGTAATCACGGATACAGGTGCCGTCAGGGGTAGGGTAATCGGTGCCAAAGACGCTTAAAAATGGCCTTTTGCCTGCCGCCGCCCGAGTAGCAAGGGTGATCAGGTGGGTGGCATCTTCCTTGCCTTCACCGATCCGCCCGTCCCGGTCTGCCCCGGCTACGTTAAAATAGCGTAAAGAGACGTAGTCCATCTCTTTAGCGGCGGATAGATCTTGCAGCACCTGTTCCACCACCGCCTTTGTCTGGCCGTAAGGGTTAATGGGCTGCATAGGTGCCGCTTCAGGTACGGGAACGAGCTCCGGCACACCGTAAACGGCGGCGCTGGAGGAAAAAATCATCTTCTTTACCCCGCTTCTTTTCATGGCAGCTAAAAGATTAAGCGTGCCCTGCACATTGTTGATGTAGTACTTAAGGGGCTGAGCCACCGACTCGGGGACAACAATATGAGCGGCAAAATGCATTACCGCTGCTGGGCAAAAGCTCTCCATGACCTCCTTTAGCCTTTTCCCGTCCAGCAGGTCCCCCTCTACCAGCTCCCCATAAAGCACCGCCCAACGGTTGCCGGTAACCAGGCTGTCGTAATCAGCACCTCATACCCTTTTTCACCCAAAGCCTTGACGGCGTGGCTGCCGATGTAACCGGCCCCGCCGGTGACGAGTACCTTGGCCTTCATTCTTATCCACACCTAAACCCTTATACTTAGCTTTTGGAGTTAAATTTATATTTGTTCAAAAACTCCTGCACCTCATCACGTATTACCGAGTCACAGCAAAAAAAACCTATAACCTTGGTTAAATAATTGACCCGCCTAAAGTTATTTCGATTATACCATTCCAATTCTATACCAGTATACTGTCCCCGAAAATATATGGACTCGTGAGCAAACTATCTCAGATCATTACCGCAAGTGGGGGTCTTCCCTGACCAGGCGGCGCAGGTAATCAGCAAAGCCCCGGGCCAAGTCATCCCTTCGCAGCGCGTATTCAACCGTAGCCTCTAAAAAGCCAAGCTTGTCCCCCACATCATAACGTTTACCGGTAAAGGTATAGGCCCAAACAGGCCTGGATTGAGCAAGCTCGTTTAAAGCATCTGTTAATTGTATTTCTCCTCCTGAACCCGGTTGTGTCTGCTCCAGAACAGCAAAAATCTCTGGTTCAATAACATAACGCCCCAACACCGCCAGATTTGAAGGGGCCTTCTCACGTAATGGCTTCTCGACCAGGCTTCCTACCCGGCAGATAGGACCATTTGTAGAGTAGGAGCTTACGATACCATACTTATGTACATCATTCCAGTCCACGTGCTGAACTCCCAGCACTGTACCCCCTCTTTCCTCGTAAACATCGATTAGCTGCCTGATACAGGGGACATCGCTATTGATAATGTCATCGCCCAGCAGTACCGCAAAAGGTTCGCTCCCCACGAACTTGCGGGCACAGTAGACGGCATGTCCAAGGCCCAGGGGCTCTTTCTGGCGGACATAGTGAATATCCACCATGGCGGATATATCGCGGACCATTTTCAGTTCTTCCTCTTTCCCCCTGGCCTGAAGGGTGGCCTCAATCTCCACACAGTGGTCGAAATGGTCCTCGATAGCCCGCTTATTTCGCCCCGTAATAATTAAAATATCCTCTATTCCCGCAGCCACAGCCTCCTCCACCACATACTGGATGGTCGGCTTGTCCACGATGGGAAGCATTTCCTTGGGCTGGGCCTTGGTGGCAGGTAAAAAGCGGGTGCCCATGCCTGCAGCCGGTATGACGGCTTTTTTAATCCTCTTTCCCGACAAAACATTCACCACCCTCAGGTGATTTAATAATTTTTAGTAACTTATTTGAGGTAATATAGTGTCAGCAACCCCGTCCCCCAGACGTCCTTAACTTAACCCCCTCTAGCCTTTCTCATCAGTCCTTCTATCAGTCTGGATATTGTTCCGGTGATCTCAATATCCTTCCCCGGCTTTAGGCCGGACAAAAGGATCATATCCCTGGCCAGATCAACGATCTTTACCGGCTCACCCATATCCAGGATAAAGCAGTGCAGTGATATTACCTTCTTTTCTTCCTTCTTCTCTTCCTTCTTCTCTTCCACGCAGATGGTATGAAGTAATAATTTCCGTCATTTCCCTCACCTCCTCGGGGGGTAATTCTTCAGCCAGCTTCCGCTGGACCACTTCTTCCTCCTGCAGCGTAAGCTGCGCATAGGTCTCAAAAAAACCGATCAAAAGCTGCATCCTGGCCGGATCCAAGCGAATACGAAGGATCATCTTCAGAAACTCTACCTTTAGCTGTACTTTTTCCTCTTTCCTATAATCCATACAGCTCATAAGGTCGGCCGCAGCAGGATTATCCCTTTTCAGATACTCCCTCCAGTTATGCCTCTTTAAGTGCAGCTGCAAAAAATTAAATTCCATGACTTTCCTTTATTTTAGCACATCTCTGCCCTGTTTGACACGAAAAAAACAGTGCACATTGTATACGTATATATGTTCGACAGTGAGCACTGAAATTCCTGCTGCAAAAAAGAAAAGGACGAAATAAATTCCAAATTTCAAAGATTTTGCACTGGTGTAATAACCCTTAAGGTCCCCTCCCCTATTATCCAATTATATTATTTCTATAAAGCTTTAATAGATTACTCTCCATTGGCATAAGCAAAAAGCTATACAAGTCCTCGTTCCCTTTTTTAATTCTTCCAAACTCCTTGGCCATTCTAGAAGGTATTCTAGATCTAAACTTCTACTACCGCCATTATCCCTGCCCTGTCTAGGAAGGTAACGTTAAACAGGGGTTTAAGCCTGACAACTCGTTAAATAAAGTAATTGCCGCTTCCATCTCTCCCATTTCCCAGTGACAATGAGCTATGCCTTCCAGTGAGGATGGTTGGTAAGACTGTTGAAGAAATTAAGGCTATGAAGACGAAAGAACGTGATGCAACGCATCCGGCTGTTCCCGATGTGCCTGAACTGACTTCACTGGTCATGATCTCGGTCGAAGATTACATCGAAGCCGTGGAAAAAGCTTATGAGAATGCGATTGAAGTTAAAGATGCTGTAAAATTGGGCCTTGGCCACGAGATCTCCATTGCCAAGTCGAAGGATTATGCCGCTGCCGAAGGGGACAAAGCCGAAGTCCTTCCTGTTGCCCAGGTTGATACAGTGATGGCCGCCACCGCCTTTGACAAGGACGGCAACGTTGTTGGTACGATCATTGATAACGCACAGATTCGTGTTCAATTTGATGCACAAGGCAAAGTAACAAACCGTGATGCTGTGCTGAAAACCAAGAAGGAAATTGGCGACGAATATGGCATGGGTGCTGTTTCTTCAATTAATAAAAACTGGCACGAACAAATGGCAGAGTTTGAAAAATGGATGGTTGGCAAGTCTGTTGCTGAAATCACCGGTTTGAAAGTTAAAGTACGGGACGATGCGCATCAAAATGTTCCCGATGTACCTGAACTCACTTCGCTTGTGACAATAACGGTTGAGGAATACCTGGCTGCTGTTGCAGAAGCTTCTGCTAACGCCAGAAGCATCGAGTAAGTAGTTAGTAAAGTAAGTAAGTAAGTAAAGAGCAATACAAACTCCCCCGTCCCAAGGACGGGGGAGTGGTTTTCTGGAAGCCTTTCAATTGACAACAAGTTCTGCTAAGATAATAAAGGTGATGCATATGAAAAGAAAAACGATAATTTTCATCGTAATCTTTGCGCTCCTGTTTCCACTGGCAGGCTGCAGAAAAGAACCCGAACAGAAATATATGAAGTACTCTGATAGTTTTTTTGATACCTTTAATACCCTGACACAGGTCGTGGCTTTTACGAAAAGTAAAGAGGAATTTGATCGTTACTACGAAAGTATTCATGCACGCTTCCAGGAACTTCATAAGCTGTATGATATTTATAACAATTATGAACGTTTCTATATCGTTGACGGCAAAGTGATTCATCATTTGATTGATCCTAAAACGCTCATGCCCGGTGAATACTATCACGCCGTCTCGGTCGTAGCCCAGGATTCGGGCGTTGCGGATTTTATGTCCACCACTTTATTCCTTATGCCTTTTGAGGAAAGCCTGGCGCTGGCAGAAAGTATTGAAGGGGTGGAAGCTCTATGGGTTATGCGCGACGGCACGATTAGGGCAACCGAAGGGATGAAAAAAATTATGAAAAGTAAAGGGGCAACCAATAGTGGCAACCAGTGATTTTGTGAAAACATCTTAACTCCCTGGCTTATGCTTATTGCGGGAGTTTTTTTACTGAAAGGTATCTGTCATATTGCGTCGAATTAGTAAATGAGCGTCTGAAAAGGAGTGGAAGCATTTGCCGAAAGTTACAAAGGGTACGGGCATTCTGATCATTCTACTTGTCTTTGGCAGTATATTCGGGTCATTGTTAGGCGAAGTCCTAAGCGGTTTTCTCCCTATGCTTAATTATGGCCGTACCGTAGGTTTACATCCGACTACAAGGGTAAAGTCTTCCGGAACAGCAATCGTCCGGTAGGGATAACCGCGCACCCGTCCCTCCGAATCGGTGAGGGTTACCCTGAAGACCAATACCTTTTTCTTTTGCCCTTCGCCTTCCTGATCCGGCATCTTTCCGCCGTCAATCCCCAGTATTTTCCTC
>JAGVAS010000182.1 GCA_020060185.1 Desulfovibrio sp. | reverse complement strand
TGTTAAGGGGCTTTTGCCGCCTACGGAGATCCTTCCCGAGGTGGGGGCGGGAGTGCCCGCCAGAAGCCCCGTGCTGATGATAAGCTTGTTTTCGGGACCTAGGGGATCACACTTCGGGTTTACTTCATCGTTTAGTACCCTGGCGATAAAACCGCGACCGCCAAAATACTTGTATTCCTCTTTTACTTCCTCAAAGCTTACCACCCGGGAAGACATGTTCACTCTCAGGATTTTGGACATGTTTTCTTTCCTCCTTCTTTACCATCCTCTTTCTTGCTTACGCTATGGCACTCTGTTTTCATCTTTTTTAATTTCCTTAAGGACCCCTACTATCATCATAATTCTCTGCTTCAATTAATAACCCACAGTAGAATTGTTAACAATAAGTGAAAAGGGAGATTATTTGCGCGTTGTGTCGGCAGTTCCCCCTTTTTCACTTTTCAGTCGGAAACACTTAGCTGCATGGTTATTTGACGATATTTATGGGTCGTACGTGTGTAAGGCTTTGAGTATTCATCTGATGCTACCCAACGGAATTGCCGGAAGCTGGCGCTAAATCGTCTTGACGGTTTCCAGGAAAATGTCTACCGCTTTGGCGGCATGTTTTCTGGTGAGCACCAGCGGCGGCATAAACCGGATGACGTTACCGTATCGGCCACATGGGAATGAGATAATTCCCCGGTTAAGCAAGCCCATCATAAACATGCCCATCGCATCAGGATTCAGCGGCTTGCGGGTTTCTTTGTCTTCCACCATTTCAATACCAATCATCAGGCCCTTTCCGCGTACATCGCCGATAAATTTGATGTCCTTCGCCCCTTCACGCAGCTGCTGTGAGATTTCCTCGCCCAACTCCCCGGCCCGTTTAATGAGAGCTCCGTCGTTTTCGGTCAAGATATCGATGTTGGTCATACAAGCTGCACAGGTCATCGCATTTGCTGCCCAGGTGTTGGGTTGTGAGTAGTCGTCGACTTTTGCTGCCAAATCCTTTCTCATCGTCAGGCCAGCCATAGGCACATCGCTGCCCATGCCTTTACCCCAGGTAATCATATCCGGCTCCACATCATAATGCTCAATGCACCACATTTTTCCGGTACGCCCCGCTCCGGCTTGAACTTCATCGGAGATGTACAGGGCACCATTTTTTTCGCAGGACTTCTTTAACATTGCCAGAAAGCCCGGCGGTGCGGGCACGTACCCGCTTTCGCCTTGCTGAGCTTCGATAATGACAGCACCCACGTCATAGGCCCCCGTATATGGTGTATTGAGAACATAGTCTGCGTACTGTGCGCATTGCAGGTTACAGCTTGGATATTTTAGTCCAAAACAGCAGCGGTAGCAATACGGATAGGGTAAATGAATTACACCGGGCATGAACGGCCCGAAGCCTTTACGATATTGATTGCCCGTGGTCAGTGAATTGCCACCCAACCAAACACCGTGGTAAGCACCGTGAAAGGCTACTATCTGAGACCTACCGGTAATTTTGCGGACAAACTTAATGGCGGTTTCAACAGCGGCGCTTCCTGATTGGGTAAAATAGGTGATGCAGTTATTGCGGAGCCCGGGAGGCATAACGCTCGCCACTTTCCGCGCCAGTTCGGTGCGCTTCACATTGGACATATCGCCGGCGTGCATGAGCGTGTTCATTTGCTCCTGCATGGCTTTGATGACGCGCGGATGACACCGCCCCACTGAATTAACGGCCACTCCAGCCGCCATATCAATGAACACATTGCCATCCGGATCCGTGGCGGTCGCCCCCTTACCCTCGGCGTACACCATTGGGTACCTACCGGCGCCGCGGGCCATTGACTCGTACTCGAACGAATCTTCGAGAACCTTTTGTGCTTTTGGACCGGGAACGCTGGTTATCATTTTCGGGGCTTCTTCATAAGAAAGCTCGGCCAATTCTTTTTCGCTGATTATAATCTCCTTTTTAATTTCAGAACCCATTTTTTAGACCTCCTTTGTAAAATTTTATTATTACCTGCCGCGATCCTGTTGTACTATCCGCTTTTGTTCCTTGGACATTTTCACCTCCCAGCATAAAGAGCTTGTTATTATTTATTATAAAATTAATGATTTCAAAAAACTGTAAATTAAAGGTTAATCTTAATTTAAAAAAATTTCATTTAATCATTTATCTTGATTATCCTAAAAAAGATAAGGAATATCTATACGGAAAAAGTACCAAAACAATGATTCATCAATCATACTTAAGTATGGTATTTTCCCGATAACCGTTGAAGAGCCCGCTATTATGCGGGCTCTTCATTAGTACTTATTTTTTGTTAACCCGGAATATTTCCAATTCCCGGTGTGGAGCTTTCATCACCAGCCAACTCTAAAGTTAGCTGTTCCAGGGGAGTCAGGGCAAAAAGAGCTTTTTTCATAACAAGCTTGACCCAGAGGGCGGAGCCAACGGCTGCCAGGCCGAGGAAAATAAAGGCGTACATATATATTTGTCTTTTGATTTCCGGTTCGGGGAATATATTAATCATCATGTAAACCATGGCTAAAATGCCGAAGATCTGTGGCAACAGCCAGAGCGGTGATTTAAACTCGCGCTTTACCTTCGGGTATTTATAGCGCAGGATGATTACATCCAGGTGTGCGATAATATAGGTAACAAACCAGCTGAAAGCGCTGGCCAGAATAAAGATTACAATTATTTCAATGGTCGCAATTCCTATAAGAATGGGGATCATAAAGAGAATTGCCTGAAAAACAATAGCCACCCAGGGGGTCTGCCAGCGGCTCAATGTAGCAAAGAACTTGGGAGCCTGGCCTTCCTGAGCCAACCCGTACACCATGCGTGGAATGGAAGCAATAAGCGTATTTACCGTGCTTAAAGCGGCCAAAATGGTTACAATGGCCATCCAAATCTGGCCGGTACGTCCCATAATAGCCATTCCTGCCAGGACGTGGGGGGCTGTAGATGTAGCTAAATCATCGAGGGGAACATACCTGATAGAAGCAAAACCATATAATATTTTGGCAACTAAGATGATTACAAGGGCAAGGATCATGGCCAGTGGTATATAGATCTTGGGTTTGCGGATTTCTTCGGCCAGGGGACAGACAAATTCAATGCCGATAAAGAGCCACATGGCCAGGGCGGTAAGGCCGAGAACCCCTACTCCCATGGGGTTAAATACGTCAAAAGACGTAGCTACAGGTTCACCTGCACCGATGCCGGTGACCCCGATTATACCGAGAATAATCATAGAGGCAATCATCGCGGTGGTGAGTCCCAACTGCAGCCAGGCGAAGAAATCTATTCCCCGTATGTTGACCACCATCAGTAATAAAATTATGGCAATGGAAAAAATTTTGGGATTTACCCCGGAAGCAAAAACTTCGCTAATAACGAGACCCGGAATGGCAGACTCTGCGCTGCCTGCAAAGATACTGACAATCAGATAACCGGAAATAACGGAAAGCAAGCCCAAAAAGGGGCCAAGGGCCGGGAGGGTATAATGGTTGATTCCGCCTGCCCGGGGGATTACGGAGGCCAGTTCAGCAAAAGAAAAGGCCACAAGTAGGTTTAAAACCATGGCTACTATCAAGGGAATAAGAAAACCGGGGCCAGCAACTCCAAATCCTTGCCCCAGCGAAACCAGCGAGGTAGAGGCAACTACTATACCGGTCGCTGTGGCAACACAGGCCCAAAGTCCCAGCGACCTTTTTAATTGTGGTTCAGCCAACTTTAAAACCTCCTCAATTCTGTTAATAGATTAAAAAAAACTTTTTATTTAAAAGTTTTTCACCCCCTGTTTTTAATTTAATATGAAAATAGCGCAGCGTTTGCTGTTGGCGTAGTTCCGGGTTCGCAACAGCAAAACGCTTCGTCCACGAGTTTTATTTAACTAAAAAGGTAAACGTTTAAAAATGTTAAGAATAACAGGTTTAAGGAAAAGTTTAAAAAGATTTTTAATTGTTAAACTGTATTCTAATTCTTAACTAAACTTTTGTCTATAAGAAAAAAGTACCAAAAATAATAAAATAAAGTAATGCATAGATCATTTGTGCTCATACTTAAGTATGATTTTTTTTAATTACACTTGCGTGTTTAATTTATAGGTGTAAAATATAAATAAAGAAAAAAGATTAAATTTCTTAAATTTCTTAAATTTGCTTGGGAGGTAAGTTAAAATGTTTCATAAAAGCTTCCCAAATAAAGAAGAGTGTTTTAAAATCCTGGAATTCCTTGATGCTATTCTGGTTCCCCCGGAACACTTCCGGCAGGAAGTTTTGCTGTCCCTGCAGAGAATATTTGAATATCACCGTGCTACTTTTTTCCTGATTGACAACCAGGGTAATATGTTTGATCCCGTAACATTAAATATTGATGATTATTATTGTGATATTTATTGCGACCATTATTTTAAAACTGACATTTTTGATCCGCGGAGAGTAAAAAACAAGGCTTTGGAAAAAAATGTAATCACAGTAACCGATCTAATGCCCGTTACAAAATTTGAAATGACAGAATATTATAACGACTTTTTACAAAGACAAAATATCTTTCATGAAATAGCAGTTTTCCTCCTGGAGGGAGCAAAATTAATCGGGGTTATCGGCCTGTTTCGTTCCGCCAAAGAAAAGGGGTTTAGCCAGCCGGAAATAAAGAGGTTAAAAAAAATTTCCACGCATGTCTCCAGGGTTCTGGCCAACAATTTGCTTTTAGAGGATACCAGGTATCAAAAAGACATCTTTGAAGCATACTCCAACCATTCTCCCATCGGCTTGATTATTTTTGACAAAAACCTGAATATTCATTTCTTTAATGATGTGGCCAGGGATATTTGTACCGAATTTTTACCCGGGGAGAGGACATCTTCTCCCGAAAAGTTTATCAAAAATTTTTTAGGAGAAAATTCCGATTGGAAGCCGGGTTTTCGTAAAACAATACTGTCACCTTCCCTGACCCGTTTTACAATGCATGTCCTGCCAGCAGTACATCATAATTTTTCTTTTAAGGAACTTTACATGGCGTGCCTATTTCCCGAGTATTTTTACTCCTTTAAAAAACTCTCCCAGGACAAAAAACTGATTAGTGAAAATTCATTAACGAACAGGGAGAGAGATATCCTGGAATTAATGCTTAAAGGAATGAGTAATCAAAAAATCGCCGACACTTTGTATATCAGCGTACATACAGTTAAAACGCACATGCAAAATATTTTTAAGAAGATGGATGTAACAAACAGAACAAGCCTGATTTATAAAATCAACCTTTTAAATCAAAAGAACATTGTCTAGAATTACCGGTCAAGGTTTTTTGACAGGGAAATAATTCTGTGTTAAACTATTATCAGAAGATAATAACATGAGTAAACCGGGCAGTCGCGAAAGTAAATGTTGCTTTCGAGGAAAGTCCGAGCTCCGCAGGGCAGGGTGCTGGGTAACGCCCAGTGGGGGTGACCCTAAGGAAAGTGCCACAGAAAAAAACCGCCCGGCACTCAATGGAAAACCTCGTCTTTTTAGCTGCATCCGGGGACGACGATCTCGCGTTTCCTTCGTGCGAAAACCCAGCTACATGTTTAAGCTAAATGAAGCTTTCCATTGAGTGCCGGGTAAGGGTGCAACGGTGCGGTAAGAGCGCACCAGGGGCCGGGCGACCGGCTTGCTAGGCAAACCCCACCCGGAGCAAGACTGAATAGGAGGGAGATGATGTTGCCCGCTGAATCCCTCGGGTGTGAGTCGCTGGAGGCGCCAGGCAACTGGAGCCCTAGATAGATGACTGCCGCTCCCTTAAAGGAGAACAGAACTCGGCTTACAGGTTTGCTCATGCAGATCTTGAAAACATCGCACTTAAGGTGCGGTGTTTTTTTGCTTATGGGGCGTTTTTGCAAGGGGCCTTTTTTAAAAACCCGTAAGCCGAGTACTTTTTTAAAGGATAGACTGCATGTACTGTTCTTGTCTTTAGATTCACGGGAGGAAGGTCTTTTTACAGGGGAAACTCCTTTAAGTGTTGGACAAAATAGGCAACCAGCTATGAAAGTGTTGAGGTAAACTTCAGCCGCTAACAACCAATATTTTAAATTTTAACGAAAAAAAAGGGAAGAAAGTAAGCCCTCTTTTTTGCTTAGAAGGATTATTGTAAGGGCATGTAGAATTTTATATCTTTGCAAGAACTTAGAAGAGCTACCAGGAAAACAAAAGGTTTCCTCCGCAGGGGTGTATCGATGTCGAGAAAAACCAACTTGAGAAATAAATCACAAATAACTAAGAAGGAGAGGGATAATGAAAACAAGTAATTCCAAGGCTTCCTTATTTGATCAAACGTTTTTTAATGAAATGGCTTCCCTGGCAGAAAAGAACAATTATATTGAGCCCAAATTGCATGAAAAGTACAATACCAAGCGCGGCTTAAGAAACAGCGACGGTACAGGAGTTTTGGTAGGCCTGACGGAAATTGGCGAGGTTCACGCCTATATTATGGATGAAGGGGAGAAAGTTCCCCTGGAGGGCCAGCTGTTTTACCGCGGCATTGAAATTAATGAACTTGTTAAAGGTTTTCAAAAAGAAAAAAGGCACGGCTTTGATGAGGTCTGCTATTTACTGCTGTTTGGCCGGTTGCCTGCTCCGGAAAAATTAAAACAATTTCAGGAACTCCTGGCCGAAAACAGAACGCTGCCGGATGGTTTTACGGAAGATATGATTTTAAAAGCCCC
>JAGVAS010000181.1 GCA_020060185.1 Desulfovibrio sp. | reverse complement strand
GTTTCTGGTAACTGAGCCTGTGGCCGGGAAGAACTATAATCCTTTTTACTTTATAGCTTTCTTCTTCCAGGAGAACCTCCCAGCGGCCCCAGGGGGGATTGGCATGCTGCAGCATTTTATTTTCTGAAGACAACCTGTTTCACTCCTTTTAATCCCGCCTTAAGAATACCGTCTCTAAGCATGGAAAAGAAAACTGCTGAAGCGGTCGCGCAATTCCCAGCGATAAAGGGCCAGCAGAGCCATGAGAAATGCGATCGTGGATTCCGCCCCTTTATTTTTATTAACACCATGGCTATCCAGCCCGTCGGCACAGGCCCCTGAATCGGGAAAATAAAGGGACTTGCCCAGGCGGTTTCTACCCAGGAACCACTGGAAGGCGGCATAACTCAGATCCAGGTATTCCTTTTTGCCGGAGAGAATAAGAGCCAGCAGGTAAGTCTCCACAAGAGCACTGGCATCCAGCGGTTGCTGGCTGAAAGCGGTCTTTTCCCTTCCCTTGTAGAACCAACCTTCGTTTCCCACCAGATCGAAAAACCCTTTCCGGAAGAGCACCGAGGTAAGGAAATCCAGGCTTGTAAGTGCTGTTTGCAGGTATTCCTCCCGGTGGAAATGACGGTAAGCCAGCAAAAGCGCCTGGGGAAGCCGGGCATTGTCGTAGGTGAAAAACGGCTCAAACCAGGGCCATTCTGCAGAGGCGTGCTGCCGGAAAAAGCCCAGCAGGTTTTCTGCGATCAAACCCAGGCCTTCTCTGGCTTTTTCCGCTTCGGGGAATTGTTCCAGGTAAGCATTAAGCCCCAGGGCGCTGTATGCCATTGATCTGGTATAGGTCAGCCTGTCCAATAGAGGCAGGCTCTGATCGAGAATTTCCCGCGCCAGCAGGTTCTGGCCTTCACTCTGGCAGAGGCCTATGACCGCTCCCAGGCCCCAGAGGGAGCGGCCAAAAGTATCCTGACTAATTTCCTGATCTTCAAACTGTAACTGGAAGTTCATTAAATTGGCAAACCAACCGTTTTCCTGCCGGGCGTGCATAATAAAAGCCAGGTATTTTTCGATCAGGGGCATAACGGGATCGAAACGAAAGAGGTTGTGATATTCTGAGCAAACAACCAGGGCACGGGCAGCATCGTCGGTGGAATAACCGTAGGAACGATATGCCACTCCGTAAAGAGTATGCTGTATAATACCCGTTTCATCGGTTAGAGTCTTGAGGAATTGCAGGTTAACGGAGGGGAGGGTATGTACATAGCTTTTTTTTAAAAAATAGTTTTTCCTGGAAGCTTCATCGATGGCGTACTCGAAGAGATCGATATATTGACGGGCCACTTTGCTCCAGGACATCTCCTTCCCCAGGGCAAAAGCCTGGGTAGCCATAAAGTCTCTCTTTTCCCTGTCCTCCAGCAATTCCAGCAGGGCCTCGGTTAAACCTGAAGGGTCTTTAAAGTTTACCAGACTGCCCCGCCCCCCGGAGAGGGCCTCCCTGGCATGATGGTAAGGTGTGGAAATAATTGCTTTGCCCCTGCCCAGGGCTTGACTTAGAACGCCGCTGGTAATCTGTTCCTCGGAATGATAGGGGCAGGCCACAATATCAGCTGCACCCAGGTATGTGCCCAGGGTAAGATCATCAACGAACTCGTCGAGGAAAAGAACATTTTTCTCAAGAGAGTAATCTTTAACCATTTTTTCGAGCATTTCCCTGTACTCTTCGCCGTGATGTCTTTTAACTACCGGGTGTGTTACACCCAGGACAATATAAAGCACTTCCGGATATTTTTTTACTACCGGCGGTAAGGCCTCCACCATCATTTCAATGCCTTTATTGGGGCTGAGGAAGCCAAAGGTTAAAATCACCTGCCGGTCAACCAGGTTAAGCTGGTGTTTGTAAAAAAGGGGATCAATATAAGGTACATCCGGCACACCGTGGTAAATAAGATGCACCTTTTGCTCCTGAATATCATAAATATCTTTTAGTATATTTAAAGCCAGTTCATTCATAACAACCAGGTGCTGGGAAAAAGCTGCGACTTCAATGAAAGCCTTGTACTGCCCTGGGGTGGGTCTTGTCAGGACCGTATGTAAAGTGGTAACTACCGGTTTGGTAAGGTGTCCTAACAGCTCTACGATATGGTTGCCGTCAGGACCCCCGAAAAGCCCAAATTCATGCTGCAGGGAAACCAGGTCCACATTGCAGGAATTGATCAGGGCGGCGGCGCTCCGGTAGTCTTCCAGTTTTTCCTGTTCGATCTGAAAAATTACTTCAGGTGGATAGCTATAACCTTCTTTAATATTATTTAAAGCAATAAAGACGCTGGCATTCCGTCCCAGGTTTGACTCCAGGGCTTTGCTCAAATTGCCTGTAAAAGTTGCTATCCCGCAGCGGCGCGGCAGGCAGCTGCTTATAAACGCCACCCGCAATCTTTTTTTCACCGCTCCGAAATTGTTTCGCGGATCAAACAATTGGATTTTCCTCCTTTCCTTGTAAGGTTAAGGCACTATAGCTTTCTAAACACTGGAACATTTGGCTATCCTGCAACACAGGGAAGTTTAAAAAAAAAATAAAATTCTCAGGCCTCCAGACTTCCTGATGCTTATTGTAGGTTTTTTGCGATTGTTTTAAAGGGGTGTTAAAATTACCGGATAATTTTGTGGGGGTTAGTGTAGATCGGTAAAACTTACTTGTTATTATTATATCATATTACAACTGTTCAGGCCACCCAATGAATTTAATTTTTTATTTAGATTTTTCGTAAGGGAAAGGATATTTTAGCAAAAAGAAGAAATAAGATATTTAAGTTAAAATAAGGAATTTATATTAAACTATAAAAACTAATGCTGGAGGTAGGCAATGTCAGATCTGGAAAAATCCTATAAGGAAAGCATGACCGCGGCTTTCTCCAGGGCTAATGAAATAGGCAAAGCTGAACTTGCCCTGGGAATCCCCTTTTTGTTTGATGTGATGGAAAAGGAGCAAATGCTTGCAGCGGTGGAGGCAGGCCTGGCCAAATTTTATCCGAAATTAAAAGCGGTAATTATCTGTTTTACGGCAACTTTGGATCCCCCGGATTTTCAGAGTAAAGAAGATTTAACGGAATTCAAGGAAAATGTTATTACTTTTTCCTATAATAACAGGCAATTATTAAAAAAAGGGTGGGCTATACGAGGAATTATGGACCTGGCGCTATCCCTTGATGCCGATCTTGTCATCTTGGAACCGGCTCTTTTCATGCCTGCAGCTGAGGCCGTGGGCCTGACTCCGGACTGGATCCGACTTCTCTACCAGCCTGTCCTGGAGGGGCATGCCAGCCTGGTACTCCCCCGCTTTAAGGTTCCTCTTCTGGGAAACAGTATTGCCGACTACTTTATCTTTCCCCTCCTGGGAGCACTTTACAACCTGGAACTGCGAGCCTGCCTGGGAATGGGCCTGGCTCTTAACCGTAGTTTGCTGCCGGGGTACCTGGCTGATGCCGGGAACTGGCCTGAAGAGGTTTTTGAATTCGGAATTGATGCCTGGCTTTTAGTTAATGCCCTGGAACAGGGAGCCGAGGTTGCCGAGGTCTATATGGGGCAGAAGCCCAGTGTTGCCCTGCCGGTAGATCTGAATTATCTTTTTGTGCAAACTGTACAGGTTCTTTTCCAGGCTATTACTAAAAAACCATCTCAACAATCCTGGAGAAAAAAGCCAGCAGCCCTGCGTTCTCCCCTGTCCTTTGGAGCCCGGGAAAGTTATTACCTCCAATCTTTCTCACATAATTATAATTTTCGGGGCTATCTGGCTAATTTCCGCCGGGGTCTTGACCGTTTCTTTGAGGCCGTCTGGTCCCGGATTTTTTCTGAAGAATTAACCGCTCAACTCCGGGAGATAGCGAGCTTACCGGAAGAAAAGTATAAATTCCCCGCTGTCCTCTGGGCACAGGTGGTTTATGATTCCCTCCTGGCTTACAGTTTTATTCCCGGGCTGCGCAAAGAAGATATCGCTGCCAGCCTGAGAGCTCTTTTTGAAGGGTGGCTGGCTGGTTTTTTAAACGAAACTTCTGTTCATAATACCTGCAGCCAGCTCTCCGGTTCTCCAGGTGGAGCCTTCTGTCCTTTTTTCGCCCGGGACAGGGTCGATGCCCAGATGGATAAATTCCTGGCCAGGAAGCAGTATTTCCTGGAAAAGTGGTTTCACCACAAGGAAGCGCTCCAGCCCTTTCTGCCGGAGATTGCTTACTGGGAGTACATTCCGGGTGTACCGATAATTTTACCGTTGATGATCAAGTCACCGGAAGGAAATACAGAGCATGTGTCTGTTATTTATGAACAGCTTTTGAAGGAATACAAGGAGCAACTTGAGAAGTTTATCTGGGATAATCTTGGGCTGATAACCAGCGAGGGCTCTTATAAGGTTGCCTATGCCCTGCGTAAGCTCCTGCAGCAGGTGGAGGAGGGCCTGGATGAACTGCTCTTTCCGGGAGATATCCATACCCTTGACGGCATGCGTTCCCTTGTGGAACAAATCTTCAGGCTGTTGCCTTCGGCCCGGTGTTTTTCATTGAAAAGCAGTGTTGCAGAGAAGGTTTTAAGGGAACACCCCCCGCGCAACCTTGTTACCATATGGGGTTACCAGGATATCGACGAACTTTTCCAGGAACATAACCCGCTCGATGTGCTGGCCCTGACAAGCTGGTCGGAGGAAATTAAATATGCTACCCGTATCAACGAGTGGTTCAGGGAAAATCTCCAGCCCGATCACTTGGAAATTTCTTCCATCAAGACGCTTGTTGTGGATTACAGGGAATTCCCGGCCCTTTCCAGTATCAAAGAGGCCCCGATGATCAACTACCTTGCCGGCCGGGTGGTGGTCAGCAACCTCCGGAGGGGTAGCGGCGGTGAATTTCCCAAAATCCGCCTTCTTACCACCATTGTTAAAAGTATTATTGAATCAGAGCAGTTCGGCTTGGCCTGGGAATCTTTTGCTCGCAACCGCAAAGAGTTTGGCACCATGGTCATGAATTCCATTGAACGCCACTGGGGAATGGGTGCCTTTTCGGCGCACAGCATTTTCGAGAACAGGCAGCAACAGCTTCTAAAGGAGTGGCTTAAAAAAATTGCCGTTTACTACAGCAAAGCCGGTGAAAAAGACGTTGCCGCTGCCGGGAAGCTGCTGGACAGGATGGTCGATGGTTATCACCTGGGCTTAACACTGCCGGATGGGCACTTTGTCAGCACCTCGCTCTGGAGCTGGGCCAGCTACAGCTTCAAAGGTGGCAAGGGCTTTCCTACCCCTCTTTCCCTGATGATCGAGCGGCGCTGGTTTAACAGCGAACTTTTTTATCGCTGTTATGAAAAAATCGGCGGCAAAAGGGAGGATATTTTCCCTAAAATTATCGAACTTATGGGCCAGGGGCGGGAAGCAGAAGATCTGGCCGTTTTTTACCTGGGGTCACCCGAGCACGGCAAGAAAGTTATCCTGAAACAAAAACTGGAAAAGGAACTGCCGCCTGCGGGCAGGTTTAAAAGATCCTCGTTTAACCCCTTGCTTATTCCCATCAGGGAGAACAGCTGGGAATCCAAGTACGTACTGAACTGCGGCGCTATCAGGCTGAATGGTTTTGTGCATATATTTTACCGGGCGGTGGGGGAAGACAGAATTTCGCGCCTCGGCCTGGCCATCAGCAGGGATGGTCTGCGTGTGGATGAACGCTTGCCTGAACCCGTTTTTGTTCCCAGTCACGGGAGCGAAAAAATGGGTTGTGAAGATCCCAGGCTTATTGCCATCGAAGGCAGGGTATATATGCTGTACACGGCTTATGACGGTATTACTCCCCAGATTGCCCTGGCTTCCATTGAGGTGGACGATCTTGTTAATTTCCGCTGGCAGCACTGGCACCGTCACGGCCTCGTTTTTCCCAATTTCCCCAATAAGGACGCTGTCCTTTTTCCGGAACGGTTCAACGGCAAGCTGGCCATGTATCACCGCATCAATCCTAACATCTGGGTAACATTTTCCGATACCTTTGACACTCCCTGGCCCAGGGAGGACCATTACATCGTTATGGGCACCCGTTCCGGCATGATGTGGGATGCTGTCAAGATCGGCGCCGGTGCACAGCCTCTAAAAACAAAATATGGCTGGCTGCTGATCTACCACGGCGTTGATTACAGTTTTTGCTACCGCCTGGGAGTTTTTCTGACCTCGCTTAATAACCCGGCAGAGATTTTGTACCGTTCCCCCAATCCCGTCCTGGAGCCGGAAACATCTTATGAGGTGGGCGTTTTTGGCCAGAGCTGGGTTCCCAATG
>JAGVAS010000107.1 GCA_020060185.1 Desulfovibrio sp. | reverse complement strand
TGTCCCCATGGAATACATATTTACGTCCACGGCACTTCAGGTCACAATAATGGATGAAAATGCCGGGTTTGTTTCCATGGGTCGTCGGAAGCTCGAGGTAAGTAGTAGAACTTGCCGAGCTGAACCCGGAACTCCGCTAACAGCACACGCTGCTCATAAAACCTGTCTGTGCGAACCCTTAAGCGAGGACCAACCTTCGCTACCTTCATTTTCATACTAGAAAGGTGTAAAAAAATGCAAACAATGGAAGTGTACCTGGATAACAGCGCTACCACCCGCCCCTACCCTGAAGTACTAAAAGAAATGCAGCGGGTCATGGAGGAAGAATACGGCAACGCTTCTTCCCTGCACCGGCGCGGCAGCAGGGCGGAAAGGATTTTGAATTCCTCTCGCCAGGTGCTGGCGGAGGTACTCGGTGTTAAAAACAGCGAAATTATTTTTACCTCAGGAGGAACGGAATCAAACAACCTGGCTGTCCAGGGAATCGCCCGGCGTTATCGCAGGCGCGGAAATCACCTCATTACAACAGCGATAGAACATTCTTCCATTCTGGAACCTTTCAAACAACTGGAGAAAGAGGGATTTGAAGTAACCTACCTGATGCCTGATAGCACAGGCGTGATAAGCCCCCAAAAAGTAGCTGAAGCTCTTACCCCCCGTACTGTACTGGTAAGTATAATGCACGTTAACAATGAGGTTGGATCTATCCAGCCTATTGCGCAGATTTCTGCAATCCTGAAAGCCCAAAATCCCGGTATCATTTTCCACGTAGACGCGGTACAGTCCTTTAGCAAGCTTCCCGTAGCCCCGGAAGAACAGGGGATAGATGCTCTTAGCCTCAGTGCCCATAAATTTCACGGACCTAAAGGTGTAGGCGTTCTATACTTACGGGAAGGTATACTCCTGGAGCCCCTTTTTTGGGGCGGGGGACACGAAAAAGGGCTAAGGCCCGGCACAGAAAATACCCCTGCCGCATCGGGTATGGCTCTGGCCGCCCGGCTGAGTTTTAGCAGGAGAAAAGAAAAAATCCAGCAGCTCGGATCCTTTAAAAAAAAACTTATTTCCTCCGTGGAAGCCGAGCATCCCTGGGCCAGGTTAAACGGGCCCCGGGGAGAAGAAGGAGCACCTCACATCTTTAACATCTCCTTCCCGGGACTCAAAGGGGAAATTATCCTTCATGCCCTGGAGGAACATTCCATTTATGTCTCTACAGGATCCGCATGCCACTCCAACAGCAAAGAACCCAGCCATGTCCTTAAAGCCCTTAACCTTGATGAAGAATCTCTGGCAGGAGCCGTACGCTTCAGCCTTTCTTTCCTGAATACAGAAGAAGAGATTGACTACGCTATTACCAGGATAAATTCCGTTATTTCCGGTCTAAAAAAGTTTCATAAAGTAACAACATAAGCAGGCAGTACGTGCATTACTCTTCAGCGAACTCGCTTCGCTCGATGATTCAGTGGGGGTCTCTGCACTCCCCTACTGAATTACAGGGCAATATAATTAATTGTGCCGAATTCAGCTCCCACTTATAGAATTGGGAGACTTCTTCCGGCACCAGGGTAAAAATGGAATCTTTGCGGTTCCGGGCACAACGGAGAGGATTCTTGCCAAATTTCTTATTACTCCCAGAGCTCAACATGAGTAAAGAGAAATTACGGGGACACCATACTGGTATGGTGTCCCCCTTTTTTTCCGAGATCTTTTTTACATAGGGATATTTTTATTTACCTGCAGATCAGTTATAATAAAAAGAACTTATTTTTTTACAAAACAGGAGGACTGCCATGGTTTACAGAGTATATAACTTTAACCCGGGGCCTGCAACATTGCCATTAACCGTCCTGCAGGAAGCTCAAAAAGAACTTCTTGATTACCGGGGTTTGGGAATGTCTGTAATGGAGATGAGCCATCGTTCACGGGAATTTGAGGAAATTGTCAACTCCGCAGAAGCACTTATGCTGGAACTTTTAGGCCTTTCTACTGAATACCAGGTACTTTTCCTGCAGGGAGGCGCCAGCCTGCAGTTTGCTATGATACCCCTTAATTTCCTTCCCCCAGGTGCTACCGCAGATTATATCCTGACAGGGAGCTTTGCCACGAAAGCGTTACAGGAGGCTGAAAAACTGGGAAAAACTCATGTGGCTGCCAGTGCCAAAAATAGCAACTTCCGCAGCATTCCCAGCCAGGATGAGATAAAATTTAGCGAGTCTCCTGCTTACGTGCACATAACTTCCAATAACACCATTTACGGAACACAGTGGAAATATATCCCTGACTGCGGAGAAGTGCCCCTTGTAGCCGATATGTCCAGTGACATTCTTTCCAGGGAACTGGAAATGACCAGGTTTTCCCTGGTATATGCCGGAGCGCAAAAAAACCTGGGACCAGCCGGTGTCACAGTGGTAATAATAAAGAAAAGCCTGCTGGAGGGAGCTTCAAAAAATATTCCCGCCATCCTCAGCTATAAGGCCCACGCCGAGGCACGTTCCTTATATAACACACCTTCTTCCTTCTCCGTGTATATTCTTAGGCTGGTCCTAAACTGGGTTAAGGAAAAAGGAGGCCTCAAAGCCATAGGAGAACTTAATAAGAAGAAGGCTGCTTTAATCTATGATGTTATCGACGCTAGCGAAGGGTTCTACAGGGGCCACGCCCTCCGGGAAGATCGTTCCGACATGAACGTAACATTTCGCCTTCCTGACGATAACCGGGAAAAAGCCTTTGCGGAGGAAGCAGCAAAAGAAGGCCTTATCGGTCTGAAGGGCCACCGCTCCGTGGGCGGAATCAGGGCTTCTCTTTATAATGCCATGCCCCTGGAAGGAGTTGAAGCACTGGCCCAGTTTATGAAGGAATTTTTAAATAGGAAAGGGTAAATTTTAAACCTAAGGCCCATGACCCTACGGGTCACAACAATGGATGAAAATGTTCTTTGTTAGAACCCGTGTTATGTTCTACAAAGGTGGCGCAAGGTTGTGGCGAGCGACATGTGCAGCGCAGCGAACAGGTTCAGCGATGCGAGAGCTGAAGGCGGTCCTGCTGGCATGGAAGCCAGCAGCTTAGGAGGTGAGTTAGGATGCGAACTCTCCCGGGTAGGCCAGCCGGAGGCCTGAGCTTAAGCTGACAAACCTGTCTGCGCGAACCTTAGAGCGAGCACCAACCTTCGCTACCTATTATCATACGAGAGAGGTGAAGAAATGTTATCCCGTAAAGCCATGCAAATTACTCCTTCCCCCACACTGAGCATTGATGCCAAGGCCAAACAGTTGAAAAGTGAAGGGAAGGATGTTATCGGCTTCGGTGCCGGCGAACCTGATTTTGATACACCCGTTCATATCAAAGAAGCCGCTATTGATGCCATTAACCGGGGTTTTACCAAATATACCCCGGCCAGCGGCATCCCTGAACTTAAAGAGGCTATTTGTGCCAAGTTTTCAAGAGACAACGGTTTGATTTACCAGCCGCAACAGATCGTCATCAGCAACGGTGCCAAGCATTCCCTGGATAATGTTTTTTCCGCGCTGCTGAACCAGGGGGACGAAGTAATTATTCCGGCACCATATTGGGTCAGTTACCCCGAGCTCATAAAATTAAACGAGGGAATCCCTGTCGTTGTTGAAACCAAAAAAGAACATAATTATAAATTAAGGGGTGCTAAACTGGAAAAAGCCCTCTCTCCGCGGACTAAAGCCCTGATCCTGAACAGCCCCTCGAACCCTACGGGCCAGATTTACACCAGGGAAGAACTGGAAGAGATCGCCTCTATCGCCGTAAAAAACAACGTATTTATCATTTCTGATGAAGTTTACGAAAAACTTATTTACGGCCGGAGCGAACATATCTCCATAGCCTCCCTGGGAGAAGAAATTAAAAAGTTAACGATCATTGTAAACGGGGCCTCGAAAACTTATGCCATGACAGGCTGGCGCATAGGTTATACCGCCTCGGGGCTGGAAATTGCCAAGGCCATGGCAGATATTCAAAGCCATAATGCCTCCAATCCCAACTCTATCGCCCAGAAAGCGGCATATGCTGCCCTTACCGGTTCTCAGGATTGTGTGGAGGAGATGCGCCGTACTTTTGAAAAGCGCAGGGATTACATGATAGAATATATCTCCAATATGCCTTACCTAACCTGTATTGAACCGCAGGGCGCATTTTATCTCTTTGTTAATATGGGGGAAACCTTTTCACGCAAGTTCAGAGGTATACCGGTTGAAAACGGTGATCGCCTTGCCGAGTTGCTGCTGGAACACTACAGGGTAGCCCTTGTTCCCGGAAGGGGTTTCGGCGCACCTGAATATGCCCGCCTTTCCTACGCCACTTCCATGGACAATATCCGAGCCGGCCTGGAGCGCCTGGAGTCTTTTCTGAAGGAACTTAACTGAGTACTATCTTTATGCTGCTTATTAACCGCCACGACCCTACGGGTCACAACAACGGATGAAAATGATCTTTTTTAGAAACCGTATTATGTCCCGTTAAAGGTGGCGCAAGGTTGTGGCGAGCGATATGTGCAGCACAGCGAACAGGTTCAGCGAAGCGACGGCCTTAAGATGGCCCGGCGGACATGGAGGTCCGC
>JAGVAS010000032.1 GCA_020060185.1 Desulfovibrio sp. | reverse complement strand
TTTCATCCATGAACGTAATTTGAAGGGCCGTGGACGTAAATAAATATACCATGGGGACATTCCTCTGCAAGAGGTGTGTCCCCAGACCTTAATCGTCGCCTGTCCGGCGGCGGACCTCCATGTCCGCCGGGCCATCTCAGGCCGTCGCTTTGCTGAACCTGTTCGCTGCGCTGTGCATGCCGCTCGCCACAACCTTGCGCCACCTTGGCGGGACATAACACGGATTCTAAAAAAGAGCATTCCCATCCATAATCAAAGTAAAAAGGTGTGTGAAAAGATGCCAATTTTGCGGCAGGAACCGTTGACAGGAGAATGGGTTATCATTGCTACTGAGCGTGCTCGCCGTCCGGAAACTTTTGCTCCGCAAAAAAAAGAAAAAAAAGCACCCCCTCCTGCAAGGGTAGAAAATTGTCCTTTTTGTTATGGAAATGAACACATGACACCTCGCGAAGTTCTGGCATACCGTGATGATTCACCTAAAGCCGATACGCCAGGGTGGGCACTACGGGTTATTCCCAATAAATTTCCCGCACTTGAACAATATGATGCCAGGGAGGGACTTGCTTTTGATAATGCAAATGGGTGGAATTTTTTAGAGAGCTACCAGGGGTATGGTGTACATGAAGTTATCATCGAAACACCGGATCATAACCGCCACCTGGCAGACTTAAAAGATGATGAACTGGCTTTAGTACTAAAATCGTTTGAAGAGCGCCTTAGATCTCTTGCCGGTGATCCCCGGTTAAAATACGTGCAGATCTTCCGTAATCACCTGCGAGAAGCAGGAGCCTCCATTGAACATCCCCACTGCCAGTTATTAGCGTTACCTTTTATTCCTCCCCTCCTGGAGAAAGAATACAGGCGCTGCCGCGAGTATTATCAGGACGAAGGAAGATGCCTTGTCTGCACTCTCCTCGAGGAAGAAGAAAAAATGGGAGAGAGGGTTGTACTGGAAAATGACTCTTTTCTTGCTTTTATACCCTTTGCTGCTCCCCTTCCTTTCACAACCTGGATTATACCACGGGGGCATGCTTCTTCCCTGGAAGTAAGTGCGGACAACTGGGAAGAAAAACTGGCGCCGGTGCTTAAAGGCTTTCTTGCAAAGCTTTCCCAAAAGCTGGAAGATCCTCCTTACAATCTATACTTACATTTGGCTCCCCTGCGGAGCGAATCCCTGCCTTATTATCACTGGCATATGGAAATTATCCCCAAGCTGACCATCGTAGCGGGTTTGGAGATGGCTACCGGTACATATATTAATGTTTCCAAGCCGGAGGAGGCTGCAAAATTTTTGCGTGAACAAAAAGTGAATGTTGAAAGCTATAAATAAAAAAAGAGGTGAAGGAATCATGTTAACTGATAAAGGTCCTGCTTTAGAAATTGAACAGGAAAGGGAAAAAGAAGGAGACAGGAAACAGACGATCTCCTTTATTCTGGCTTTGCATAACCACCAGCCCGTAGGAAATTTGCCGGAGGTTTTTTCTACGGCCTTTGATGAGGCTTATGCTCCTTTTGTAGAGGTTCTTTATCGCTATCCTTCCATAAAGGCGGTCCTTCATTATTCCGGGATTTTGCTGGAATGGATAGAAAAGAACAAACCCTCTTTTCTCCTTACCCTGCGCGAAATGGTCGAGAGGGGCCAGGTAGAAATAATGGGCGGCAGTTATTATGAGCCTATCTTACCCATTATCCCTGATAGTGATAAAAGAGGGCAAATCCTTAAACTTAGCCGCTTTCTGAAAGACAGACTTGGTGCCAGGGTCAAAGGGATGTGGCTTACGGAGCGTATCTGGGAACCTCACCTGGCTTTGCCCCTTTGCCAGGCGGGAGTACGGTATGTCGTCGTTGATGATGCCCATTTCCAGGAACTTGGTATGAAGAGTGAGGAATTAACAGGATACTACTTGACGGAAGAACAGGGTTATCCTCTAAATATATTCCCCATCAGTGAAAAACTCCGTTACCTTATTCCTTTCGAAAAGGCGGATAAGACGATGGATTACCTGTCCCGGCTGGCTGCACGGGGGGGCGGGGGGGCTGTAGCTGTTTTGGCCGATGACGGTGAAAAGTTTGGCGTCTGGCCGGGGACAAAGGCACATGTTTATGAGCAGGGATGGTTGGAGGAATTTTTCCGTCTTTTAAAGGAAAACGAAGACTGGATCAGGACTACGACATTTAGTGATTTTATGGAGAAATATCCTCCTAAGGGCAGAATCTACCTTCCGGCCGCGTCCTACAGGGAGATGAAAAAATGGGCCGGGGGTTTCTGGCGAAATTTCCTTGTTCGCTATCCTGAAAGCAACCGCATGCATAAAAAAATGCTGGCAGTAAGGAAAAGATTGGAGCAAGTTCCTCGTAGAGCCGCCCGTCAAAGGGCCAGGGATTTGATCTGGGCCTCCCAGTGTAACTGTGCTTACTGGCATGGCGTTTTTGGAGGGCTTTACCTTAATTTCCTGAGGGCAGCAGTTTATGAAAATCTTATCAAAGCAGAAAATATTATTGTCAGGGAAACATATCCCCATGACAACTGGCTGGAAATTAAAGTTGAGGACCGGGACTACGATGGTTTTCAGGAGATAGTCCTCAATAACGAATATTTCGGGCTTCTCTTATCTCCGAACCAGGGAGGCAGCCTCTGGGAGCTGTCCTACCGGCCTGCGGCAGTTAACCTTCTCGATACCCTTACCAGGAGGCCGGAGCCCTACCACGACGACCTTTTAAAGCAGGATGTTGACATAAAAAATGAAGATAACGGGGTTAAAACAATACACAAGAGATTTGCTGTCAAAGAAGATGGCCTCAAGGAATATCTTATTTATGACCGGTATCCTCGTGGAGCTTTAATGGATCACATTCTGCCCTTAGAGCTGGATTTGAATGCTTTTAGCAGGGGAGAGTACAGTGAAAAAGGCGATTTTTTATTGAAACCGTACCATGCTGCGCTGGATTATGACCACGGCCAGGCGATAGCTACCTTTACCCGCAGGGGAAACGTTGAAGGGCAGGGAGAATTATCTATGCAAAAGAGGGTTTCCCTTAAAGCTTCGTCTCATGTAATACAGGTAACTTATGATTTACAAAACAGGGGAAATGATACTTCTTCATTTAAGTTTGGCGTAGAGTTCAACCTGGCCTTTCTTGCCGGTTACGCACCTGACCGCTACTATCATATTCCAGGGCGTAAGCTCGAACAACCCTACCTTGCCAGTAATGGAATAGAAGAAGAAGTAGCGGAGTTGTTTATTTTTGACGAGTGGAGAAAACTGGTGGTTTGCTTACGTTTTTCACCCCCGGCCAGGCTATGGCGGTTCCCGGTAGAGACGGTTTCCCAGTCAGAAGGAGGGCTGGAGCGGGTTTACCAGCAGTCTGTGATTGTCCCCAACTGGGATATGGTTTTACCATCACAAGCGAACAGTTCCCTGACGGTCGAACTGGCCATAAATTCCTGAGGAGGAAAGAAGTTGCCGCACAGAGTTCTTTATGTAGCATTTGTCTGGAACCAGCATCAACCCTACTACCTGGATGTTGAGCGGGGAGAATTTATTATGCCCTGGGTAAGGCTTCATGCTACCAAGGATTACTACCAGATGGCGGCAATTTTGGAAAACTACCCGGATATAAAACAGACTTTTAGCCTGAGCCCTTCTCTTTTAGAACAAATAGAAAGTTACCTCCAGCACGATGCCGCTGATTATTATCTTAAGGTTATGAAAAGAGCCAGGGATCTTAACGAGGCGGAAAAGAAATTTCTCCTGCAACATTATTTTGATATTCAATGGGATAAAGTAATCTGCCGCTACCAGTATTACCGGCAGCTTCTGGAAAGGCAGGGGAAGGTTTCAGAACCGGAAGAAGTGGAAAAGGCCATGGAGAAATTTGCCGTTCAGGACTACCTGGATTTGCAGGTTTGGTTTAATCTGGTCTGGATAGATCCTGAATTACGCCATAACAATCCTTTTTTGAGCGGATTAATAAATAAAGGGCGTAATTTTACCGAAAATGAAAAGGACGAATTGATGCGGCAGCAGATGGCCATAATGGAAAAAGTTGTTCCCGAACACCGTCACCTGCAGGAAAAAGGTCAGATAGAAATTATTACTACCGCTTATTACCATCCCATAGTGCCTCTTCTGGTGGATAATCACTCGGCCCTGCGCGCTACTCCCGGACTTTCGCTGCCTCGCCGCTTCAGATTTGAAGAGGATGCCAGAAACCAGGTAAAAATGGCCGTGAACCAATACAGGCATTTTTTTAGCGAGGAACCGCGGGGCTTCTGGCCGCCTGAGCAGGCCGTAAGCCCCGAAACAATTTCTCTTATTGCAGATGAGGGCTTCATTTGGACGATATCAGATGAGCAAATCCTTACCAAATCCATGGATGTGGAGATTTACAGGGATGGATATGGATATGTCCTTAATCCGGATGTCCTTTACAGGCCTTACCTGGTGAGTGCTGGAGGAGCCGAAATCCCCATCGTATTTCGCGACCATCATCTCTCAGACCGTATCGGTTTTGTCTACCAGCATATGTCCGGCAGGCATGCGGCTGAAGACCTGATCCACCGCCTGTATAAAATCAGGGAGCACCTGGGGAAAAAACCTGACAATTTCCTGGTAACTATTGCCCTGGATGGTGAAAATGCCTGGGAATGGTATGCTGAGGATAAAACGGATTTTTTGCATAACCTTTATCGGGGGATTTCTGCAGATCCATATCTAAAAGCTGTAACTGTCAGCGAATTTCTCCAGGAAAATCCTCCCAAAAGGCGTATAACTCACCTGGCAACAGGATCTTGGGTGGACCACAGCCTTACACGCTGGATTGGGACAGAAAATAAGAACATCCTGTGGAATTATCTCCTGGAGGCCAGGGAAACGGTCCAAAAATATGAAGAAAAAGAAATTGAAGCTGACAAGGAAAAAATTGATAAGGCCCTAAAAAATATTTATAAAGCGGAGGGAAGTGATTTTGCCTGGTGGGTCGACAGCATGCCCTATTACCTGACAGCGCCTTTTGAAGCGCTTTTCCGTAAACACCTTATTATGGCCTACAGGGATTTGGGGCTGGAAGTGCCCGGCTACCTTTACGATCCTGTTGTCAAACCCGGGCCGGGGGAGAAGGAATGGAAGGAATATCCCCTATCCGGCCCGGTATGCATTGTCCCCGGCTGGAAGAAAGACGGCTAAAATTTCGGGGACAAAAATTTCGGGGACACCTCACTTAATTATTGGCTAGATATTTCGGGGACACCTTAATTACTTAATTGAAGAGCAGGCTAAAAACTGCTGAGAATTACCCTGGGAGAACGCTTCAAGCAATGCGGCCTGGAACTTCATTTTTTAAGTTACTGAGCTGTTCTTGCCAAGCAGTTACTTCTACGGTAATATTATAGATAGCAATAAATAGCAAGCTAAAAAGAAGGGAACAGTTAAGGTGGATTACTTCCAGGCCATTATGCGGCTAAGAAAGGACAGCATTATCTATCCTCTTTACCTTTTAAGCGGCCCCGAGGATTATCTTAAAGAAGAATTCTTACAGGAACTTTTAAAATACCTGGAACAAAGAGGAAAATCATTTTTTTTGGAGCGATTAGACGGGCGGCAGGTTAACCTTTCAGAGCTTATGTCTGGCGTAAAGCAATCTACTCTTTTCTCTGGAGGAAGATTGTTATGGGTTTCTAACCCCCCATACCTGTCTTCTTCTAAAAAAAAGGAAAATACTGCCGGAGAAGAAGAATCTCCTGCGACCCGACGTTCGGGAAAGGAGCATGCGGGTGAAGAAGAGTTACTTGCTTTTTTACAGGGAGAAATAACTGACTCTGTAATTATTTTTTCTGTTCATGATGTGGACAGGCGTAAAAAACTGGTAAAGGCTATAGAAGAAGCCGGGATGCTCATAGATTTTTCTTCTTTAAAAGGAGCTTTTTTAAAAAAATGGATAAAAGAACAATTTTCAAAAGAAAAAAAGAAGGTAGAAGAGGAAGCCCTTAATGAACTGGTTGAACGGCTGGGAGAGAACCTTCACCTCTTAAAAAGAGAAATTGAAAAAATAGTTACATACATGGCCGGGGAGAGAATTGTTACACGTGCACTGGTTCAATACCTGGTTCCCGAAAGCCGCCAGGGAAACATTTTTAACCTGGTAGAGTCCATAGGACAAAAAAATATTAAAGGAGCTTTTTTTCACCTTCATAAATTACGCCGTCAAAATGAACACCCGCTGGTTATCCTGGCCATGGTTGCCCGGCAGTTTCGCCTTCTGTACCAGTTTCTGGTCCTTCAGGAAAAGGGTTTGTCACAGCGCGAAATAATAGCTTTTTTAAAAGTGCAGCCTTTTGTGGCCAGAGAACTTGCCAGTCAGGTGGAAAGGTATAACCGGCATACTCTTGCCAGCGTTATTGCTCATCTTAAGGAAACAGACTTGAACATAAAAACCGGCCGGTTGGAAGCAAACGATGCCCTGGAACAGCTTGTTTTACATCTTACTGCCAGGGGCAATGAGGCTTTTCCGCAAGCATGAATTCAACCATACCGGTTTCTTGATTCCTGTAATATCAAGGAAAGCTGTTGGAAATGGAGAAGAAAATCCTTCCCTGTTTTGCCTGCTGTTTCCCAATTCTGGGAAAAAAACTCTACTTCTTGTGCAATTTTTTTTAATAATATGCTGTAAAAGTCGACATCTTTTTACCTAGCCAGGTGTTCCCGATTTTTATTAATATGTTCGAGGCTTTTGGCCATTAAAATAGTAAAGATGTCTACTGTACTTATATCCATTCCGGAATCCAGGGTCATTTTGGCCCAGTAAGAAGTATCCTCGATAATATTACTTTTAATTTTTCCCCACGAAATAGTGCCGTTATTAATTTGCTGCTGTTTTTTGCAGCATAAAATTACGGCATCATAGCGTATATTCCCTTCACTGCTGTGGTAACCGCTTTTCCCCTCGGAACGAACAACTGGTGTTGCCGAGATATCCGGCTTCTTGTAAAACCCTTCCTATACCCTCCCAGGCCCATACTTTATTGTGATGAAAAGTAAAAACCATCACCCCGTCATCTTTAAGAACACGGTAACACTCCTCGAAAGACCTTGCTAGTCCCTGTTCAAAAAAATCCCGGCCCTTGCCTCCTTTATCATTTTGAATAAATTTCCTTTTCACGGTTACAGGAGAGGGGAGCAAAACAGGGGTATTTTTCCTTTAGAACTAGCCGGAGCCAGACATTATTTTTCCGTTAGCACAGTACTTTTCTTCAAATTCTTTTGCCAATATTGTGGTCAATCCTAAAAAACCCTGTTTATCTTATAGAAGAAAAACAAGTGTTTAGTGTTCTTTACCGGTACTTTTTTCTTTCAAAAGTATTGACAAATAAAACCGGTATATCATAAAATAATAATGAGGGTTTTCTCAGCTTTTTTTAACGATTAAAATGAGAATGAATATCAATCTTAAAACAATTTTTTACAAAACTATTTTACTGTCGGGAGGGGAAACTTAAGTGACACTGGAGCAAGCAAGAATAGGAGAAAAGTTAATTGTCCGGGAAATAACTGATCCTGAAATGAAAATGAAAGCAATTCGTTTCGGGGTTATAGAAGGAGCAGAGGTGATCTGTGCAGAGAAGTTGCCCTATGGCCCGGTAGTAATTCGCAAGGGAAGGCAGGAACTGGCAGTAGGCAGGAGGCTTGCCCAGCGCATTATCGTTGAACCTCAAGTTTAAAAGTTTTGTTTATTTTACCACTGCAGCAACTTATTTAACATATGAAGGGAGGCAATTATGGGAATCATTGAATTAACAAAAGCCTTTAAAATTCCTGCCAAAGCAAAAAAAATTGTTCTTGTCGGCAATCCCAATGTAGGAAAGTCGGTTTTTTTTAATGTTTTAACAAATCGCTATGTAGAGGTATCCAATTTTCCAGGGACTACTGTTGATATTAGTTACAGTTCTCTGGGAAACGATGTCCTGATAGATACCCCGGGAATTTACGGGGTTTCATCATTTAACGATGAAGAAAAAGTAGCCCGGGAGATGATCATACAGGCGGATATGGTTATTAACATTGTAGATTCCCTCCACCTGGAAAGAGATCTTTTTTTAACACAGCAGCTCATCGATATGGAGATTCCCATTATAGTAGCTTTAAACATGATGGATGAAGCCAGGCAGCAGGGGGTAGAGATCGAAGTACAAGCTCTGGAGGAGTATTTAGGCGTTCCTGTAATACCCACGGTAGCGGTAGAGGGTAAGGGTATTGCAGAAGTATTAAAATCCCTGGATAAAGCCAGGACCGGCAATAAGGTTCCGGAAATTAGGGATAAGCTTGTACCTGTTAAAGATTTCTTCCCTACGACGGGAGAGGCTTTGCTCTACCTGGAAGAAGATCCCCTGGTAGAGGTTTCAGGCCCCCTACCCCAGGTACACAGGAACCAGGAGGCTCTCTACCTCAAACGCCGCCTGTGGGTAAACGAAATAGTAAAAAAGGTGATCAAAGAAGGGATGGAGGAAGCCACCTTCGCTGCCCGCCTGGGTCATCTGTTGCTGCGGCCTTTCCCCGGTATACCGGCCCTTTTACTAAGCCTGGTAATCATGTATTATTTTATTGGGGTCTTGACCGCCCAGGTAATAGTTGAATTTACGGAAGAGATTATTATGGAAGGGTACTACAGCCCTTTAATGGAAAATCTTGTTAACAGGATCTTTTCCCTGGGGACTGTCACCGGCTATATCCTGGCCGGAGAATATGGCATTCTGACCATGACGGTAGTTTATCTTTTTGGACTGCTTATGCCCCTGGTAGCCGCTTTTTATTTCAGCCTCTCGATTATGGAGGATTCCGGTTATCTTCCCAGGGTAGCAACGCTCACGGACAGGATACTGGTGAAAATAGGCCTTAATGGGCGAGCGATTATACCTATAATCCTGGGCCTGGGCTGTGTGACCATGGCCACTATTACTACCCGCATCCTGGGATCCAGCAGGGAGCGAATTATAGCTACCGCTCTTCTTGGTGTAGCCATTCCCTGTTCAGCTCAACTGGGTGTTATTTTCGGTATGGTTTCTCCCCTAGGTCTAGGCTACCTGGCCCTGTACCTGGGGGTAATAGCTCTTGTTTTTATCGGCCTGGGGATGGTAATGGAGAAGTTTATACCGGGGCAGTCTACTGACCTGCTGATGGATTTGCCCCCCATGCGTTTGCCCCGCCTGAAAAATGTTCTTAAAAAAACCTGTAATCGTACTATCCATTTCTTGAAAGAAGCCCTACCCCTGTTCGCTCTGGGAGCGTTCTTAATCAGCCTGCTAAACATTTCAGGATCACTGCTTACTATCCAGAAATTTTTGAGTCCTCTGGTTCACGGTTGGATGAAATTACCTGGGGCCGCTTCCACGGCTTTCATCATGGGTATTGTCCGCAGGGATTTTGGAGCAGCAGGTTTGTATTCCCTGCAGATGAGCCCTGGGCAAACTTTGATCTCCCTAGTAGCTATAACTCTTTTTGTCCCCTGTATCGCATCGATTCTGGTAATTTTTAAGGAGCGGGGTTTAAAAGACGGTTTGCTAATCTGGACAGGATCTTTTATTATCGCTTTTTTAACCGGTGGAATTCTCGCCAGAATCATTATTTGAATTTTATAGCGGGGAAAGGAGGCGGTACAGTGTATAAGGCAAAGTCCAGGAAGTGCCCCCAGTGCGGGTATATTTTACCCGGGGGACAATTAGTCCGCTGCCCGCGCTGTAATATGAATTTACTGGAAAAATGTATGGATTGTACTGATTGCCCTTCCTCTTTGTGGGAAAGAGGAAAGCAAACCTGTATAGATATAAAAGAAAATTAATTACTTACTTTCACGACCCTGCGGGTCACAACAATGGATAGAAATGTCCGAGCTTAGATCCCGCGATTGTTCCGCAGACGCCGTGTTTTGCTGTTGGCGGAGCGACTTGTGCAGCGAGGAAACAAGTTCACTACGAAACGAGAGCTGGAGACGACCCAGCTGACAGGATGTCAGCTGCCGGCAGACGACGAGTAAGGTCTGGGGACACACCTCTTTCAGAGGAATGTCCCCATGGTATGCATATTTACGTCCACGGCACTTCAGGTTACAATCATGGATAAAAATCCTAGTTTGTTTCCAGAGGTCGTCGGAAGCTCGA
>JAGVAS010000012.1 GCA_020060185.1 Desulfovibrio sp. | reverse complement strand
AGGTAATCGCCGAGGTCAACGTCGTCTTACCATGATCCACATGCCCAATCGTCCCTACATTCACATGAGGCTTGGTCCTCTCAAACTTCTTCTTGGCCATATTTTTTTAAATCCTCCTGTCCAAATTGATGCCCTTGCAAACATTTGTTTTACTATATTATGTATCAAAAAAAAAACATCCATTTACCTATTTTTTTTTAATAAAATGGTGGCGGCGCAGGGATTTGAACCCCGGACACTACGGGTATGAGCCGTATGCTCTAACCATCTGAGCTACGCCGCCATGGAGCTCACGACCGGAATCGAACCGGTGACCTTATCCTTACCAAGGATACGCTCTGGCCGACTGAGCTACGTGAGCAAAAAAAGCTAAAAGAAAAAAAAATGTTAAATTCTTTTTTATCTATAAGATATCATTAATCGCTGTGATATTGTTTTCTGGTTGCGGGGGCAGGATTTGAACCTGCGACCTCCGGGTTATGAGCCCGACGAGCTACCTGGCTGCTCCACCCCGCGTTATTAAATGATTGCCTGTCTTTATTTACAAGATACAATGCATATACAAGATATAATGCACAACTTGCACTTAAATTATTTCCTTATAATAACCCCTTAACTTTATCTCTTTTTTTAATTCACAGGCAAGAGTAATTTTAGCACTGATCATATAGTTTGTCAAGAGAAGGGCAGTGTTTTTTCCCTGGTATGAAGAAAGGCAAGCAGGGTTTGAGTGTCAGGCAAAAGAAGGGCTCCTTTTTCTTTAATCCTTTCATAAACCGCAACGGCTTCCCCCCCGCAGTAATCGCGCTGCGAGAAAGGTTTTTCCTCCAGCATTACTACTGCAAGCCGGGAGGAAAGCATTTCATCTACTGCCTCCAAGTTGCGCAAATTTCCCATTCCAAAGGGGATAGGGGGCACCACGACAACACGGGCTTTTTCCATCAGCGCCAGGTGCTGCCGGTGAGAATGATCATTTATGGGAGAAAAAGGAGGCAGGGTAACTACAGGGAGGCGGTAATAGGAGGCAAACCGGTGGCTGCTGTCCTCCCGTGTAACAGGCCCGACCGATAGCTGAAAACCGGCTTCGAAGAGGGCAGACAATACAGAAACGGATTCTTCCCCTCCACCGATAACATGCACGCGCAACTTGGGAGATTTCCCCTGTTTTTCTTCTATATGGCTGCGTTTTAGCACGGTAATGCTGAGTTTTCCATGCAGGGGATTACGCTGGATAACAACTGGTGCCCGGTAAGCCCTGTTAATATTTTCCGGTGTCAACACTTCTTCCGGTTTTCCAACGGACAGGATTTTCTTCTCAGCAAGTAAAATAAAAGAATCAAAAAACTGTAAAGCCAGGTTTAGATCATGGATAGCAGCGATAACAGTAATGCCTTTTTCCCGGTTAAGCTTCCGGGCAAGCTCCAGAAACTCCACCTGGAAATTTATATCCAGATTCGCCGTGGGTTCATCCAGAAGTAAAAGCTTGGGCTCCTGTGCCAGGGCACGGGCAATTATTACCCGCTGCCGCTCCCCCCCGCTTAAATTGGTAACCGCTTTCCCTGCCAGGTTAGCAATTCCCGTGGTTTCCATAGCCATACGGACTATTTCCCTGTCCTGCCGGCTTTCCCTTTGAAAACGCCCCAGGTAAGGGTAACGCCCCATGGATACGATCTCTTTCACGGAAAAATCAAAATCCACGGCGGTATCCTGGGGAACAACCGACATCAATTTTGCTGCTTCCTGTAGCGGTATTTTATGTAAGTCCCTGTTATCCAGGTATACCGTTCCCAGGGCCGGTTTTAGCAGGCGGCTGATACAGCGCAGCAGGGATGATTTACCGGCCCCGTTAGGACCGATCAGCGCCACGAAATCTCCTTCTTTAATAGAAAAATCCAGGCCTTCAAGGGCAGTAAAGGAATCGTATTCTACTGAAAGATCCCGCACGTTAAGTTTTATCCCAAATCAACCACCTCCTAAACGCTGTTAAAATACTTCATCTTCTTCCGCCTGCGCAGCAAATAAAGAAAAAAAGGCGCTCCCAGAAGGGCTGTAATGATCCCCACCGGGAGCTCCGTAGGGGCAATAACGGTTCGCGCCAGGGTATCGGCTCCGATTAACAAAATGGCTCCGGTCAGGGCGGAAGCAGGCAGTAAAAAACGATGATCGGGACCGGCCACAAGCCGTACCATATGGGGAACTACCAGGCCGATAAAACCAATAATACCGGAAGTAGAGACTGCCGCAGAAACGAGCAATGATGCTGCTGCCAGAAAAATCTTTTTAAGTTTCTCAGCGTCAATCCCCAGGTACAGCGCTGTATCCTCTCCCAGTAACAGGGCGTTTAATTCCCTGGCAAAAAAATAGATAATTCCGAAACCCGCAAGGACATAGGGAAGCATAACCCGGACATAACTCCATCGCGCTCCTCCTAATCCCCCCATCATCCAGAAAACTATCTGGTGGAGACGTTCCCCGGCAAAATAGATAAAAAGGGAAACAAGGGCGGTAAGAAAGGCGCTGACAGCAATTCCGGCCAGAAGAAGCGTCATCACCGGGACAAAACCGCCCTGGCGGGATAACTGGTAAACCAGCATAATCGTGGCCAACCCTCCGGCAAAAGCCATAATGGGAACTGCTCCAAATCCGGCAATACCCATGGAAAGACCGGATACTATGGCAAAAGTTGCCCCCAGGGCCGCTCCCGATGATACCCCGATGATATAAGGATCAGCCAGGGGATTGCGGAATAGCCCTTGGAATGTAGCACCGGCTACAGACAGGGAGGCGCCGACCATTGCTGCCAGGAAAACCCTGGGAAGGCGAATGTTCAGCACTATTTCCCTGGTAGTCTCAGTTATGGCTACCGGAGGTGAAAGGCCGGCAATTTTCTCCAGGATTATATAAAAGATTTCCCTTTTATCCAGAGAAACAGCGCCAAAACTAATGGAATATATAAAGGAGGCAAACAGCAGTATTAAAAGCGCCAGCAAACAGGCCCTTTTTTTCCAGTTGGTATTGATAAACCCACAGCTTACTCCTGCAGCACTTTTATTCTGCGGCATTAGCTTTTCCTCACCTCATGCTCGTCCCTTACCACAGCTCCGGATAAAAAATTACGGCCATTTCCTCTATAGCTTCTGCTATCCGGGGTCCGGGACGTGATACTTTATCCGGATCTATACCAAAAATGCACCCCTCTGTTACGGCAGTTATAGCTCCCCAGCCTGGGCGCTTTTTTATCTCGTTAGCCGGGCCTTCTTCCGTTCCATGAAAATTGGGAAAGACTATTACCTGCGGATCACGACTGATTACAGCTTCTGCGCTTATCTTGGGGTAGGATGCCCCCACATCGGCAAAAATATTTTTTCCACCTGCAGCCTCGATAAGTTCATGAATTACGGAAGTACTACCGATGCTCATAAGGGGATCGGCATACACTTCATAATAAACCCTTACCCGCTCGCTTTCTGGAATTTGTGACAGCTTTTCCCCCACCGCATCTATTTTGGCCTTTATTCCCGCTAGAAGCAACCGGGCATTTTCCTCTTCCCCGGCAGCCAAACCCAGCAGCTCTATGGAGCGGTAAACTTCTTTTATACAGGTAGGGTTAAGTACCAGTACGGGAATTCCCAGATCCTCCAGGCGAACCAGTTCCTCCTCCTGTAAACGCACCGCCACGACAAGGTCTGGTTGTAAAGCTACTACCTGTTCAATATTCGGCTCGGCAAAGCTGCCCGCTTTTGGTTTCTGTAAGGCTTCCGGAGGGTAATTGCAGTATTCGGTTACTCCCACAATTCGCTCCGCCAGCCCCAGGGCAAAAAGCATCTCTGTATTGCTAGGCGCCAGGGAAACAATTCTCTGCGGTTTTTTTAAGAGGCGCACCTGGCGGCCCAGATGATCTTCCACTGTAACCTGGAAAGGTTTATCCTCCTGACTTCCCTTGTTTCCTGTATCTTTAGGTTGCGCACAGCCGGCGGCAATTAATAGCAAAAGTAAAAATACTAAACTCGCGGTAAATTTTTTCATGGTATTT
>JAGVAS010000053.1 GCA_020060185.1 Desulfovibrio sp. | reverse complement strand
CGACCATACCAGCAAGTCTTCCAACGTTTTTGCCGGCTCTCTCATTCTGACTCCTGATTCCTGTCTCCTGACTCCTGAGTAGTTACAAACCTGCATGTGATCCTTTTCCTTCCAGCTCAAACTACCTCCGGGGCAAGGGAAACAATCCTCATAAAATCCTTTTCCCTTAATTCCCTGGCCACCGGCCCAAAAATCCGCGTCCCCCTGGGAGCTTTCTGCTCATTTATGATCACCGCGGCATTTTCATCAAAGCGTATAAAAGTACCGTCTTTACGCTGGTATCCCTTTTTTGTACGGACCACAACAGCGCGGACTACATCCCCTTTTTTCACAACCCCGCCGGGGGTGGCTTCCTTTACAGATGCAACAATAATATCACCAACATTGGCGGCTTTCCTTTTCGAACCACCCAGGACACGGATACACATTATTTTTCGGGCCCCTGTATTATCGGCGACGTTAAGAACTGATAAATTTTGGATCATCATGGACCCTCCTTTCGCCGGAACTACAACTGAGTTTTTTCTACAATTTCAACCAGCCGCCATCTTTTTTCCTTGCTTAAAGGCCTGGTTTCCATAATCCTGACCTTATCGCCGATTCTGCATTCGTTGCCTTCATCATGAACCTTATACTTTTTGGTTTTTCTTATGGTCTTACCGTATAAAGGATGGCGCGTACTTCTTTCCACAGCAACCACAATCGTTTTGTCCATTTTGTCGCTGACTACTTTTCCGACTCTTACTTTGCGACTTCCTCTCTCCAATCCGCTGCCTCCTTTCTAGGGTCTTCCAATACCGGCCGCAGCCAGCTCTCTTTCCCGCATAACAGTTTTTATCCGGGCAATAGACTTGCGCACTTCTTTAAGCCTCATGGTGTTCTCCAGCTGTCCCGTGGCCATTTGAAAACGCAGGTTAAAAAGCTCATCCTTTAGCTCCCGGATTTTCTCCTGAAGCTCCTTGTCTGAAAGCTCACGAACCTCGCTAGCCTTCATGGGCTTCACCACCTATTTCTTCTCTTTTAACAAATTTACATTTCATCGGCAATTTTTGAGCCGCCAGGCGTATAGCCTCCCTGGCTATTTCCTCGGGAACCCCGGCGAGTTCGAATATAATCCGGCCCGGTTTTACCACAGCAACCCAGAATTCCGGAGAGCCCTTGCCCTTACCCATACGTGTTTCAGCAGGTTTAGCGGTAACAGGTTTGTGAGGGAATATGTTAATCCAGATTTTGCCGCCTCTTTTTACATGCCTGGTCATGGCTATCCTTGCAGCCTCGATCTGCTGGCTGGTAACCCACTTGGGTTCCAGGGCCTGTAATCCATACTCTCCAAAATCGATCTGCGTTCCCCCTTTAGAGGTCCCCTTCATCCGGCCTCTTTGGTGACGGCGGTATTTAACTCTTTTTGGTGTCAACATCTTTCTTTTTCCCTCCCTCTGCCGCCTCTTCTTTCTTCCTGGTCTCGGGGAGTATTTCTCCTTTATAGATCCATACTTTTACCCCTATACGGCCGTAGGTAGTATGAGCTTCAGTAAAACCGTAATCAATATCCGCACGCAGGGTCTGTAAAGGAACGGTTCCTTCATGATAGCTTTCCGTACGGGCCATTTCTGATCCGGCCAGGCGTCCTTTACAGATAATTTTTACACCCTTGGCACCGGCCCGCATTGTCCTGAAGACAGCCTGCTTCATTGCCCTCCTGAAGGCAATCCTCTTGGAAAGCTGCTGGGCAATATTTTCCGCCACAAGGTAGGCATCCAGTTCCGGTGTCTTTATTTCCATAATATTGACATGGACTTTTTTTTCAGTCATTTTCTCCAGGTTGCGGCGAAGCTGATCCACCCCTGCGCCCCCTTTGCCGATGACCATCCCCGGTTTGGCGGTGTGAATATTAATACGCAGGTTATTGGCAGCACGGTCAATTTCAATACGGGAAATGCCGGCCCCATCCAGCTGCTTTTTGATAAAATCGCGAATTTTTAAATCTTCATGAAGAAGCTTGGTATAGTCCTTTTCAGCGTACCAGCGGGCATCCCAGTCCTTGATAATTCCCACGCGGAAGCCAACAGGACTAATTTTTTGACCCAACTTTTAACGCCCCCTCTCTTTCCCGTAATACAACAGTCAAATGACTGGATCTTTTGCGAATACGTGTTGCTCTCCCCATTGCCCGGGGCATAAACCTTTTTAAAGTTGGACCTTCATCAACATAAGCCTTGAATACGAAAAGGTCCTCCTTATTCATCTCGTAATTATGCTCGGCATTAGCCACAGCTGAATGCAGAACCTTTTTAATAATCCCGGAAGCCCGCTTGGGTATAAAACGCAGTATCGAAAAAGCTTCCTCCACGTTTTTACCCCTGATAAGATCCATTACTATCCTGGCTTTACGGGGAGCTATCCTTACAAATCTGGCCTGTGCTTTTGCTTCCATATCTTATCCCCCCTTTACCTCTTACAACCCTATTAGCATCGTATCCCATTTCTATAGCAATCGCCGCATGGGGACATTCCATCGGGGACATTCCTCTACAAGAGGTGTGTCCCCTTACCTTTGAAAAGAGGTGTGTCCCCTTACCTTTGAAAAGAGGTGTGTCCCCTTACCTTTATGTGTCCCCTTACCTTTAAATATTATTTTAACGCCGTTGATCTTTCCGTATGGGCTCCGTGGCCGCGAAAAGTGCGTGTACCAGCAAATTCCCCAAGCTTATGGCCCACCATATCTTCCGTTATATAAATGGGAACATGTTTCCGGCCATCATGAACAGCAATAGTATGACCTACCATTTCGGGAAAGATAGTGGAGCGCCGGGACCATGTTTTTATGACCCGTTTTTCCCTTGTATTGTTCATTCGTTCAATTTTGGCCATCAGTTTGGAATCCACATAGGGCCCTTTTTTTAGTGAACGTCCCATTTAATCACCCCTTTTTTATTTTCTACATAATCCTGAAACGCCGGGATTTTTATTTTACCGCCCTATTTACGTTTTTTCACAATAAACTGATCTGACTTTTTCTTCTTGGGACGGGTTTTATAACCCAGCGTGGGTTTACCCCAGGGTGTAAGAGGACTTTTCCTCCCGATCGGTGCTTTACCTTCACCTCCGCCGTGGGGATGGTCCACCGGGTTCATGGCAGAACCCCGTACCGTGGGTCTGAAACCCAGCCAGCGGGAACGCCCTGCTTTTCCGATAGTAATGTTTTCGTGCTCTACGTTTCCGACCTGGCCTATAGTTGCCTTACACTCCGCGGGGAGCAGCCTGACTTCCCCGGAAGGTAGTTTAACATGGGCATATTTCTCCTCTTTGGCCATCAGCTGGGCCACACCACCGGCTGAACGGACCAGTTGGGCTCCTTTACCCGGGAACATTTCCACATTGTGAATCAAAGTCCCTACCGGGATATTTTTTAAAGGAAGGTTATTGCCGGGTTTGATCTCGGCATCAGGCCCGGAACTTATTTGAGAGCCTACTTTCAGGCCCAGGGGAGCAAGGATATAACGCTTTTCCCCGTCCGCATAATGCAAAAGGGCTATACGTGCCGAGCGGTTGGGGTCGTACTCGATAGCGGCAACCTTGGCTGGAACGCCGTCTTTTTCCCTTTTAAAATCAATTACCCTGTATTTTTGTTTATGTCCCCCTCCACGGTGCCTGACAGTTATCCTTCCCGAGGTATTACGGCCGGCCTTGCTTTTGAGAGGTTCTAATAACAGCTTCTCCGGTTCCTTTTTCGTAATCTCTTCAAAAGTGGAAACGGTCATAAAACGCCTTCCAGGTGATGTAGGGATAAATTTTTTAATTGCCATTGTCTTCAACCTCCTCCCTTAAAAACATGGCTACCGTATTACTCGTAAATTTCAATCGGTTTACTTCCCTCATGCAGGGTAACGATAGCTTTTTTCCAGCTGGGGCGATATCCTCTATGAACACCGACCCGCCTGGGTTTTCCCTTAACCGAGATCGTATTTACATCTTTTACCTTAACGCCAAAAATCTCCTCCACGGCCTTTTTAATTTCAATCTTGTTGGCTTTTTTATCTACAACAAAACTATATTTCTTTTCTTCCATCTGGGCAGTGGACTTTTCTGTTACGAGAGGTTCGATGATAATATCACGCGGGTTTCTCATTAGCGAATACCTCCTCAATCCTAGCTACGGCATCCCTGGTTAAAACAATCGTTTCGTGGTTTAAGACGTCGAGAACGTTAATTTTTTCGGCAATCGCCGTAGTCGCTCCGGGAATGTTGCGTCCGGACTTAAATATGTTCATATCGGGGCCGGCGGTAACCAGCAGTACAGTCCCCTTTATGTTCAGATTGTTAAGAAGACTGGTAATCTCCCTAGTCTTAGGCTCGGCCAGCGTTAATGCATCCAGAACAATAAGCTTCCTGCTGGATAATTTGGAGGTCAGGGCCGAACAGAGAGCTGCACGCCGCGCTTTTTTGGGAAGCAGGTAGCGATAATGGCGCGGTTTAGGTCCGAAGACAATACCACCGCCCGTCCAGATGGGTGAACGAATACTACCGTGGCGTGCTCTTCCCGTTCCTTTCTGCCGCCAGGGTTTTCTTCCGCCTCCCTGTACTTCACTGCGGTTCTTGGTGCTGGCGGTACCACGGCGGCGAGCTGCCAGGAGCATCTGGGAAACATCGAAAAGAAGGCTTTCATTTACTTCAGCGGCAAATATGTCCGCGCTGAGTTCGATTTCACCGACTTGTTCCCCTTTAACATTGTATACCTCCACTGTGGGCATAACTTCAAAGCCCCCTTTCTAAATAGCTTTTACGGAATTTTTGACAATCAACAGGCTATTACGAGGGCCGGGCACAGCCCCCCTGATTAGCAGCAAATTTTTACCGGCATCTACTTTTACTACCTTGAGTTTTTGTGCGGTTACTTTTTCCCCGCCCATTCTTCCAGGTAAGGTCTGCCCTTTGAAAACACGGGCCGGATCGATCGATCCCAGTGAGCCCGGGCCCCTTTGATAACGGGAACCATGAGTCATAGGCCCTCTGCTCTGACCATGTCTCTTTATACTCCCGGCAAAACCCTTACCCTTGGATATACCAGTAACATCTACATATTCTCCAGCTTTGAAGATGTCGGCTTTGATTTCCTGGCCTACCTGGTAATTATCTAGATCTGAAATCCGCAACTCCCTGACAAATTTTAAAGGAGCAACCCCCGCCTTGGTAAAATGTCCGCTAAGCGGTTTATTAAAACTATTTTTGCGGGCATGTTTAAAACCCACCTGAATAGCCTTGTAACCGTCTTTTTCCGGGGTTTTTTTGGCCACAACATAGCAGGGCCCCGCTTCTAAGACCGTTACAGGTATCACACGGCCCTCTGCATCAAATACCCGGGTCATACCGATTTTTTTGGCCAGAATTCCTTTTTCCATGTTACTACACCCCCTTGTTTTCCAGGATTCTACAGTTTAATTTCGATATCTACACCGGCAGGCAAATCTAACCGCATCAGAGCATCAACGGTATTGGGTGTAGGATCAATAATATCAATCAGCCTTTTGTGGGTACGGATCTCAAATTGTTCCCGTGAATCCTTGTATTTATGGGGAGCCCTGATAATCGTATAGATACTCTTCTCCGTAGGAAGCGGGACAGGACCCGAAACATTGGCCCCGGTACGTCTGGCCGTATCGACAATCTTACCTGCAGATTGATCCAGGAGGTTGTGGTCAAAGGCCTTCAGACGGATACGAATTTTTTGATTAGACATGATTTTTCCTCCTTTTCGCCTGATTACTTTTAGCAGGCTGCTCCATAAAAATTACCCACCAGCTGGTGGCAACCTCTTACTTCATCGCTGTCCGCTCGCTTGAATACTAATGTCCATGATCCTGCGGGTCACAAAAATGGATGAAAATGACCGGGTTTAGCTCTCGCCATTGTTATCGGGGACATTCCCCGACGCTTCGCCTCTTCGGTAAGGGGACACACCTCTTGCAGAGGAATGTCCCCGATGTGTGTCCCCATACCTCTGTGTGCAGCGTTTTGCTGTTGGCGGAGCGACTTGTGAAGCGAAGCTAAAAGCTCACATTGAAGCGAGGGTTGGAGATGACCCAGCTGACAGGATGTCAGCTGCCGGCAGGCGACCATGGAGGGGAGCTCTGCCGGGAAGGTCATCGGAAACCTGAGCTGAAAACGTAGAGCGATCTCAAGCGGAACTCGGAGCTCCGCCTCAGCAAAACGCTGCCCTACTCCGTGATAGAGGTGACCACGCCGGCGCCTACGGTGCGCCCGCCTTCCCGGATAGCAAAACGAAGGCCTTCTTCCACCGCTATGGGGGTAATCAGCTCT
>JAGVAS010000105.1 GCA_020060185.1 Desulfovibrio sp. | reverse complement strand
GTTTCAGCTTGAGTCTACGATGACCTTCCCGGGAGAGTTCGCATCCTACTCACCTCCCGGCTGCCGGCTTCCATGCCGGCAGGGCCATCTCCAACCTTCACTTCAACGTGAGCTTTTAGCTTCGCTTCACAAGTCGCTCCGCCAACAGCAAAATGCTACCTCTGTGGAACAATCGCGGGATCTAAACCCGGTCATTTTCATCCATCTTTGTGACCCGTAGGGTCGTGGCGGTTAGACGTATTTCACCTAGCTGCAGTACTTCCAGGACAAGGAGAGAAGAGCGGGATGACGGAATATAAGACGGAATATACGGAATATAGGGGGAAAAACGCTTCTACCATTTTTAAAAGCGGTGATTTTAAAGATCTTAAAATTGGGGTTCTGGCTATACAAGGCGCCGTTTCCGAGCATATGCGTTCCGTAGAAAAATGCGGGGCCAGGGCTGTGGCTGTAAGAAACGCTTCTTTGCTCCGGGATCTTGACGGGCTCATTATCCCCGGGGGGGAGAGCACTACCATAGGACGCTTGAGCCGGCTTTACGGCTTTCAGGAAGGCATCTGTGCCATGGTTGCCAGCGGCAGGCCTGTTCTGGGGACTTGTGCAGGCCTTATCCTGTTAGCCCGGGAAGTGGAAAACCAGGCTCCTATTTTATCCCTGATGTCCATAAATGTTAAACGCAATGCTTTCGGCCGGCAGAGAGAAAGCTTTGAAACAGATTTGCTTATTCCCGTTCTGGGTGAAGAACCTTTCCGTGGCGTGTTTATCAGGGCTCCACTCATTGCTTCCGTTGGAGAAGGAGTGGAAATTCTAGCCAGGTTTCAGGATTATATTGTGGCCGCCAGGGAGCAAAATCTGGTTGCCACGGCCTTTCATCCTGAGCTTACGGACGATTTGCGCCTGCACAGTTATTTCCTGGAAATGGCCCTGCAAAAGGCAGGGTAAGAGGGTTTGTCGGTTGCCGGTTTACCTTATGAAAAATTTAAACACAGGAGAAAGGGTTTTCCCCTTTCTTTTTCATTTTTTTACAAAAAGGAATACTGAAGGGTAATGAAGAATATAAAAGCGAAACCCCGGGATAAAGGGGAGATATTTAACGGGGGTGCCTCTTTTGGAAGATTTGCTTTGGGAACAGGCTGCCGGTATAAGCTCTCTTGAACAGTGGCGTGATTTATGCCTCCAGTGCCAGCGGTGCTTTTTGCGCCGGGGGGCCAGCGGTGTGGTTTTCGGTGAGGGTAATCCCCAGGCGGAAATAATGTTTATCGGTGAGGGGCCGGGAGCAGAGGAAGACAGGCAAGGCCGTCCTTTTGTAGGTGCGGCGGGCCAGCTTCTTGATCGCATTCTTGCTGCTGCCGGGTGGCAAAGAAACGAAGTTTATATCGCCAATATCGTCAAATGCCGCCCACCCGGTAACCGCCAGCCCCAGAGGGACGAGATTGAAACTTGTTTCCCCCTTCTGCAGAAACAGGTGGAACTGATTGATCCCCGCATTATCGTTTGCCTGGGGGCTGTTGCCAGCAAAGCCTTGATTAACCCGGATTTTTCCATAACCAGGGAGCGGGGAAACTGGCATAAAATAGGCGATCGTATGATTATGCCCACATTCCATCCTGCCGCGCTCCTGCGTGATCCGGGGAAAAAACGGCCGGTATGGGAAGATATAAAGCAGGTAATGGCCCTGCATAGAAAAATAAGTCAGGAGGAAACTTAAGCAGATGAATAAGAAAATCCTCCTCGTGGAGGATGAAAAAACCCTGGCCAAAGCCCTAAAGTTTAACCTGGAAAAAGAGGGATTCAGGGTGGAGGTGGCCTTTGACGGGGAAGAAGCTTTAAGCGCAATGTCCAGGGAGGAACCTGATCTTGTAATCCTGGACCTGATGCTTCCAAAAATAGACGGCTATGAAGTGTGCCGCAGCATACGCCGGGACTCCGATGTTCCCATTATTATGCTTACGGCCCGTGATGAAGATATAGACAAAATTCTGGGCCTGGAGCTGGGGGCTGACGATTACATGACCAAGCCCTTTAATACCCGGGAACTCCTGGCACGTATCAAGGCTATTTTGCGCCGGACGGTGCAGCAAACTGCCGCCGGGAAGAAAATTATAAGAATAGGCGATTTGCAGATAGACGTTATCAAGCACAAAGTGACCGTTAAAGGGCGGGAAGTTGCCCTCACCTCCAAAGAATACACCATGCTGGGCTTTCTGGCTTCCAACCCGGGGAAAGTTTATTCCCGGGAGCAGTTGCTCGAGGAAATCTGGGGGGATGATTACTGCGGCGATGTTCGTACCGTTGATGTGCACATCAGGCATTTGCGGGAAAAAATAGAAGAATTCCCGGCAGATCCTGATTTAATCCTTACCGTGTGGGGTACCGGATATAAATTCAGAGAGGATTAAAAGAGCTGATAATGTTTAACAGCATTCGCCTGCGCATGACAATAACATATTTGTTGCTTATTGCCGTAGTTATGCTGGTTACGGGGCTTATTCTTTTAAATATGCTGGAAAAATATTACCTTACTTCTGCAGAAGAAAATTTGGAACGGACCGGCAAACTGACAGCCGAGTTTATTGCCTCTTATCTTCGGGAAGGCGCTGATGCCGTTCTTTTAAGCAACGTAGCGGAAAATTTCAGCCGGCAGATTAACGCCAGGGTTATTATTGTGAGCCCGCAGAAGACGGTGGTAGGGGATTCACTGCGTGTGGGAGGGCTTTTGGGGACAAAGATGGAGCGGGAAGAAGTTCAGGAGGCCCTGGAAGGAGGTACCGGACGCAGTATACAGTACAGCCGCCTTTCAGATCAGTGGGTCCTCCAGGTGTCAGTACCCGTGGAGAAGGGTGATACTTCCCTGGGAGCGGTCTTTCTGTCTTCCTCCCTCAAACCGGTTTACCAGACCCTTACGGCGGTACGCCGTTTTCTTATTGTCTCTACTCTTGTCGCCATGATTTTTGCCGGCTGTCTTGTTGTTCTCTTTGCCCATCACCTCACGGAACCTATAAAAGAACTGACAATCGCTGCCCAGCAAATGGCGGAAGGCAAGCTGGACCAGAAGATACCCATTAACTCCGCTGACGAAATCGGGCGCCTGGCCCAGCAGTTTAACATCATGGCTGCCAGGGTAAAGGAGATGAACCAGCGTTTAACCCGCTTCGTAGGGGATGTATCCCACGAACTGAGAACCCCCCTGGCTTCTATCCATATCTGCCTGCAGTCCCTGCAAAACTATGAGTTGAATGCGGATGAGCAAAAAGATTTCATAGAAGATATAAATCACGAAACCCAGCGCTTAATTTATCTTGTGGAAGATCTCCTGGAGCTCACCAGGAGGCAGGAAGTAGCTGATAAACGGGAGATTTTATCTTTAAAGGTAATCCTGGAGGAAGTTTTAGATTTAACCCGCCCCCGCGTGGAGCGAAAAGGTTTGAAGCTCTTTTCGGAAATTCCCGGAGATCTTCCCTGCATGTATATTTCTTCCGAGGATCTGAAAAGGGTTTTCTTTAACCTTTTAGATAACGCTATCAAGTACACGCCGACCGGCGGTTGGTTAAAACTCAGCGCTGAAAACAAACCAGATCAAATCATGATCACTGTACAGGATACCGGTTGTGGAATACCCGAAGAAGCTATTCCCTATCTTTTTGAGCGTTTCTACAGGGTGGACAAGGCCAGATCCCGTTACCTTGGCGGAACCGGCCTGGGATTGGCCATCTGCAAGGAAATAGTGGAGCGTTACGGTGGGTCAATTGGTGTGCTGGAGACCAGGGAGGGATTGGGAAGCACCTTTTTCTTTACTCTTCCCGTTGATCCCTCTATACAATATTACAAGGAAGAGCTGGAAAAGGTCAAGGAATGCTGAAAGGTTTTTTGATTGCCCCAAATATAAATAGCACTGGTAACTACTTAGGAGTCAGGAGTCAGAATGAGTAAACCGGCGAAAACATTAAAGACTTACTGGTGAAGGATCCTGGATATGGTGATATTTCCGAAACAAAACTTCTTTTGCAAAAGGTTAGTAAATTTGCTGGAAGCATATTCTCGGAGCATTCTGAATTCTGACTACTGAATTCTGAATGCCTGAATAGTAACTAGCGCTGTAGTGATAGGGAAGAGACATTATGACTTTATACAAACCTTACCGGACGAAAAGAAAAAATAATGAGGGTGCTTTTAGGAGAAAAGCTCACCCGGGGAGAACTTGTGCGTATGTCCCTAAAACGCCGGCTTTTTTACTACTCCTGGTACTTTTTTTAAGCTCCGCCTGCTCCCTGCCAATTCCTTATTCCCAGGAGGCGCCGGTGGAGCCCGTAGTTACAAGCCTGGAAAATACCGGTGGTGATATGCTTTTAAGGGGCCGTTTTTCTGTAGTGAATCCGGAAATGAAGATTTATGCCCTGGCCGTTTCCAGTTCCGGAAGAGATATCCTCTTTAGTTCTGATGCCCGTTCTGTTAATATGCTCGACGACCAGGGCCGCCTGAAATGGGAGGTTGTTTTTGAAGGCCTTCCCGTTGCTGCTGAACTGGCTTCTAACGGTTATTATATCGCCGTTGGAACGGACCGTGGCAAGGTATATTTTTTGCATAAAGATGGTCGAACCATCTGGGAAAAAAGTTTTACCGGAGCAGTTGAGCAAATAGCCCTGGCTCCAGGTGGTAATTTCCTGGCTGTTTCCATCAAAGACGAAAGCGGCGCTTATAAGCTTTATGGTTTGGACCAGTGGGGAACCCTGTTTTGGGAAAGGGAAACAGGACCCCTTTTGAAGCTTAACCTCCTGTCCGAAGATAATAAACTTTATTACCTGGAAAATAATCAGGATGGGAACACCCTCGTGGCCCTCAAAAACGGGGAAATCTTATGGGAGGAAAAGGCCTCCATGGCCGATGTTTCCGGAGATGGAGAGTCTGCCGTTATTTACAACGGGAATGTACTGTATTTTTACAGCCTGGAAGGGGAAACGTCCCCCCTGCTTATGTGGAGCTGCTCCCTGAGTACGGAAATCAGCTTGTTGGAGTTAACGGAAAAAGGTGAGCATATACTTGCTTACAGCGCTTTTCCCGGGGTTGGCAGCAACCTCTTCGCCTTTCACAAGGAAGGGTTTTTGTTATGGGAAAAGAAAATACCCAGCGGCTCCCTTTTACAGACTTCCCGGTTTGGAGAAAGGATTGTAGCTTCTTCCTGGCAGGAATACAGCGAAGACTTCAGCAGGGTGCTTGTGCTTGACAAAAACGGAGACACCTTGCAGGAAATAGAAATGGCAAGCCGTATCGAAAAAATCTCCCTTTCCAGTGACGGAAACATTCTGGCCCTGGCCGGGAATGAGGGAAATATCTTTATTCTGGACATGCCTGCAGCCGCTTTTTCGCAGGAAACAGAGGCAGCCGGAGATGCTGCCGAACATGGTAAGGAATTGTACCGCCCCGTGGCTTTTACTAAATCTGGGGAAGAGCTGTACATTACCCTTTATTTTTATGATGCATATGCTATGCGGCTGGTACCCGTGAGCCGCAGTGTAAAGAGTACTGCCCAGGTTCTGCAGGCTGCCGTCAGCGAACTGGTTAAAGGGCCCCGTCGTTTGAGCGGCCTTTCCCGAACTATTCCCAAAGATGCCAGTATTAAGGTAACCTTGCAGGAAGGTATCGCCCTGATTGATCTTCCCGAAGAACTTAACCGGCTGGGAGGCTCCAGTCAGATTACGGGTATTATCGATTCGCTGGTGCTTACCGCCTCTCAGTTTCCCTCTGTGGAAGGGATACGTTTTCTGGTGGAGGGGAAAGAGGCCCGTGTTTTCGGAGCGGAAGGCTTTATTATTGACGGCGTTTTTCCTTCACGGCCACTTGCCAAAAGTAAAACGATGCTTTATCTCCCCTACCGCTCCGGGGACCGCTATTTCCTGCTTCCCCGTGAGGCGGTACAGCTGGGGAGTAAATTTAATACTCCCGACGATCTGCTCAAGATTCTTCTGGCGGAAAGCAGGCGCTTTTTGCCGGCAGTACCGGAATTAAACGATATTAAGGTTAAGCAGGAAGAGATTATCCTGGACTGGAATTCTTCCTTTAAAAAATTATTTCCGCCGGAGGGAAGTCCTGAAGAGAAAGCACTGGCGGCACTCTTTTTGGACTCAGTCTTACTAACTCTTGGCAGCAATTTCCAGCAAAGCCGTTTTATTTTATATGTGGAGGGTGAGCCCTGGAAACCGCCTTTCGGCTATCCCTCCCCGGTTTTAGAGTTTAGGTATCCTTTTTATATTAACCCGGAATAGAAACCACATATTTGGAGCATGAAATGGCTATAACTACCAGTTAGGAAAAAATGAGGTGGCGAAGGTTGGTGCTCGCTCCGAGTTCCGCTTGAGATCGTTCTACGGTTCAGCTCGGGCCTCCGGCGACCTCCCCGGCAGAACTCCCATCCATGGTCGTCTGCCGGCAGCTGACGTCCTGTCAGCTGGGTCGTCTCCAACCCTCGCTTCACCGTGAACTTTTTACTTCGCTGCACAAGTCGCGAGCCACAACCTTGCGCCATCTCCAAGGGGGCAAGGCGGGTGGAAAGATCTATTTAAGTTACGTGAAATCCATTTTCATCCATTGTTGTGGCCCGCAAGGGTCGTGGTCGTTAGTATGAAAATAGTGCAGCATTTGCTGGTAAAAGTAAAGCCATTTTTTTGCCTGTCTCATTGTTTTCCAACTTTACTTAAGGTAGAATAAGGAAAAAGGTTAAACCTGGAATGTAGCAAAGGACAGTGATAGAACTTGCTTGCTTTTAAAGAAGAGATCGGTTACCTGCTTTCTTCCCTGACAGGCATGCACCCGGGGGAGGTAGCTTCTTCCCTGGAAATTCCGCCGGAGCCGGGCCTGGGGGAATACGCTTTTCCCTGTTATGGTCTGGCCCGATCCCAGAAAAAGCCGCCCCAGGTTATAGCAGCGGAACTTGCCGCCAAAATAAAGCCTGCAGAATATCTGGAAAAGGTCCAGAGTGCAGGGCCTTACCTCAATTTTTATGTGCACCGACCGTACCTGTTTTCCAGGCTTTTACCGGAAATTACAAGGTTGGGTCCCGAGTACGGTCGCAACGGGGAAGGACAGGGACACACCGTAGTTATCGATTATTCCGCTCCTAATATTGCCAAACCTTTTGGCATCGGGCACCTGCGCTCCACGGTAATCGGTAACGCCCTTTACCGTATTTACAATATCATGGGCTATCGTGTAGTGGGGGTTAACCACCTGGGAGACTGGGGCACCCAGTTTGGCAAATTAATTGTGGCTTACCGGCACTGGGGCGATAACTCCCGCCTGGAGGAGGATCCTGTACATTATCTTTATAACCTCTACGTGCTTTTTCACAAGGAAGCGGAGAAAAACCCCGAACTGGAGGAAGAAGCCCGCCTCTGGTTTCGAAACCTGGAAATGAACGATAAAGAAGCCGTGCAGCTCTGGGAGCGCTTCCGCGCTTTAAGCCTGGAAGAATTTAAACGGCTTTACAGCTTCCTGGGAATCCAGTTCGACTCTTACCAGGGAGAAAGCTTTTATAACCGCCTGTTGGAGAAAACCATCACTCTGGCCGTGGAAAAAGGGCTGGCCAAAGAAAGCCAGGGAGCCCTGATTGCGGATCTGGAGCCTTACGGCCTGCCTCCCTGCCTGCTGCGCAAAAAGGATGGCGCTACCCTGTATATAACAAGGGACCTGGCTGCCGCTATTTACAGGTATGAACAATACCGCTTTCATAAACTTTTGTATGTGGTAGGCGCAGAGCAGACCCTGCATTTTAAGCAGCTTTTTAAAATCCTGGAGTTAATGGGTTATTCCTGGGCCCGGGATTGTGTTCACATTTCCTTCGGGTTGATCTATTTTAAGGAAGGGCGAATGTCGACCAGGGAGGGCCGGGTAATTTTCCTGGAAGACGTCCTTAACAGGGCGCTGGATCTGGCTTATAACATTATCAAGGAGAAAAACCCGGATTTGCTCCACAAGGAAAAGGCGGCGCGCATGGTAGGCCTGGGCGCGGTTATTTTTGGTGATTTAATCAACGATCGCATTAAAGATATAGAGTTCGACTGGGATAAAGTTCTGGATTTTTCCGGGGAAACGGCCCCTTATGTCCAGTATGCCCATGCGCGGATCTGCAGTATTTTTAGAAAGGCTGCCCGGGAAGGGGAAGACGTTTCCCTGCCTGTGGATAATTTCCCTGATCTCCTGGAAGCAGGTTTTTTAAGCTCCCCCGAAGAGGAACAGCTCGTTATTACCCTGGCGCGCTTTGTCGAGCAGGTCAGGCGTGCGGCACAGGAATACCGTCCTTCCTACCTGGCACGTTATCTTGTGGATCTGGCCAGGGATTTTAATAAATTTTATCATAACTGTCCCGTTCTTACCGCAGAAAAAAGCCTGAGGCGAGCACGGCTCCTGCTGATCAAGGGCGTCCGTATTGTCCTGCATAATGGCCTGGCTCTTCTGGGGATAGAGGCACCTGAGGAAATGTAGGGACGAAGGTAAGGGGACACACCTCTTTACATACCTTAATCGGGTAATAAGTAAATAAGTTAAGTGCCAGGCACCAATGAGTAGGTGGGATAAAATGCTGGATTTACGTTTTATTCGTGAAAATACGGAAGCGGTACGCCAGGCTATAAATGCCAAGGGAGAAAAAGCCGCTCTGGAGGAATTTTTACAGCTGGATATGAGACGGCGGGACCTGCTTCAGGAAGTAGAAACCTTGAAGCACCAGCGCAATACCATTTCCAGGGAAGTTGGCCTCCTGAAAAAGGAAGGTCGTGCGGGAAAGGAACTCGTTGAAAAGTATAATCTTAAAGTTGAAAATTATGATCTTAAAAATCTGGAAGAAGAACTTGTGAAGAAGATGCGCCATGTAAACGAACGCATCAAAGCTCTGGACGAACAGCTCAAAAAAATTGAAGCAAATCTAGAAAAAATCCTCCTGCATATACCCAATTTGCCCGACCCCGAAGTCCCCGTCGGTTCAGCGGAAGAAGATAATGTCGAGGTTCGCCGCTGGGGGGATGTCCCGCAGTTTACTTTTACTCCCAGGGCCCACTGGGAAATCGGTGAGCTTTTGGGTATCCTGGATTTTCCCCGGGCCGGTAAAATAACGGGGTCCCGCTTTGTCCTTTACCAGGGTGAGGGTGCCCGGCTGGAAAGGGCCTTGATTAACTTTATGCTGGACCTGCATACCGGCGAGCACGGTTACAAGGAAATTTTCCCCCCGTTTTTAGTCCACAGTCAGAGCATGGTGGGCACCGGCCAGCTTCCTAAGTTTGCCGAAGATGCCTTTAATGTGGCCGGAACGGAATACTGGCTGATTCCAACTGCCGAGGTGCCGGTAACCAATATGCACCGCGAGGAAATTCTTTCCGCCGGCCAGCTGCCGCTGTACTACGTGGCTTACAGCGCCTGCTTCCGCGCCGAGGCCGGCGCTCATGGAAGGGATACGCGGGGGCTTATCAGGCAGCACCAGTTTAATAAAGTGGAGCTGGTTAAATTTACATTACCCCAGGATTCTAACGAGGAACTGGAGAAGCTGGTAAATAACGCCGAAAAAGTACTACAGCTTCTGGGAATACCTTACCGGGTAATGCTGATGTGCACTGGAGATTTGGGTTTTGCTGCCGCCAAAAAATATGACCTGGAAATCTGGTTTCCTGCCTACGACGCTTACCGGGAGGTTTCTTCCTGCAGTAATTTTCGTGATTTCCAGGCCCGGCGTGCTGGAATACGCTATCGGCCTGCCGCGGGGGCTAAAACGGAGTTTGTTCACACCCTGAACGGCTCGGGAGTAGCTATCGGGCGGACCCTGGCCGCTATCCTGGAAAATTTCCAGCAGGTTGACGGCAGCGTGGTTATCCCCGAGGTACTGCGGCCCTATTTCCCGCCTTCTCACGAAGGAATCATCCGGCCTGCCCAGGGATAATTATATTTTTTTCCTTATATTCCTGGACACATGGATTCCTGGCTTTGTTTTATGGAAGGCTCTCTTTTCTTTTATTTCCAGTTAGTCCATTATTTGTGTTTTGCAGTGCCCTATGATCATACTTACAATTAATATGGGGCATTTTTTTATAATTGCAAAGGAGGAAAAAAGTAAATGTTTTTGTTTAGACAGAGAAGCTTACATATATGGAGGACGATGCTGGCCGCCATACTTGTTTTACTTATCCTGGGAGGGTGTGTTTCAAACGTGCCTGTCGTGGAGCCCCTTGAAGATGAGGGAAATGGTGAAGCAGTTGCCGGGAAGGTAACTGTCGGCTCCAAGCAATTTACAGAGCAGCTCATCCTGGGCCAGATAGCCATTTTGTTACTGGAAAAGGCCGGATTTGAAGTGGTGGACAGGACCGGGCTGGGTCAAACCGAAGCGGTACGGGAAGCCCTGGAAAACGGGGAGATAGATCTTTACTGGGAATACCTTGCTACAGCCTGGACGGTTCACCTGGGCCATGAAGAGCCCCTTGCCAGCCCTCAGGAATGTTACGAGAAGATCAAGGAAGAGGACCTGGCCAACGGCATAGCCTGGCTGGAGCCCGCTTCCTTTAACAATACTTATGCCATTATTATGTCCCGGGAGAATGCTGAAACTGCCGCTATTGTTACCATCAGCGATCTGGCGGATCTTATAAATGCCGGGCAGCGGCCTTTTGGAAAATGGGTTTTTGCTTCCAGTTACGAGTACGCTTTGAGCCCCGAAGGTTACCCCGGGCTTAAGGAACGGTATGGTTTTGCCTTTGATGACGTCGTACTCATCACTAACCCTGCTATTTTATATGAAGCCCTCCGCGATGGTGATGTTCCCGTGGCGATGGGTCTTGCTACTGACGGCCATCTGGCCTCCTTTAATTTAGTCAGCCTGGTGGACGACATGTACTTTCACTCCTTTTATAACTGTGCGCCGGTGGTACGGCAGCAAACACTGGAAAAGTACCCCGTTATTCAGGACATTTTGTCCGGGGCGTCCTTGTTGCTTGATGAAGAAACCGTGAGCAGGCTCAATGCTCTTGTTGACCTGGAAGGTAAAGAACCCCGTGAAGTGGCCAGGGAATGGCTGCAATCCACAGGGTTAATCGAACCTTTATAAATTATAAATTGCAGGAGCAAAAAAATGTAATTAAAGCCATTTTTGTTTTACTTCTGCTGCAATTAATTTGAGTATTTATAAGAAGGACGGCAAAAAAATATTTATATATATAATGTTAGACAGCTTTTCAAACTGATACCACAGGTTTCCGGCTTTGTGCAGGACTGACGCATATCTTTAAGAGGTTACACTGGGTGGGGGTTTCGGAGCATGCTGATTAAAATTTTTTCGCAAAAAAGTACTGGACAGATTTAGAGAGATATGAGAAAATAGTGTGGGATTCTCTATAAGTGGGGGCCTGCACTATGGAAAAACAAACCGATGCTTTAGTTTTGTTGTGTGGAAGATATTTTTCTATCCAGGAGTTGCATGAGCTTCAGGAAATAGTGCGCATGTTTCCGAAGCTGAGCCGTACTGAACTGGCAAACACGATCTGTGAGCTTTTAGGTTGGGTTACGCCGACCGGTCAGTACAAGACAGCCTCATGCCAACAGCTTTTAGAAAAGCTTGAAGGGCAGGGCTTAATTAACCTGCCGGCCAAGCAAGAATACAAGATAAATGCTAACAAAAACCGGATCAACTTTGGGCCGTGCACAGCGCCTTTTGCGCTGGTCGAAGGGCATGTAACCGACTTAGAGCCTCTCGACTTAGGGCCGGTTAGAAATCAGGCTGACATCCGGCTTTGGAACGAGTATATTCATCGTTACCATCCTTTGGGCTACAGGCGCCCTTTTGGTGCTCATCAGCGCTATTTTATTGTTTCGAAAGCTTTTCCGGGGCCGTTAGGGTGCCTTTTATTTGCAGCGGCGGCCTGGGCCCTTAAGGCCCGGGATGAGTGGATTGGGTGGACCGAGGTTGACCGCAGCCTCCGCTTAAACTTAATCATCAACAACACCCGTTTTCTCATCTTTCCCTGGGTTCGGGTAAGGAACCTGGCCAGCAAAGCCTTATCCTTAGCGGCAAAGCGGATTCGCTCCGACTGGCAAGATCGTTATGGTTACAGCCCGGTGCTTTTGGAAACATTCGTGGATCCGCAAAAATATCGAGGTACCTGTTACCGGGCGGCGAACTGGATCTTTTTGGGCCAGACTGCCGGTCGCGGCCGAACGGAGCGGCATAACAAAAGACCTTTTACCCGAAAAGATATTTATGTCTATCCTTTAGTGGCTGATTTCAGCGCCTATTTAAGGGGGGAGACGGCTCATGAGTAAATCCGTCCAACCCGCTTTGAGGCGCTATGAGAGAAGAAGAAAACAGCGGGAGCTGGAAGAACAGCAAAAAAGACAAAGCAGGCAATATCCTTTCACCTTTACCCTTCCGAACCGGAAGAGCGGCTTAAAAACGGTAGACGAAGAAAAAGAGGCCGTCCAGCTTACAGCCGAAGCTGTGCTCAGTGTATACCGGCAGCTGCTGCCGGGCCTTTTAAAGAAACTGGCACGGATTCCCGACCCGCGTAATCCGCAGAAAACTAAACATAAGCTAACGGTGATGATGCTCTACGGGATCTTAATGTTTGTTTTTCACATACCCTCAAGGCGCAGGGCGAATCAGGAGATGACCACGCCTAAGTTGCTGGAAAACCTGAAGGCCGTCTTTCCAGAGTTTATGGATATGCCACATCAGGATACTCTGTGCCGCTTATTAGAAAAGATGGAGGTAGAGCAAATCGAAACCCTCTACAACGACTTGTTGAGGCGGTTAATCCGCAAAAAGACCTTCAAAAACCTGTTGCACCAAAAGCGCTATCTTGTGGCAGTAGATGGGACACAAAAATACGTCATGGACGAATGCTGGGACGAACGCTACCCTCGCCGTAAAGTTAAAGGCAAAGACGGTGAATACCAATATTATGCTTATGTCTTAGAAGCGGTTTTAATCTTTACCAACGGCATGGTTTTGCCGCTTTTAAGTGAATTTTTGGAGAACACCCCGGAGCTGGAAAGAATCGAAAACGACGAAGAGTGGAAACAGGACTGCGAATTAAAAGCATTTTATCGGTTGGCAAAGCGGCTGAAAAAGGAGTTTCCGAAGCTGCCGTTTACCCTGCTTTTAGACGGACTGTATGCCAGGGGCCCGGTCATGGAAGTTTGCCTGAAGAACAAGTGGAACTTCATGATCGTGCTCAAAGACGGTTTATTGCCTTGCCTCTGGCAAGAAGTAAAAGCCTTGATGCGTCTGGATACCGAAGGAGAGCACCGCTATGAGCAAACGTGGCAAGGCAGGCAGCAAACATTTAGTTGGGCCAACGGCATCGAGTATGAATACAGCGTTGGCAAACAGAGAAAAAGGATAAGCATCAATGTGGTGACGTGCGACGAGAGCTGGGAAGAGCGCGATAAACATGGTTCTTTAGCGCTAAAAACTGCCCGTTACGCCTGGATTTTAAGCGATCCGATTACTCCCAGGAATGTCCATAAAAACTGCAATTTAGGGGCACGGAAACGTTGGTTACAGGAGAACAACATTTTAAAAGAAAAGCATCAGGGGTATCATTATGAACACATTTTTTCTCATAACTGGAATGCGATGCGGGGGTATCATTACCTCATGCATATTGCCCGTATGTTAAATGAGATGGCACTTCATTCGATTTACCTGACGGAGCAAGTCAAAGCAGTTGGTATCCAGTCGTTCATCCAAAGATTTCGCGCCGTTATGACCCACAGGGAGCTGGATACAAAGCGGCTTCGTCGGTTGTCAGAATCCCCCAGGCAATTGCGACTGGTGCAGGAAGAAAATTGGAAAACAAGCCGGCCAGCAGCATAAAGTTCCATTTTACAGGCAAATTACCTGGATACAACACTACCCGTATGCCCGTTTGAAGGTGCCCGGCATGTTAAAACAAGCAAAAAACGATTCATAAAGAGGTGTTGCCGCACGGACAAACCGGTAGTTTCTGGTAAAACCGATAGGTAATCGGTGTAAAAACGTCAATTTCAGACCTCACAAGATTTTTAAATAATTTCATGCGTCAGCACTGGGCTTTGTGGCTGTTGGTTGACAATATCGCCATCTTGTGCTATACTTTCCCTACAAAACGAACCAGAGAAATACTCTGGAGGGGTGTCCGAGCGGTTTAAGGAGCCGGTCTTGAAAACCGGTGACTCGAAAGAGCCGTGGGTTCGAATCCCACCCCCTCCGCCAGGAGTGTTTAAATGCGGAGAGATGGCCGAGCCGGTCGAAGGCGGTCGCCTGCTAAGCGATTAAGCGGGTAAAAACCCGCTTCGTGGGTTCGAATCCCACTCTCTCCGCCATAATATGCGCCCGTAGCTCAGCTGGAAAGAGCGTCTGACTACGGATCAGAAGGCCAGGGGTTCAAATCCTCTCGGGCGCACCATAAAAATACGTAAGCCAGGGGTTTTAAGCCCCTGGCTTACGTATTGTTTTAAGATAAGCAGTAAAATTATCCCAATTGTACGTCTATCAAAAAACCACTAGCGGCGATATTGCCAGGCAGGATAATACTTCATTTCTTCCAAGGCGCTTAAACCAAGCAACCAATTGGCCGGTAAATATAGAAAACATCATGGCTAAAACTGAACATAACACAATTAGAATTATGGGAAGTAAAGTGACTTCAATCTTTCTAATCCCTCTACTGTTAGAGTAGTTTTAACATAGCGCTTAAAATATCAAGTATATTATAAGTCTATTAATTATCCTGAGAGAATTAAGTTTATAAGTTTATTCCCCAATACAGCCAGAGCATGCTGTCTCCATTCTTTCATAGTCACTGGAATGGTTACCATCATTACTCTTGCGAGGTGCTTGCAGAGCACTTCGCCCTACACATAATCAGGGCAGCTGGGGAAAATAAAATTGCCGCGTCCAAACGGTACGCTATAAAATACAGTAAAACCTTTTATGTCTCATCGGTTGCATGCCTGAATTCCCAAGCCCTGAGTTGATGCAGGCAATCTTCGGCTGGCGCATCTTTTTGAAGGGTATAAAATTCTTTTAAAGCGTTGGGGTTAGATTTAAAAAATGTAATAAGGTTACCAATAAGCTTCATTGTTTTAGGCGTTATGTAATGTTCCATACCTTCAACCTGTTCCTCTATACCCACCTGGGAGTTCAGCAGCTTCAAAAATTCCTTTAGGGTTGTGTCCCGCCATACAAGAAATTTGCCGTACTTGACACCCAGCGGTGTTAAAGCTATGTTGCGATATTTTTCATAGTTGATAAAACCCGCCTCGTTTAATTTCTGTATCATTTTAGTAATACTGGAAGCCTGGAACTGCAAAGCCTCACAAAGGTCAACAGCTCGTACGTAGCCCTTTCCTTCAATTAATCGATAGGTCATTTCTAAATAATCTTCCATACTTTCTGTTAGCATTAAAATACCCCCCTAAACTTTTTCGGTGCCCCTTAACACGAAATCCCCGAGCTTCCTTGATACAAGATTACACGAGATCAAAAATGCGGGCTCCTTGAGCGATTAGAAAACAAACTACAATGGCAATGGCTGTAGTAATTACAGCAGACAGGACTGTCCATTTAAAGCTGCCGGTTTCCTTGCGAATCGTAAGCAGTGTCGTTCCACAGGGAAAGTGCAGTAGCGAAAATAACATCACGTTTAGTGCTGTAACCCAGGTCCAACCCTGAGAAACCAGTAATTCTCTCATTGCACTGAGGCTATTCAGCTCCAGCATAGCACCAGCTGCAAGGTAACTCATCAGCATAATAGGAATGACGATTTCGTTAGCCGGAAGCCCCAGTAAAAAAGCAAGCACGATGATCCCGTCTAAGCCGAGTGCCTGGCCAAAAGGCTCAAGCCATCCGGCTGCATGAGCTACAATAGAGAGATCACCTATGTAGACATTTGCTAAGATCCAGGTTATGGTACCGGCAGGAGCAGCTATTACTACAGCCCGCCCCAGCACAAAAATAGTTCGATCCAAAAACGAGCGTACAATTACTCGCCCGACTTGCGGCTTTCTATATGGAGGTAACTCTAAAGAAAATAAAGAAGGTTCGCCTCTTAACAGGGTTCTGGAGAGTACCCGGGAAACTAACAGGGTGACGCTGATGCCCACAAGTACCAGGCCGATAACCATCGCCGAAGCTGCCATGTTCCCATAGGTTGAAGCTACTCCGGCACCAATAAAAATTGTGGAAATTAGAATTAGAGTTGGAAACCTTCCATTACATGGCACAAAGTTGTTGGTCAGGATGGCAATCAATCTTTCTCTTGGCGAATCAATAATCCGCGCGGCGAGCACTCCGGCGGCATTGCAACCAAAACCTATCGACATGGTTAACGCCTGTTTTCCGTGAGCGCCAACTCGCTTAAAAGCTCGATCCAGGTTAAAAGCGACTCTAGGCAGGTATCCAAGATCCTCCAACAGGGTAAATATAGGGAAAAAGATGGCCATGGGCGGTAACATAACTGATACAACCCAGGCAAGACTTCGATAAGTTCCGAGCACCACTAGACCGTGTAGCCATGCAGGCGCCCCTAAGATCTGAAAGAGTCTGGTAAACCTTTCCTCCAATCCAAAAAGAAGATCTGCCAGAAGAGCGGAAGGATAGTTTGCCCCGGTTATCGTCAGCCAAAAAACCACTCCCAACAAGACGAGCATGAGCGGATATCCAAAGATCCGGGATGTTACAATGTCATCTATCCTGTGATCCCAGTCTTTTTTAATATTAGTTAATTCAACCACATCCGATACCAGAGATTCCGCCTCTGCGTATATATTTGAAACAATTTTGTCGTGGATATTTTCGCCTTGTAGATTTCGGAATGTTTCCGCTTTGTGAACAACGTCATTTAAAACAACCCATTCTTGGGGTGTCTGTCCCATACTCAAACTCCTCCTTAAATGTGCTGCTTCCCAGGTACTTCTTAATGCTGGCAATAACCGAGTAGTCGCCTTCAATAAGCCTCAAGGCGATCCATCTTTTATTAATCCTGTCCTGTAGGGTTGGGATAAGTTCAGCTGCCAGTTCCTCTATTGTTTTTTCAATGCTGTCTTCATACCGGAGCTGCCTGGGGTTAGGGCAGATTAAGCCGGAAGCCAGCCGATTTACTGTATCTTTTAACTGATTCAGGCCCTCACCGTTGCGGGCTGCAGTTGGGATCACCGGCACACCTAATTTGTCCTGTAGCTTTTTGTAGTCGATATGTATATTCCTGCGTCTCGCTTCATCAATTAAGTTAAGACACATTATAGTCTTTGGGGTAATTTCCATGACCTGAAGAACAAAATTCAAATTACGTTCAAGACAAGTGGCGTCTACCACAACGATAGTAACATCCGGTTCACCAAAACAAATAAAATCCCTTGCCACCTCTTCTTCGGGTGAATTTGTGAATAAAGAATAGGTGCCTGGAAGATCTACTAGGGTTATCATTTTACCTTTATACCGGTAATTTCCATAAGCTTGAATAACGGTCTTACCAGGCCAGTTTCCAGTATGCTGCTTGAGACCGGTCAAGGCATTAAATACTGTACTCTTTCCCGTGTTCGGGTTGCCGGCTAACGCTACTATGTAATCACTTGCGGGAGAGTTTACAAAATTGGCCCGCAAAACCCTTTTAGCCGATCTTTGATAAGTTAAACCCAAGATGGTGCCTCCTCTATAATTTCAAATTTTTATAACGGTCGAACACAAACCCTGTGTCCTTCTTCCAAACGCAAGGCGATGACCGCACCTCTTATTTTAAAAGCAATGGGATCACCAGCCGGGCTTTTTCTGATTGGTTCCACTACAGTACCAGGTATCAGCCCCAGGTCCAGCAATCTTCTCCTGATAATGCCTTCAGCGTCTAAGGACTTTACAATTCCGCGCCGGCCCAAAGGCAGGTTGGCAAGAGTCGTTTCTTCTGTTGTATACATTATTGACCACCTTCCATTTTTATTTAGCTTTTTCACGGGAATGTAGCTGCTTTCCGCTCCTAAATGTTAGCAATGAACTGATTTTCAATGAGCCACCAAGAAACTTTCCTTAAGGAAATCTTGTGATCATAAACTATGCAAAAATAAAAAAGGTGGTGCAAGTCAAAATAAGGTTTTCGAACGATATCACAAAATAAATGAAAGTACGGACCCGGGAGAAATGATTATAGATAAGAGAAGATCGCATTGTCTTGCCGGCAACTCTTTGTTATAATTTATAAAATCAGGGACGCCAGAAAGAAAACTGGGCTTAACTGCCGGGAAAGGCGAGGAAAAAGAGTATGGCTGTAAAATTTCAGGACACTATTATAAAATTTCAGGTGTGGAGCGTAATGCTACCGAGGGAGACATTAAGAAAGCTTATCGCAAGCTGACCCGGGAGAACCATCCGGATCTCCAGCCCAAGGAAAAGAAAGAAGAGACCGAAAGAAAATTCAAATTGAAGATTCCCCGGGATGCCAGGGATGGCAAGAAAATCCGCTTGAAGGGCCAGGGTGGGGAGGCGGAACCCGGTGGAGAGCAGGGAGACCTTTACCTCAAAATCAAGGTGCTGCCCTATAAGTTATTTTTGCTCAGGGGGGATGACCTGGAAGAAGAAGTAGTGATCTACCTCTGGCAGGCAACGCTTGGTGCTAAAATTTCCGTTACCGCCCTGGACGGATCCGTACGGGTCACAGTGCCTCCCCGTACCCATGCGGGCAACAAGCTTCGCTTGAGGGGTAAGGGTATGCCCAGGAAAGATGGGGGACATGGGGATCGGAAGTTAAAAGGTTAAAAAGGGGATAAACATCTGGAATAAAGAAAAGGAGACGTAGCAATGCTTATCATTAAAAGAGCCTTTATTGATCCTGAGAACTGCCGGAAATGCGATCCCTGTCCCCTTACAGTCAGCTGCCCGACGAAGTCTTTTCAGCAGGAAGATAACGGAACCCCTTATGTTGATAACGGTTGTAACGGTTGCGGTACCTGTTTAAAGGGCTGCCCGTACAAGGCAATTTCTTTGGTTTAGAGGTTTTAAGGGAGCGGTTTTTATGTCGGAAAAAAATGATGAGCATTACATGGGAATAGCCCTGCAGCTGGCCAAAGAGGCTTTTCACCGGGGAGAGGTCCCCATAGGTGCTGTCCTGGTCCGGGATGGGGAGATCCTGGCCCAAAACCACAACCGCCGCGAGGAGTTGAAAGATGCAACAGCTCACGCGGAAATCCTGGTACTGCGGGAAGCAGGACTGCTGCTGGGGGGCTGGCGCCTACTGGGAACGACACTCTATGTTACACTGGAGCCCTGCCCCATGTGTGCCGGAGCCCTGGTCCAGGCCCGGGTATCACGCCTGGTTTACGGGGCCAGGGATCCCAAAGGAGGAGCGGCAGCATCTCTCTATAATATTCCTTCTGACCCCAGACTGAATCACCGGCTGGAAGTAGAAGAAGGCATTCTGGGTGAAAAGTGCGCCTCCTTGCTGCAGGATTTCTTTAAAGAACGCCGGGAATAAGCATGCCCAGTTTTGATAAGCTGTTTTATAGTTGGAATTCTGTCCATAAAAAGGGGTTTCTCCCATTGGAAAAGAAACCCCTTAGCTATTTTTGCAATTAATTGTAGTAAGCGGTTCAGGGTTGTGCTTTACAAAAATGCTTAGCTGTTGTATAATTTGCCTTGCAGCGTGGAGAGATGGCCGAGTTTGGTTGAAGGCGCTCGACTCGAAATCGAGTAAACGGTGATGAGCCGTTTCGTGGGTTCGAATCCCACTCTCTCCGCCAAGAACCTTACAAGCAGAGGGTTTTGGCCGCTCCGGGCGAAAACCCTCTCTGCATTCTCGATGCAAAATTCTTCCACAGCCGACTTTTTTAAAGAGCTTTGTGCTATTGTTACTCCCTAACTATTATTTTGTTATATGAAGTGTTGCCACTTGTGATGCCGTGGTAAATATTGTATAATAGAAATGAAAATTTCAGCTCTCTAAAATCGGATAGTTTTTTATGTAAGAGATTAGTAGAGGGTCTGAAGGAGAGGATTATTTGCATCAGCTAATTAGTGTGGATATCTCAAATATAATTGAAAAGCTTACTCCTGTGCTTAAGTCACGGAAAGCAGTTGTAGGAGCATACCTTTTTGGTTCAATTTTAGGGCGCTGTCGTCCTGATAGTGATATCGATGTGGGTCTTTTGCTGGCGCCGGATGTCTCATACTCTGAAAAGGAAGTAGAAAAAATTCTGGAAGAAATATTGGATGTATTGCCCCCTTTAAATAATCATCCTTTTGACCTTATTATTCTTAATCATTCTTCAGCTATTTTTGCTTACAAGGTAATTACTCAAGGCCGGTTGATTTATGCCAGTGACCTGGAGGCAGTTACTGATTTCATGGAAAAGGTAAGCCGGCAGCGAACTGAAAACTACCCCCGTTATCGCCAGGCTTTAGAAGCAATTGTCAAGGGGTGAAAGATGTGACTATTGATACGGAAAGAGTTATGCAAAAAATTGCCTTTATAAGGGAGCAGCTTGGTGACATTAAAACGCTGACCTCCGCAAAAAATCGCTCAGAAATATTAAATGACAAGATCCTGGTAAAAGGATTAAAATATTCTCTACAAACAGCAATTGAAGCGATGATAGATATAGCTTTTCACATAGCAGCAAAAAAGTATAATTATGCTCCCGAGGAAACTCGCGATGCTTTTCGAATTTTAAGAAAGAATGAGGTTATCGGGGAGGAGGAATTCAAAACCTTTTCAGCCATGGTAGGTTTTCGGAACAGAATGGTGCATCTCTACCAAAATGTTTCTGATGAACGAGTTTATGAGTTTTCAACTACTGAACTTAATGATTTCGAAGTTTTTATTAATAGAGTAATGGTTCTAAGCCAGATAAAGGAGTAGCGGGACATTTTTTTAACGGTTTTTTAACCAAAAAATAAGCGCACTATGTGCTTATTTATGTAAAAACTCCAGGGAATCAAGGCTTTTAAGGGCTTTGGCATTATCCTTACGGAAATCTGCTATAGTACGAAAATCCGGTGTTAGCCTGTTTAAAAGGAAGATCAATTCAATGTTTCGGCTGCACTCAGCCATGAGCTTCCTGCTGCATATTGGACTGCTGCTTCTCGATGCGAAAGATCTTGGAGTTAAAGCGGGAGCCCCTTGGGTGTTATTGACGGGTTTGGGCGGACCTAAATATCATTTTCAGAAAATACTGGCAATATCACTAATATTTTCTTGCAATATTTTTTCGTTTATGGTAATGTTATATCTAGGTGTTAAAAAGGTGAGAACAACTTAAAACGATCTTTAGGCCTCTGTTACAGATACGCACAAAAGATGTTTGATGTTATTCCACTTTTTGATCCAACAATTTTTAAAGGAGGCCTGCAAAATGGAAGGAAAAGTAAAATGGTTTAATTCGGGAAAAGGTTATGGGTTTATTGAAAGTAATGAAGGTGGAGATATTTTCGTTCACTACTCTGCTATCCAGGGAGAAGGGTTTAAGACCTTAGAGGAAGGACAAAGTGTGAAATTTGATGTTATCGAAGGCAATCGCGGCCCTCAAGCGGCTAACGTTACTCGCCTCTAAGATAAATCAAATAATGTGGGAAAAGGGCATTTCTTTTTCAGAGAAATGTCCTTATATTTTTGTAATTGAGGATCACATTCTACCAGGAAATCGGGGTTGGTTTTGAAGTACCCGTGCATTTTTCTAAACTGACAGCCAGTGAAAACCTCAATTTTTTTCAGAAATTATACCAGTCTAAAGTCAATAAAAAAGATTTCCCTTCACTTCCGTTCACCTGCTCACCATTGCTTTCTTCCTGACTTTCATGTATAATAAATGCATGAAAGAAATATGGTGGTGTATATTTTCATGAAAAAGGTTCCCTTGCAGGTACATCTTGAAAAAAACTTCCGTGAACAAATACGGCTGGTCGCGAAAAGGCAAAAAGTATCCCAATCTGAGCTTGTTAGAAAATACCTCTATCAGGGGTTGAAAAGAGATCTGGAGCAGGAGGATCCTGCTTTGGATATTATCGGCTTAGGTAATGGAAAAACTACGGATATGGCAAAAAAACATGATCATTACCTGGCTTTAGAGGAAAAGGCGTTCTGGAAAGAATGAAGTCTTTATTTGTTGATACTTCTGCCTGGGTTGCAATTGTAAACCGTCGCGATCAGTATCATACAATAGCAAGCGAGTTTTACCGGAAATCTTTTAAGGAGTATGACCGGCTTTTAACTACTAACCTGGTAGCAGCCGAAAGCTTCATTTTGTTACGCCTTGATTGTGGACTGGATATCGCTCTCAGCTGGTGGGATCGAATAACTACTTCATTAAAAGTTGAAATGATCTATATAGATGCCGAGCTAACATCGGGCGCTTTTAATTATTTGCGGAAATTTAAAGATCAACGTTTTTCATTAACAGATGCGGTTTCCTTTACGGTTATGGAGCAAAAAAACATTCAGGAAGCATTTGCTTTTGATGTACATTTCTCTGTTGCAGGATTTATAAAATTCCCTTAAATTAATACTAAGTAAGAAAGTATAACCAGGTAAGACAGGGGTGATTCCTGTGAATCCCGAAATAGTAAAAGTACGTTATAAAGGACAGATTACAATTCCCCAACTCTTTCGTGAAATAATCAATATTAATGAAGGAGATTATTTGAGTTGTGAGAAGAATGGAATTATCTTTCAATTTGCAGGAAGTGTAAAAACACGAGGCGAACAAAAAAACACGCTGGCTTTAGAAATTAAAAACATAAATTTAAAAAAGAGGTGTTGGAGTTTATGAAAAAGGTAATCATGTTTACAACCCAGACATGACCGCATTGTCACACGGCGAAGGTGTACCTTCGTGAAAAGGGTATTGATTATGAGGAAAAAGATGTTAATGTGGATGCGGAAGCAAGGAACGAGTTTCTTAAAAGGGGTTTAAGGGGGGTACCCTCTTTTCTAATTGATGATGAGGTGGTAGTAGGTCTTGATAAGGGAAGAATTGAAGCGTTACTTGGCCTGTAGTACAAGGAGGATTAAATCAAGGGTTCCGCCTTTTCCTGGCGGGGCCTTTTATTTTTTTAACCTCGCTGAAACCCCTGATTCAGCAAAACAAATTTTCCATTGCTTTACGGCTGCAAATAGCGGATAATTATCTGGGAGTCGTATCTTAGAAACTGCTCCTTACCGCTTAACTTATTGCTTTATGTGGTTTATTTATGACGAGAGGACAATCCGGTTAACGGGAGGCATTAAAAATTGTTAAGCGAAGTAAGAAGAATCTACGTGGAAAAGCGTAAAGGTTACGATGTTGAGGCGCAGAGCCTGTACAGCGATTTAAAAGAGAACCTGGGCATCAAGGGATTGGAAGCTGTAAGGGTTGTCAACCGCTACGATATTTCCGGAATTACAGGGGAAGAATATGCCAGATCCCGCGATATTATCTTTTCCGAACCCCCGGTTGATCTGGTCTATGAGGAGGTTTTACCGGTAGGCGGGGACGCCAGGGTTTTTGCCGTGGAGTACCTTCCCGGGCAGTTTGACCAGCGAGCCGATTCGGCTGCCCAGTGCCTGCAGATCCTTACTCAAAAGGAACGTCCGGAAATTCATTCCGCCAGGGTAATTGTTCTCCGGGGACAAATTTCCGATCACGATTTTGCCAGGATCAAAGACTACTGCATTAACCCCGTGGAATCCCGTGAAGCTGCCCTGGAAAAGCCTCAAAGCCTGGAGATGGAAACGGCTGTTCCCCCGGACGTAGAAATACTGGAAGGCTTCAACAGCAAGACGCCCGCCGAACTCCAGGGCTTTTTAGAGAGCAGGGGCTTGGCAATGAGCCTGGAAGACCTGCTGTTCTGCCAGGCCTATTTCAGGGACACGGAGAAAAGAGAACCGACCATAACGGAAATCAGGGTGATAGACACCTACTGGTCCGACCATTGCCGGCATACGACTTTCCTGACAAAAATTGAAGAAGTGAATATCGTCCAGGGGCATTTTACCCGGCCTGTCCAGGAAGCTTTCCGGGAATACCTGGCCTCCAGGGAATATGTATACGGCGATAAACAGAAAGAAAAAGATATCTGCCTGATGGATATTGCCGTCATGGGCATGAAGGAGCTGAAAAAAAGGGGGCTCCTTAGCGATCTGGATGAATCGGAGGAGGTCAACGCCTGCAGCATTATTGCCAAGGTTAATGTAGACGGGAAAGAGGAAGAGTGGCTGGTTATGTTCAAGAATGAAACGCATAACCACCCCACCGAAATTGAGCCTTTTGGCGGGGCGGCCACCTGCCTGGGGGGGGCCATCAGGGATCCCCTTTCCGGAAGATCCTACGTCTACCAGGCCATGCGCGTGACAGGCTGTGCCGACCCCAGGGCCAGAGTCGAAGACACCCTTCCCGGCAAATTGCCCCAGAGGAAAATAACCACCGGGGCAGCGGCTGGTTACAGCTCTTATGGAAACCAGATCGGCCTGGCCACGGGTCAGGTGGCGGAGCTGTATGATGAAGGCTTCCTGGCCAAGAGGATGGAAATAGGCGCCGTAATCGGCGCCGCTCCCAAAAAAAATATAGTCCGGAAGAGCCCGGCAGAGGGCGATGCCGTTATCCTTGTGGGGGGAAGGACTGGGCGCGATGGCTGTGGCGGCGCTACGGGATCCTCCAAGGAACACACCGTGGAATCGCTCTTTACCTGCGGAGCGGAAGTCCAAAAGGGCAACCCTCCCACGGAAAGAAAGATCCAGAGATTATTCCGCAACCCCGCGGTCAGCACCATGATAAAAAAATGCAACGATTTCGGTGCCGGCGGCGTTTCGGTAGCGATCGGAGAGCTGACTGACAGCCTGGACATAAATCTGGATGCCGTGCCGAAAAAATACGAAGGGCTCGATGGCACAGAGCTGGCCATCTCCGAATCCCAGGAGCGCATGGCTGTTGTGGTCGCCCCTGAAGATGTGGAGCCTTTTTGCCGCTTTGCCGGGGAAGAAAACCTGGAGGCTACTGTTGTTGCCCGGGTAGCGGCAAGCGGTAGGCTCAGGATGTTTTGGAGGGACAGGCCCGTTGTGGATCTCAGCAGGGATTTTCTCAATACCAACGGGGTAAAACAAAAAACGGGAGTTGTTGTAGCCGCTCCTGGGGAAGAGCAGAACTATTTTCACAGCGTTCCTGAAGGTGTGGCCGGGAGGCTGCCTGATTTAAGAAGGGCCTGGCTGGCCAATCTGCAGGACTTGAATGTCTGCAGCCAGAAAGGCCTGGTGGAAAGATTCGACAGCACCATTGGTGCAGCCACGGTGCTGCTGCCTTTTGGCGGGAAACACCAGGATACACCGTCCGAGGGCATGGTGGCCAAGCTGCCTGTGCTTCCCGGGGAAACAAATACGGCAACGATCATGACTTACGGTTACAATCCCCGGCTGGCCAAGTGGAGCCCTTTTCACGGGGCTCTGTATGCAGTCGTGGAGGCGGTGGCCAAGGTGGTGGCCCTGGGTGGTGATTACCGGGGAACTCGCCTTACTCTCCAGGAGTATTTTGAAAAGCTGGGCAGGGACGTTTTCCGCTGGGGAAAACCTTTTGCCGCCCTCCTGGGTGCCTTTTACGCGCAGAAAAAACTGGGCATCCCGGCTATCGGCGGAAAAGACAGCATGTCCGGAACTTTTATGGAGTTGCACGTGCCTCCTACCCTGGTTGCTTTTGCCGTCAACGTGGTGGATGCCCGTAATGTTGTCTCCCAGGAGTTCAAGCGGGCAGGCAGCAGAATTGTACTGGTTCCGGTAAGCAGGAATGAAAATGAACTGCCCGATTTCGCCGGGATGCAAAGGAATTTTGACAGAATAACCGCCCTGATACGCTCGGGCCAGGTCCTGGCCTCTCATACGGTAAGAATGGGCGGGCTGGCGGCAGCCATTACGAAGATGGCCTTCGGTAACCGTATCGGGATGGCTTTCAGCGAGCCGGTGGAACCGCTCCGCCTGTTTATCCCGGAATATGGCTCCATTATTTTGGAAATAGATGAAAAAGTGGACTTGCAGGAGGCTTTTGGCGATATCGGGTATAAACTGCTCGGCTATACGCGGGAAAAAGCGGCTATTTCCATAAACAACCTGGAGATCCCTCTCGAGGAGGCTTTTGTCGAGTGGCAAAAGCCCCTGGAAAAGATTTTCCCGACGAAAACAGAACCCCCCCTTGCAGGAGGACCAGAACGCGTTTACTTTAACAGTAGAAGCCCGCGCAAACCGGGAGCAACTGCGGTGACTGCAGCCCGGCCGAGAATATTTATTCCCGTTTTTCCGGGGACCAACTGTGAATATGATTCGGCCAGGGCCTTTGAAAAGGCCGGCGGCATGGTGGACACCCTGGTGGTCAGGAATCTCACGGCAGCAGATGTGGAGCAATCCATTGAGGAAATGGTTAAGAGGATTGAACAATCCCAAATTATCATGATTCCCGGCGGCTTCAGCGCCGGAGACGAACCGGACGGGTCGGGAAAATTTATTGCCGCCATGTTCAGGAACCCGAGGATCAAGGAAGCGGTAATGAAATTGCTTAAACAAAGAGACGGTTTGATGCTGGGGATCTGCAACGGGTTCCAGGCCTTCATTAAACTGGGACTGGTGCCGTACGGGGAAATTATCGATATAACGGAAGATTGCCCCACGCTTACATTTAATAAAATTGGCAGGCACGTTTCGCGCCTGGTGCGAACCAGGGTTGTCTCCACCCTTTCCCCGTGGTTCAACAATGTGCAGCCGGGGGAAATTCATACCCTTGCCGTGTCCCACGGGGAAGGAAGATTTGTGGCCGGTGAAAAGATCATTGCCGATCTTTTTGCCGCTGGGCAGGTGGCTACCCAGTATGTTGATTTTGACGGCAACCCCAGCTATGACATAAGTTTTAACCCCAATGGATCCTGTGAAGCCATCGAGGGAATAACCAGTCCTGACGGGCGGATTTTAGGCAAAATGGGCCATTCGGAAAGAATCGGCTCCCATGTGGCCGTCAATGTTCCCGGAGAAAAAGACCAGCGCCTTTTTGAAGCCGGTGTAAATTACTTCAAATAAACTTTTTCGAAAAAAATTGTATATTATATTATTTTATGCTATATTTAGTACAGAATATGGAATTTAATTAGGAGTGATATTTATGTCTTTTGTGTTTTCAGAAGATATAAAGCCCTTATCGGAACTAAAAAAAAGCACGCGAAAAATTCTTGATCATATTCATGAAACAGGCAGGCCCGTTGTGATAACCGTAAACGGGAAACCTGATGTTGTCCTGATGGATGTAAATTCTTTTGAAAAAACCTTAAAATTGGCAAACCTTTCCAGCCTGCTTGAAGAAGGGGAAAGGGATGTTCGCCTGGGTAAAACGCGGCCCGCCTTCCAGTTCTTAGAGGAGTTCAAGGATGAGGAAGAAGTATAATGTAGAGATTACATCTATTGCCGAAAAGGATATCCGAGACCATTACGATTATGTTGCTCAAGATAACCCTTCTGCTGCCAAAAAGCTAATCGAGGCACTCAGAAAACAAATAGTATCACTCGAACAGTTTCCTTTCAGGTGCCCCATTATCCCAGAAAGTAGGGAGATAGGAGTAAATTATAGGCATATCATTTATAATAAATACCGTACTATTTTTCGTATCAAGGGAAAACGAGTTATTATCCTCCGTGTAATTCACGGAGCTAGATTGTTGTCTCTGGAGATACTGCAGTTGAAAAAATAGGAACTTTTTAGGCGCGGGATTTTAAATAAAATTGGCTATTCGGAAAGAACCGGCTCTCTTGTGGCCGTCAATGTTCCCGGAGAAAAAGACCAGGCCTTTTTGAGGTCGGGGTGAATTATTTCCGGTAAGGCTCATTTCCTTTTCTATCCCTTGTCAAATGCAACAATTTGGGGTAAAATAATATTCGGAACTATGGAAAATAACCTGACTTTTGCAGCAATCACAGTAATAAAAGCCGTCGAGGCCTTGTGTAGTAAGGACTCGGCGGCTTTTTAAATGTTACAAAAAGTTGTTGCGGATTC
>JAGVAS010000135.1 GCA_020060185.1 Desulfovibrio sp. | reverse complement strand
TATGGTTTTTATATGCCTTGCTGTTTATGCTTTATACTATGATTGGCAGGGTATTTTGTTACTGTGATAAAAACGAAAAATTTTACCTGTTCCTGCTTTGCGCCTGTTACCAGCTTTTTTTTCGAAGAACAACTATAGCAGGGGGGCATTTTAAAATCCTCTTTTTTAAACTTAGACATACCCTTACTCGCGTCTAAAATGTAAAAAGGTTATAGCTTGTCAAATTTTGTAAAATACGGCCCGGCTCTAAACAATTAACATCGTAGCCAGAATTTAAAAGTTAACCTTTTGGTGGGTTTGCCCATACAATAAAAGAAAGATTAAGGCGAGGAGGGAGATCGGTGACGGAGAAGAAGGATAGCGTCCAGCGGCATAGTCGTTTGCTGAGGAAAAGATACATGGTCCTGGAAGGTAAATGTTTTTCGTTATACCAGCCTCCATTAAATTTAAGCGAGGAGGAGTATAACAGAAGGTTAGAAGAGATAAAAAAAATGGGCAATATGGGCTGAATAAGTTCAGGGAAATAATTCCCTGCCCGGTGGTTCACCGGGCATATTAAAAAAAATATAATGTTCAATAAACTGTTCAATATAATTGGAGTGATGTTTCAGGTGCTCAAAAAAATTCTGGTAACCGGTGGAGCCGGATTTATTGGTACAAACTTTTTACTGTATATGGTTCCCCGCTATCCCGAAGTTACCTTTATCAACCTGGATAAATTAAGCTATGCCGCTGATCTTGGTAATTTAAAAGAGATAAGCAAACGCCAGAATTATTTTTTTGTCTGGGGAGATATCAGTGAAAACGAAACTGTTAACCGCGTGATGAGAGCCAACGTTGATGCCGTTGTTAATTTTGCGGCGGAATCACATGTCGATAACAGTATCGCTGCCCCGCAAAATTTTATAACCACCAATATTACAGGTTGCTTTAATTTGCTGGAGGCGGCGAGGAAGTTTAAAGTAAAAAAATTTTTACATGTATCTACTGATGAAGTTTACGGTTCTTTAGGTAGAGAGGGGTACTTTACAGAATCTTCGCCCCTTAAGCCCAATAATCCTTATTCTGCCAGCAAAGCTGCTGCGGATTGCCTGGTAAGGGCTTACCATAAAACTTACGGGCTGAATGTGAATATAACGCGTTGCAGCAATAACTATGGACCATTCCAGCACCGGGAAAAATTTATACCTTCCGTTATTTACAGGGCACTGCGCGACGAGCCGGTTCCCATCTACGGTGATGGCCAGCAAATCAGGGACTGGATCTTTGTCCAGGATCACTGCCATGCCCTGGAAATGGTTCTCCTCTATGGCAGGGAAGGAAAGATCTACAACATTGGTGCAGAGGAAGAAAGGACAAATTTAGAGTTGGCGGGATCAATCCTGCATATACTGGGCAAGTCCCCGTCGTTGATAAATTTTGTTGAAGACCGCCCCGGACACGACCGGCGTTATGCTCTCAAGGCCAACCGGATTACCGACGAACTGGGCTGGAAACCTGAGAATGTCCTGGAAATTTCTTTGCAAAAAACGGTGGATTGGTATGTTCATAAATTTAATAAATTGCGGGCAGAGCGGGCAGAGGAGTGAAAATATGCCCCGCATCGAAGGTGTAATTGTTAAGCAATTAAGGTTTATTCCTGACGAACGAGGGCGGTTAATGGAAATATTACGACGGGATGACCCTTTTTTTGATAAGTTCGGCCAGGTTTATATTACTACTGCGTTTCCTGGGGTTATTAAAGCCTGGCATTATCACCGCTACCAGGCAGATCATTTTACCGTATTGGCTGGGATGGCTAAAGTTGCTCTATATGACAACAGGGAAGAATCACCTACGTTTGGAGCCATAAATGAATTTTTCCCGGGAGAGTACAATCCCCTTCTGATTCGTATACCTCCACTTGTATGGCATGGTTTTAAAGCCCTGGGATCCAGGGAAGCGTTGCTCCTTAACTGCCCCACGGAACCTTATAACCATGAAAATCCTGATGAATTCCGCTTGCCTCCGGATTCCGGGAACATACCCTATGACTGGTAGTAAGGGGGCGCAGGTATAATGAAAGGTCTTATTCTCTGTGGCGGTTCAGGAACACGCTTACTGCCTTTTACCTTTTCTTTACCCAAGCAGCTCATCCCTGTAGCCAACAAGCCGGTGCTCTGTTACATCATGGAGGCTTTTAAAAAAGCGGGCATTAAGGAAATAGGAATTATTGTAGGAGACAAGGGGGAAATTATTAGGGAAAAACTAAAAGATCTGGCCCCCTCAGGCGTGCATCTAACTTATATCAAACAGGCAAAACCCCTCGGCCTGGCCCATGCCGTTCAAACAGCACGACCTTTTTTAAAAGATAGTGACTTTATAATGATCCTGGGAGATAACCTGTTTGGCCAGAGCCTGGAAGAGGCCCTCGGTATTTTTTGGGAACAAGAAGCCGATTCCCTGGTTTTTCTGATTCCTGTAGATGATCCTCAAAGGTATGGTATTGCCGAGGTGGAAAACGGCCAGATAATCTCTTTAAGGGAAAAACCGCTTTTTCCTCGAAGCAACCTTGCCATTATGGGAATTTATATTTTTAGGAAGAACATTTTTTCCGCTATTGAAAGGATCGGACCTTCGTGGAGAGGCGAACTGGAGATTACCGATGCCATCCAGGAATTAATAAAGATGGGGGGAAAGGTAGTTCCTTACATGTTCCCGGGATGGTGGATGGATATTGGCAAACCCGAAGATGTGCTGGAAGCCAACAAAAAAATATTAAATCTTTTAACGGCGCCGGAAAATTCTTTTAAAAATCACCTTGTTGCAACTCCTTTGTGCCTGGTAGCGCTATCTACTATTGTTAAAGAGAGCAAGCTAAAAGGACCCCTGATCATAGGTGAGGGATGCCGTGTCATCGGCTCTGAAATTGGACCGTATGTCTCTATAGGCCCGGGTTCCATTTTAGAGGGCTCCATCTTGGAAAATAGTATTCTATTTGAAAGGGTGAAAATTCAAGGATTGAAAAGCCCCATCAAGGATAGTATTATCGGGCAGGATGTCAGCATAATAAAAGGGAACAAGGGAGAAGCAAAGAATTTCCTGCTGGGGAGCGGATCATTCCTAAGTTTTTAAATAATCCGGCTGTAAAGGCGAACTATCTTTTCCGCTATGATCTCCAGATCATGGTTTTCCTGTGCATAGCTCCAGTTTTCCTGCTGGAGCTTTTTTGCTGCGGGGAGATGGTCATACAGTGCCTGTATATCCCGGCTTAAAAGCTTTTGCACGGCTATATCGTCTCCTGACTGCACCTTTGCCCTGAAGTCGGGTACCTGCTTCCGGTGGAAAGGTGAGAAGATCCCCTCGTATTTTTCCTCCAGGATCAACGCTATTTTCCCTGTAGAAATTCCCTGGAGCAGGAAATAGCCAAAACCGGCAATTATATTGTAATGCCCGGCGATACTGCTAAAATCAGGTGTCCAGGGGTAAAAATTTACGTTTGAAGCGAAAGGGTTGTGCCTGGAAACCACGCCGAGGGTACATGACTTTAAACTTTGGACGACCCTGTTAAGTGCCTGGAAAGGAGCAACGTGACTGCCTTCCAGGGGGCCGGCGTAAAGAATGCCCATCTTTTCCGGCGGGGAAAAATCTGCCCGTTTTATCGTTACTCCCTGTGGTATTAGTAAAAGATTTTGCTTACAGTAAGGATAAAAAAAGTTTTTTAAGGCCTGGAGTGAGACCGAATTGCAGCAGGTTATATAACTTGCTGCATGCAGGAAGCTAAAATTAACATGCCGTTCCTTGTCAAAAACGCTTGCCAGCCAGGGTATTTTGAAAGAGCTCCCCAGTTCCCCGGCGATATTGAATAGGTCGGGATGAAAAACATGCAAAAGATCAAAACCGCGGTAATAAATCAGGTTTTGCACCTGCTGCCTGCTTATATTTAATGAACTTTTTAAGCCTGTTTTATTTATGTACTCCTGGTAAATATTGAGCTGGGGCGAAGGAACTCCGGTCAGAACCAGGTGTACTTTAAAACCCTTCTGTATAACCCCTTTGGCCCAGGCAATGACGGCTTCCGTATTCCCGCTGAAGTCGAATTTGTTTAGCCATAAAGCGCGCACAGCAATCACCTGCCTTTAATTAAAATATATGAAGAAGAAAGCTTTATAATTAATTCATCAGCAGGTTAAAATTATTTAAAGGCAGGATAAATCATTTTGAAGAAGAATATTGATTTTATAAAAATTCTTACGGTCTTTACTGTTTTTTTTCTTCAAGTTTCTTTTGTGCACGTTTATTGCCTAGTGAAAGTCAAGATGGTATAATTAGCGCAAAAATGAACTAAAGGCTTTCCTATTGTAGAACAACGGAGGTTAATTTTATGGGAAAAAACACTATTAAAGTAGGGTTTCTGGGTATGGGTACGGTGGGCTCGGGAGTACTTAAAATCCTGGAGATGAATGGTGAACAGGTAAACATCAGGGCCGGAGCCATTATTGAGGTAAAAAAAATTCTTGTCAGGGACTTGCAGAAGGAGAGGCCGGTAAAAGTAGACAGGCAGCTGCTTACCACAAATCCCAAAGAAATTTTACATGATCCTGAAATAGATGTAATTGTGGAAGTGATCGGTGGTATTGAGGATTCCCGCAAATATATCGAAGAAGCCCTGCAGCATAAAAAATTTGTTATTACAGCCAACAAAGATCTTATGGCTACTGCCGGGGTGGAACTTTTACTTCTGGCAAAGGAACAGGGCCGCAATATTTACTATGAAGCCAGCGTAGGGGGGGGGATTCCCCTGATACGGCCGCTAAAGCACAGCCTGGGTGCCAACAAAATTATCCGTTTGCTGGGGATAATAAACGGCACAACCAATTATATTTTAACGAAAATGAGCCTGGAAAACATGGAATTCGAAGTTGCCCTGGCAGAGGCCCAGGCCAGGGGTTTTGCCGAGCAGGATCCAACTAGCGACCTGGAAGGGAAAGACGCTGCTTACAAGCTTTGCATACTGGCAGGCCTGGCTTTTAACAGCCATGTTCGTTTTGAGGATATTTATGTCCAGGGGATAAGCAACATCAGTAAAAGGGATGTTTTTTATGCCAGGGAGTTGGGATTTGCCATTAAACTCCTGGCTATCGGAGAGGAAACGGAAAAAGGGCTGGCCTTGAGGGTTCACCCTACATTGATACCCCTGAACCATCCCCTGGCCGCTGTTTATTATGAAAATAACGCGCTCTTCGTGGTGGGCAATGCCGTGGGAGAGGCAATGTTCTATGGTTTGGGAGCAGGAGCCATGCCTACGGGGAGTTCTGTTGTCGCCGACTTAATCGATGTTGCCCGTAATATTAACCACCAGGTCGAAAACGGTATCATGGAAATAGATTTTCAAACCAAAAACATTGTTTCCATGGAGGAACTGCTCTCTGCCTTTTACCTGCGCCTGCAGGCTGTTGATGAACCTGGAGTTTTTGCCAGCCTGGCTACCGCTTTCGGAAGTGAACGTGTAAGCCTGGATATGATCTTACAAAAACGCAGTGTGGAAGGTATGGCAGAAATTGTTCTGGTTACTCATGTTGTGGAAGAAAAATTTTTTAACCTGGCCCTGGAAAAAATTCAGAGATCTCCTGCCATAAAGAAGATAAACAGTGTCCTCAGGGTAATCGAAAAGTAATATTTTTCCAAAAGGGGTCTTTTCCAAAAGGGGTCTGACCCTCCTGAAAATATTTCCAGTTAATTATGGAAATAAATGTATAGTTGCAAATCTTCCGCCCCGGCAGGAATAAATATATAACTTGTGGAATAAAAATTAATACTGATCTGCTTACTATTGTTTTTGCCGTTCCGCATGCAGCAGCCGGGAGAAACTGGGTGAATAGCGCTAATGGACATTTCACATTATCTGGGGAGGCCTACCTGGGCAGAAATCGACCTTTCTAATTTAGCTTTTAATGTCAGGGAATTTCGACAGTTTTTACCTGATGCTGTTAAATTAATGGCAGTGGTAAAGGCAGATGCTTATGGTCATGGAGCTTACGAAGTCGCCGGTATTGCCCTGGAAAAAGGGGCTTTCATGCTGGGGGTGGCTTCTTTAGAGGAGGGTGCAGGCCTTCGGCAAAAAGGAATCAAGTCTCCTATTCTTATCCTGGGTTATACGGACTCGCGACAAAACCTCTCTTTGCTAAAAATGCAACTGACTCCAACTGTTTTCAACTGGGAAGCAGTCTCTTCTCTTTCACAACAAGCCCAGGCCCAGGGTAAGCGGGTAGCAGTCCACGTAAAGCTGGATACAGGCATGGGTAGGCTGGGGTTAACTGATCCCCGTGATGCTTTAAATTTTCTGGAAAAAGTAAATGCTCTTCCCGGCATTATTCTGGAAGGAGTCTATACACATTTTGCCACTGCCGATGAAAGAGATAAAAGCTTTGCCCGGAACCAGCTGCACCTTTTTAATACTGTTCTAAGCGCGTGTAGGGAAAGAATGATAAAAGTACCTTTGAAACATGCCGCCAACAGCGCGGCAACACTGGAGCTTCCTGAAGCGCACCTGGATATGGTCAGAGTCGGTATAGGCTTATATGGCTACTACCCTTCAAAGGAGGCAAAAAATAATACGGTGAAGCTGCTTCCTGTTATGTCCTTAAAAAGCAGGATCGTTTTTTTAAAAAAAGTTACTGCGGGGACCCCGATAAGCTACGGCAGGACGTACCTTGCCTTAAACGATACAACCATAGCAACAGTGCCACTGGGGTACGGCGATGGTTACAACAGGCTTTTATCCAATAACGGTTTTATGCTGGTGCGAGGCCAGAAAGCCCCCATAGCAGGAAGGGTTTGCATGGATCATACCATGCTGGATGTAGGGAAAATCCCTTTTGTAAAGGAAGGCGATGAAGTGGTTGCTTATGGCAGGCAGGGCCATGGGGAGATTGACGTAGATGAGGTTGCCGGACAACTGGGAACTATAAGTTACGAGGTGCTTTGCAACATTGGCAGCAGGGTTCCCAGGGTATATTGCCGTGATGGTAGCGTGCAGAGCATCAAGTTTGCTGGAGCCTGCTACGGTATATAAAAATAGATGTATAAAAGAATAGCAGTACAGGATAATAAATAGTATTGCAAGCAAGCTTTCGATAGTTTTTTGGTTATTTATACAATTTCTACCTAAGGGGGTGCTTTCCGTGGCGAGGACCAAGAGGATTATGATCAGTTTGCCGCAAAATTTATTAAAGGAAGTTGATGGCGTGGTAGAAATGGAAAAAAGGACCCGCAGCGAATTTATCCGGGAAGCAATGAAACTTTACCTTCAGGAACGGAGAAAAAGGCAGATAAGGGAACGTATGCAAGAGGGTTATATAGAAATGGCCCGGTTAAATCTAGCCCTGGCTAATGAGGCTATATCTGCGGAAAATGAGGCAGATCGGCTTGCCGAGGAAATGGTAAATGGAGAGTGAAAGCGGTGGATGTTAAACGTGGTTTCATTTTTTATGCTGATCTAAGCCCTGTCGTCGGTTCTGAACAGGGAGGCTTCCGGCCGGTTTTGGTTATACAAAATAACGTGGGGAATAAGTACAGCCCCACGGTAATTGTTGCGGCTATTACTTCTCATATTGAAAAAGCAAAGCTGCCGACGCATGTAGAATTGTCGGCAGAGGAGCACGGGCTGGAAAAAGATTCGGTTATACTTCTGGAACAGGTGCGAACAATTGACAAGCAACGATTGCAACAAAAGATAACAGAGCTGGATGAAAAAGTAATGGCCAGGGTGGATGAGGCCCTGAAAATAAGTTTGGGGTTGATTGATTTTTAATTTAAATTCTTTGGTTTTATTATAGGTGTTTTAATTAATAAAACCATCATGTTTTTAGACAGAGTCCTGATAAAAATTTATCGGGGAAACCGCGGTTATCTTAGTTTTTTCCGCTGGTAAACCCGTTTTTTAATTTTTGGGGGTGACAGAGGTGCTACCGGTAGGAATTACCTGTGTATATAATGAAAATTTTAACTTTGCACGTTTGAGTTTTGATTATATCAGGTCTATTGAGAGAGCGGGAGGTATTCCTGTTCCTATTTCCATTTTAAACGAAGAATTTATTCCCGGGTTATTAAAAACCATTAAAGGCCTTGTTCTTTCCGGAGGAGGCGATGTCGATCCCCTTTATTACGGAGAAGAACCCCTTTCCGGTCAAGGAGAAATTTCTCCTCTTAGAGACAGGATTGAAATAGAATTAACCAGGGCGGCTTTAGAAAAAAATTTACCGGTACTGGGGATTTGCCGCGGTGCACAGGTACTGAATATTGCTGCAGGGGGAAGTATATACCAGGATATCAGTCTCAAAAAAGGGTTGATCCTGGAGCATATGCAAAAAGCACCGCGCCACCACCTTTTTCACGACATAAATATTTTGGAGGATACGTTATTATACAGAATCCTCAGGGGGAGAAAAACAATAAGAGTGAACAGTTTTCACCACCAGGCTGTAAAAAAACTGGGAAATGGATTCAGAGTAAATGCCGTGGCTTCCGATGATGTTGTCGAAGGCCTGGAATCCGTGGTTCATTCTTTTGCCCTGGGCATACAGTGGCACCCTGAAGCCCTCGCTGTAAAGGAAATTCCGGGAGGCCAGGAAATATTTGATGCTTTCCTCCAGGCTGTTTCGCTTTTTAAGTAATAAGCAGAGTTATTGCCTATCATCTTAAGTTATGTTATATTAAAAAGGCAAAAATGTTTCTTAAGAGCTATGTCTCCGGGAGGTTGACCATATGGAGGATAATAAACAGTACAAGGTTCTGGTAAGTGACCCCGTTTCAGAGGAAGGTATTAAATTACTACAGGAAGCTGCTCAGGTAGATGTGAGACCGGATCTTTCCCCCCAGGAAATCATGGAAATTATAGGTGAGTATGACGCCCTGCTGGTACGCAGCGGCACCCAGGTAACCGCTGAGCTTATTGCCGCTGGTAAAAAGCTGAAGGTAATAGGCAGGGCAGGTGTGGGAGTAGACAATATTAACGTGGAGAAGGCTACGGAACAAGGCATTTTGGTTATTAATGCCCCGGAAGGCAATACGATCTCTGCAGCAGAACATACTATGGCCTTAATGATGGCAATGGCCCGCAATATCCCGCAGGCTTCGAGCTCACTGAAGGAAGGCCAGTGGAAGAGAAGCAAATTTATGGGCCTGGAGTTGTTCAAAAAAACCCTGGGTGTCATAGGACTAGGGCGTATTGGCAGTGAAGTGGCTAAAAGGGCCAGGGCTTTTGGCATGAACGTTTTGGCCTACGATCCCTATATTTCTGCAGAGCGGGCGGAGAAGCTCGGGGTTGTTCCTGTCTCCCTGGAAGAAATTTTTTCCCAGGCTGACTTTATTACCCTGCATATTCCTAAAACCTCTGCTACCCAGTATATAATTGGTGCTGCGGAACTGGCCAGGATGAAAGATGGTGTGCGTATCATCAATTGTGCGCGCGGGGGATTGATTGATGAAAAGGCACTTTACCAGGCTATTGTTGGCGGCAAGGTTGCCGGCGCGGCTCTGGATGTCTTTGAAGAAGAACCTCCTCGCAATGATAATCCTCTTTTAAAGCTGGATCAGGTAATCAGTACTCCTCACCTGGGGGCTTCTACACAGGAAGCGCAGGTTAATGTGGCTGTTCAGGTTGCTGAGGAAATGGTTAACTTTTTAAAAGGCAAGCCTATACATATGGCTGTTAATGTTACCGTGCTGCCGCCGGAGGTTTTATCCGAAGTGGAATTATTTATTCCTCTTATGAAAACCTTGGGCAGTTTTTATATGCAGGTTTTTGACGGTAGGGTTGAATCTATAGAAATCACTTATAGCGGCGACATAGCAGAATATCCCGTTACACCCCTTACTACGGCATTGCTTATGGGTTTCCTGCGTGTCATGTTAAACAGCAATGTCAATTTCGTTAATGCGCCTATCATTGCCAGGCAAAGGGGTATAAAGGTTAAGGAGATTACCAGTAAAGATATTTCTGTTTTTAATAACTTGATTACAATCAAGGTAAAAACCAGTGAACACACTTTTGCCATGGCCGGTACGCTTTTTGGTACAAACGACATACGTATTGTGCAGATCGGGGACTATCATCTAGAAGTGGTTCCCTCGCGCTTTATGCTTGTTAGCAAGTATATTGACAAGCCCGGTGTTATCGGGAAAGTTGGTTCGATACTGGGCAATAATAATATTAACATTGCCAGCATGCAGGTTGGCCGGCAGGAGATCGGCGGAGAGGCGGTCATGGTTTTACAGGTGGACAACTATATTACGGATAAGGTTTTAGATGAACTGGAAAAGGTAGAATATATTATTTCTACCTGCTTCGTGGAAATATAGCGGAAGGAGGAGAACACCACATGCCTATATATGAATTTCTCTGCGGATGCGGGAATCGTTTTGAAAGGCTCTGTAAAACTGGCGATAAACCTGTTTTCCTTTGCCCTAAATGTGGAGGAGAAAGCCGCCGGGTAATGTCTACATTCCGAACGGGGCGCTCCTCCGGCAGCTCGAGCCCCGAAACTTATTCTGGGGGCAGCAGTTGCAGCGGTTGCAGCAGTTCCAGCTGTGCAAGCTGCCATTAATATGAAAATGGAGCAGCGTTTGCTGGTGGCGTAGCTCCGAGTTCCGCTCTGAAAGCTCTACGTTTCAGCTCAGGCTTTCGATGACTTTCCCGCCAGAGCTCACATCCATGTTCGCCTTCTGGCTGCTGACATCCTGTCAGCAGAGTCATCTCCAGCCTTCGCTTTAACGTGAGCTTTTATCTTTGCTGCACAAGTCGCTCCGCCAACAGCAAAACGCTACATCTATGGAAAATGGCGGGATCTAAAACCAGGTTATTTTCATCCATTGTTGTGACCCGTAGAGTCGTGGCGGTTATTATGAAAATGGAGCAGCGTTTGCTGGTGGCGTAGTTCCGGGTTCAGCTCGGCAAGTTCTCAATGGAAGTTGAATTTTTTTATCTTCTTTGCAGCGGAGATATCTGTTATAATGGTATCGGGTAAGTAAACTTAAAAACGGGGTTTCTATGAAGAAGATTACTATTGCTAAGCCAGGATATCCTTATTTAATTACAGCTTTGGTGTTAACAGTCCTTTTTTATACCAAAGCTCCTTTTTTATCTCTTCCTTTTTTCTTTGTAACTTTATTTTTAGCCTATTTTTTTCGTGATCCTGAGAGGAAGCATCCCGCAGGAAAGAATTTATTGCTGTCTCCTGCTGATGGCAAGATTCTAAAGATAGAAAGAGTTTATGAACCCCATTTTATTGAAGGTGAAGCTTTAAAAGTAAGTATCTTTCTTTCTCTTTTTGACGTCCATGTAACCCGTTCCCCTTACGGGGGTACCATACCATTATGCTGGTATATCCCCGGCAGGTTCTTGGCTGCTTACAGGGAAGAAGCTTCTTCGAGAAACGAACGAAATTTGATAGGGATTGAAACAGATCAGGGAAAGTTGCTGGTTGTACAGGTGGCAGGCCTGGTAGCCAGGAGAATCGTTTGTTGGATAAAGCCCGGTGATAAGATTGAAAGTGGTGAACGTATCGGTATGATTAAATTCGGTTCATGTACTGAGCTTTATATTCCTTCGGGTATAAAACTGAAAGTGAAGGAAGGTGACAGGGTTCGTGGAGGGGAGACCGTTTTGGGAGAGCTTTAAAAAGTCTGCCAGGAAACATATTCCCAATCTTTTTACCATGGGCAACCTGGTATGGGGAATGCTGGCTCTTTTTTGTGCTCTGGAGGGTAGAAATGAATTGAGTATTTCTCTTGTATTTATCGCCATGGTTCTTGATGGCCTTGATGGCAAGATCGCTGCAATATTAAAAGCAGGCAGTGAACTGGGAAAGCAGCTTGATTCTCTTTGTGATCTGGTCTCTTTTGGCGTGGTACCGGCCGTAATTATTTATCAGGTGTCCCTGCACCGGCTTGGACTGGCCGGAATGCTTATTGCTATTTTTTTCCCCCTTGCCGGGGCATACCGCCTGGCAAGATTTAACCTGGCGTCCCCTTATAACTCTTGGTTTACGGGGCTGCCCATAACTATTGCCGGGGGTGCCCTGGCAGCCCTGTCGTTGCATGACTCTGTTTTTCTTACCTGGATAGTACCCTTTTATACCTTCATCCTATCTTTTCTAATGGTTAGTAAAATACAGTATCCCGCTATAAAAAAGGGCCAGCGTGAAGTTAGCCCGTTTACCTTTATCTTGTTTTATTCAGGCATACTTAGTTTTATCTTTTTTGTAATATTCTGGAGAGAAATGGTCCTGTATTTGCTGATGTCCTATATTGTTTTTGGCATCTTGAACAAACTTTATCTTAAATTGAAAAGTAAAGAAAAAACTCCCTGTCCTTTAACATCCGGTGATTAAGCGGTGTTTTGACCAAAATAGCAATTCAGCCGGGGAGGTCGTCGAAAGCTCGAAGTAAGCAGTAGAACTTGGCTTCAGTTGAACCCGGAGCCCCGCTACCAGCAAACGCTGCGCTATTTTCATATTAACCGCCATGACCCTTGCGGGCCACAAAGATGGGGATGAAAATGACCGGGTTTAAATCCCGCGATTGTTCCACAGAGGCAGCATTTTGCTGTTGGCGGAGTGACTTGTGTAGCGAGGAAACAAGTTCACTACGAAGCGCAAGCCGAAAATTTTACTGGAAATATTTCTCCATTTATGATATTGTATTTTTACAATTAAAAAAATATTAAGTAGCAGGAAAGGGAAACCCGGTGGAAATCCGGTGCGGTCCCGCCACTGTAAGCAGGTAGACTTCCTTCATTATGTCACTGGTACTGAAAACCGGGAAGACGGAGGAAGACAATGACCCGTGAGCCAGGAGACCTGCCTGTTGCTTATATAAACACAATACCCCTTCGAGGGAGAGGGGAGGTGTACGGTACAGGCCACGCTTTCTTCTCCGTGGTTTTTTATTTTGTATAGTACCTTTGTAAGCATGTTCTTCACTGCCAGTAAGATGAAAATTTTTGATTAAGGGCAGGCTGCGGGTATGGGAGTAAACGATTTTTATCAGAGCCGGTAAAACCTAACACGTTAGGTTTGATAATATCTCCATGAGTGATATGCCTGATAGCCTGACATGAGGGAGGAAAAATACCATGAAAAAATTTACCGCGAGTTTAGT
>JAGVAS010000163.1 GCA_020060185.1 Desulfovibrio sp. | reverse complement strand
TCTGCCGGGTAGGCCAATCGAAGGCCTGAGCTGAGCTGTATAACCTGTCTGTGCGAACCCTAGAGCGAGCATCAACCTTCGCCACCCATTTTCATATTAGAAGCGTGAGGCTATCTCCCTTATTGCCATTAGGGCATGTTCTACTTCCTCTTCCTGGTTAAAATATCCCAGGCTGAAACGTACCGTTCCCTGGGGAAAAGTACTGATGGTGTGGTGGGCACAGGGAGCACAGTGCAGGCCCGTCCGGCATAAGATCCCGTAGGCTTGCTCCAGGACATAGCCCAATTCACCGCTATCAATACCCTCGACAATGAAAGAGACAACAGCCACAGACTGATGATCCGTCTTTGTATTAAAAACTTTAACCCGCTTAATTTCCTTTAAGCCTTCGCGCAACTTCCGGACCAAAATAGATTCATGCTCAGCAATGAGCGAGATACCGGTTTTTTCAATAAACTTCAGCCCTTCATTGAGCCCGGCCAGGCCCGGTGTATTCATGGTCCCTGCCTCCAGATAATCAGGCATTATTTCCGGCTGCCTGTCTTCTTCTGATCTACTGCCGGTACCGCCCTCGCGCCAGGGTTTTATATTAACTCCCTTGCGGACATAAAGCAGCCCTACCCCTGGCGGGCCCAGCAAACCTTTATGACCGGTAAAGGCTGCCAGGTGGGGTTTTATTTCCTGTAGATTCAAAGGAATTGAACCTGCAGTCTGTGCCGCATCCAAAAGAAAGATAATTCCTTTTTTCCATGCCAGGCTGCTGATCTCCTCTACAGGCAACACAGTCCCGATAACATTAGAAGCATGGGTACATACAATAAGCTTCGTATTGGGCTTAATAGCCCTTTCCACATCTTTTGTATTCAAACACCCGGAGGAATCACAGGAAATCATGGTCGTGGTTATTACCCCGTTTCTCCTGAGTGAACCCAGGGGCCTGAGAACGGAGTTATGTTCCAGGGAGGTATAGATGACATGATCTCCCTGTTCCAGAACTCCTTTAATTGCCATGTTAAGGGAATCAGTAGCATTAAGGGTAAAAACTATCTCCTCGGGTTCACCCGCCCCGAGGAAGGATGCTGCCCTTTCCCTGGTTTCAAAAACCAGGCGATCTGCATGGATCGAACGTGTATGACCAGAGCGGCCAGGATTGGCGCCACCATTACGCAGGTAATTCTCGGCAGCTTTATAAACATTCTCTGGTTTTGGCCAGGAAGTAGCAGCGTTGTCAAAATAAATGATTTTTTCTTCCATCCTTTATTAACCTCTCCTTTTGCGTAAAAAAGATAATGGGCTTGTAGAAGCTTTTTCCTCTATCTCAAAAAAGCCTTCAACAATAATAGAACAATCTTTTAAATAGTCTCTAATAACCTGAGCATCCTCGGGAAGGCAACAAAGTGCTATGCCACAACTGGAGCTTATGCTCCGGGGGACAGGAACCATTCTATACTCAAGGTTTTCTTTGGCCAGGATCTTTTCGGCTCTGATAGCCTGATATGTTGTCGGAAAAGTAAAATAACATTTTTTCGTCACAATACACCTCAACATTTTATTGTACTGCCTGTTGACTACAATTTACAATCCCTGAATTCTATTATATTATTATATCAACTCCTGCTGTTACTGAAAATAGAAAACCTCTATAGTTAAGGTTATTGCTATAGAGGGCTTTCTATATTTCGGGGGCTAGTACCGGTTATAAGTCAGGTTTAAAATGTTATTTCAACCCTTTTTTTAACCTCCTACGTATTCTACGGAAAAGATCCTGGAGAAGCTGCCCCAGTATTAACAGGTATACAAGAACCGTACGTAATCCCGATAGAATTCTTTTACCTGAGAGAACAAGGTTATGATAACCTTCTTTCCAGACAAGCCCGTTCCGCCCCAGGTAAAGTTTTATTTGTTCTTTAAATCGCTCCCAGGCCCCGGGGTTGTTGAGAAAATAAAAACCTCCCAGGGCCGCCGCTACCAGTAAAATGATAACAGCTATCGTTCCCCCCACAGTACCTCCTGCAGCACCCGGCTCATCAGCCCTGGGGAAAACTCCTTCTTCTTCTCCCACAGGAATACCATAAAAATATTTTGCTACCACATCGGCAAACAGGGTCATACTTTCCTCGGCTGCATCCTTGCTATTCTCATGGCTTCCTACCTCCAGCAGAAGGTTGAGAGGCGTTAAATCCTGGTTATAATTGCCCCAACCCATAAAAACCCCCTTGATCAGGCCGGGATAGACTTCATCGGTAAGACCCTTCAAATCGTAAGCAAAACGCCTTGTTACCACAGTAGAAGGATTCTGCCGGCCTACTACAAACTGGATTCTGGTTACCCATTGATCGTTTACCTGTACCGCGTAAGCATCCCTGGGAGCTGCGTCACGGTGTACATCAAAGATAACGTCGGGATTTTGCTGCAAAAGATTCAGAGCGGTATTTCTGGAACGGCGATAAGCTCCCCGGTCGTGGGGCAGATGCAGGTTTTCGGAGTGTATTACATCAATATTTTTTTCTTCCAGGGCATCTTTAAGTGCCGCTCCAACCTGGTGTATTCCTCCTCTGCCGTAAATGCTGTACGTGCCGTCGCTGGGTACATATGACTCCGCATTATGTGTATGGTATAAGGCAACAAGCTTCCGTGGGGCTTCTTCCCCGTTATTTCCCCTTTCACCTGCTGAATTAAAGGCCTGTTGAAGCAGGTTTAAAATGCCCTTATTCTTTTCCCACAAAAAACTGGAACCGGTTCTCCCCGGTTTTTTTAATTTTTCTGTGCGTATATACCTTGCTGTAGCCACATAATCCCTAACGCGGTAAACTTCATAGAGGCGGTTTTTCTCATCAAGGTAACGGTCACCGGGCCTGATACGGCGCCCTGTTATTGTAATGATCCTGCCTTCTTTATCCACAAGCCGGAAGTATTTTTCCCCTGTGATTTCTTCATCCTCAAGTTCGTTAAGAAGTGTCTCCGCAAAGGGATATTCCCCATTTTCTCTTTTCCCGGTGCTGTCATTGTCAAGCACAGGTATCAGCGGTTTTTCTTCAGTCAGTGCATATATGGCTGGATTTTCCCGTGCAATTTCTTCTTTTCCAGTCCCGGCCAGGAAGACAAGAATTAACAAGGCCAAAAGGAATAGATATTTCAGGAATTTGGAGAGCATAATTTAAAACCTTCCTTCATAGCGCTATTTTTAAGTTCTATGAAGCCTTTCCCTTATTTCCCCAACTATTTCTGCCAGCAAAACAGCAAGCACTCCGGAAAGAACAGCAGCGCCGAACACCCCTCCACCCCCCAGAATAACGGTAATATTTCCAAAACCGCGCACCAGGTTCTCTCCCCAGGCTATAAAATCAACAAGCAGTACTCCCAAAAAAGCGCTGATAAAGGATGCCCGCCTGGAACGTCCCAGGGCATAAGCCACTATGGCTGCCACCAGGGCCGGTAAATATAGTGGATCAATATCCAGGAAAAATAAACCGGGCTCCAGGGGAAAAAGGCGATCGATGATCCAAACCACTATTACCGTTACAATTGTAGCAATTAAAACCCTCAGCCTTTCTGCTCTCTCGTCAGCTGTGGCCACGAGATAAATAACTACAATTAAGGGGACCGCCATTCCCCCTAAATTCACTTTAAGGCCTCTGGTAAGAGGTATCACGGGTAACCCCCCTCCGAGAACCATGACCAGTAAAATAAGCAACGCCTGCATCCTGGTAAGCCTCATACGCTCCAGAACCCGCTCCAGGAAACCCAGGTATATCAGCACCAGTAACAAAATAAGTACAGCCATTGCCGGGGAGTTTGTTCTCATTTTCTAACCTATTTCCATAGTATTTTTAAATCTGTTTTAGTATCTCCCTGCAGATAATAATGATGCGGCCATTCCGGTAGTGACTTGTGCAGCGAGGAAACAAGTTCACTACGAAACGAGAGCTGGAGACGACCCAGCTGACAGGATGTCAGCTGCCAGCAGACGACGAGTAAGGTCTGGGGACACACCTCATCTTTAAGGTAAGGGGACACATTATTTTAAGGTAAGGGGACACACCTCTTGCAGAGGAATGTCCCCAATGGAATGTCCCCATGGTATGCATATTTACGTCCACGGCACTTCAGGTTACAATCATGGATAAAAAT
>JAGVAS010000179.1 GCA_020060185.1 Desulfovibrio sp. | reverse complement strand
GGAAAGTAAAGCAAACAGGGCCCCCAAAATGTCGACGCGAAAGTTAAGGCCGAAATCCAGGAAAGCGATAACACGGTACACAACTTCACCCTGCTGCACTAAGTGAAAGAGATATACGGCCAGAAGAAAACATACGGCCGAGATACCGATGGCTACGTAGTTGCGAAACGCTTCCCCCAGGCGTCGGCCGCCCCAGTAAACCACAAAGCTGCCCAGGATGGGTATTAACACCAACCACAGGGGCAGGGCACTCGTTAATTCAACTGTCTCCACTACAGGTACGGATGCTGCCATCTCAGTATAGCTCCTCTTCTAAAAAAACCATGCAGTGATCCAATAAAAAAAAAAGAATAATAACTTTTATAAAACCACTAATTCCCAAACAAATCTCTTTTTAATATAACATTGCCGCCACGGCCCTGACAACTTCCAGGGGCCAGTTTTGTGTAGGCAGGCCAAAAACAAGGCAGCCGATTGCCAGTAAAATAATGGGAACCAGCATAATAGCCCCGGGTTCAAGAAATTTACTCCTGACGAATTCCCTGTGGTGGCCGTGTTCCCCCTGGGAATCTTCTTCCCGCCCCAAAAAGGCATGATATGCTATGGGCAGATAGTAAGCGGCATTAAGAAGACTGCTGATCAGCAGGATTACAATCAGAAAAGGCTGGTTTATTTCCAGGGCGCCCAGGCTTAGATGCCACTTGGTTACAAAAATATTAAACGGCGGCATACCTACCGACGTAATAGCAGCTGCGGTAAAAGCCAACATGGTCACCGGCAGTTGGTAGCCGATACCTTTCATATTTCTAATACTCCGGTTTCCGGTGGCCGTAATAATTGCCCCTGCACAGAGGAACATACATCCCTTCATAAAGGCATGGGCGGTAATATGAAAACCCGCCCCTATTAAGGCGTTAGGAGTCAGAATGGCTATCCCCAGGATGATATAGCCTACCTGGGCAATCCCGGAATAAGCCAGCCGCCTGATAAGATCATCCTGTGCGATGGCAACGGTGGAACCGAAAACAATGGTAAAAGCGGCAATAATAATAATGATGCCATCCCAGTTTACCGCCTTCATAAACTCAATGCCGAAGACGCTGTAAAAAACACGGATCAAACCATAGACACCGGTTTTTAACATTATAACCGACGATATGGCGGCAGCCGGTAATGGAGCATAGGTATAAGCATCGGGCATCCAAAAATGCAGGGGAAACATGGCTGCTTTGGTCCCAAAGGCAATCATAAACCCCACAAAAGCCAAAAGGCTAAAGGCAGAAACGCTGCTCACAAGCCCCGTCGTATCCAGGGCCAGAGAGCCTGTCTCCCGGTAGATGATCACCACAGCCAGGAAAAGAGCAACGCCCGCCAGGATAGTCATAAAAAGAAACTTTAATCCCGCTGCCACAGCGAAGGGAGAGGGGTGATGCACTACCAGCACAAAATACATCAGTGACATAAATTCAAAAAACAGGAAAAGGCTGAAAAGATCCCCCGCCAGGACCACACCCAGGCTGCCAGCATAGACAAACATCAGGAAACCGAAAAACCTCTGTGGAAGAGGGTCTCCTTGCATATATCCAATGGAATAGATAACAAGAATTATGGCAAAAAATGAAAACATAAGGCTCATATACTGTCCAAGAATATCTACCCGGAATAGAAGCCCAAGGGGAGGCAAGACATCAAGGCGGCTTACGATAACATAACCCTGCCGGACCAGGAAATAAAGATATATATTAAGGAAAAAAGGAATAAAAGTAGCCAGTATCAGAAATATGTTCCGCAATATACCCCCTACACCATCAGAAGGCGTTGTTACCTGGGTGTCCACTGCCAAACCATCATAACTGGCGGAGAACCTGGGGGGCTTGATACCGGTGAGAAAAATAGCTATACCGGCTAAAAGAGGTATAATTACAATCCAAAAAGGTATAAGGGAATTAATAATTTCCTGTGGCATACATTGTCCTCCCTTATTCAAAAAACATAATTTACGACGTATTCCACCAGGGGTATGGTCGTCTTATGTGCAAACAGGCCGAAGAGTATGCACATCGCTGCCAGAACAACAATCGGTGCCAACATGGTTAAGGGAGCCTCTAGATCCCGTGGTTTTACGAATTCCCCTTCCCGGAAAAAGGCGTTGACAACAATAGGCAGGTAGTACATGGAATTTAACAGGGCACTGGTAAGCAAAACAAAGACAAAAATGGTCCGGTCTCCATCCATGGCCCCTTTTAAAAGGTAAAACTTACTGACATAACCGTTAATGGGAAGGACACCGATCAGACCCAAACCCCCAACAGCAAAGGCACCCATAGTTATGGGCATCCGCTTTCCAATACCTTTCATTTCATCGATACGGGTTTTCCCGGTAACGCGAATGACTGCTCCAGCACAAAAGAAAAGGGTAATCTTTAACAGGGCGTGGTTAATAATATGAATAATACCTCCCAGCAATCCGGCCGGGGTAAGCATCAGGGCACCGAGGGTAATATAACCCAGCTGGCTGATAGTTGAATACGCCAGCCTCAGTTTAAATACATTCTGCCGCAGGGCCAGGATCGATCCGGCCAGGATTGTAAAACAGATTATGACGGCAAAATAATTGACAACCCCCAGTTTTACCAGCATCTCCGGACCATAGATAAAATAAAGGACCCGTGTCATCCCGAAAATCCCACTTTTAACCACCGCTACGGCATGGAGCAGGGCGCTCACCGGAGCCGGAGCAACCATAGCCGCAGGCAGCCAGGAATGCAGGGGCATAACCGCTCCTTTGGTACCAAAACCAAGTATGACCATGAAAAAGATAATGGTTAAGAGAACCCTGGGTTCCCCCATGGTAGCACCGAGTATGCCGCCGGGAACAAAAGAAACCTCGCGGACCAGGCCCTGTAAAATAATCAGGGAAAAGAGTATTAATCCACCGCCGCCAAAACAATAAGCGATATATTTAATTCCCGATTTTGTGGCCTCTTCCGTCTGGGAATGGACCACGAGGGGATAGGTACAGAGAGTCAGGTATTCAAAAAAGATATACATGGTAAAAAGGTTGCCGGAAAAGGCTACCCCCATGGTGGCGCTCATGGAAATTACAAAAAAGGTAAAATAACGTTTTTGTGAAGGCTGGCGTGACATGTATCCTATAGAATAAATTATGGCAAAAATCCATAACAGCGAAGCGGTAAAACCAAATATTATACCTAAAGGGTCAACCCTGAAAAACAATTCCAGCCCGGGAATAAAGCGTACCAGTGTCAGCTGCAGCAGAGATCCTTTCAAAATTACAGGCAGCATGGAGGCAACGTTTAAAAAAGTCACAATAACCGTAATTACCGCAGCCATATTCCTGGCCTTCACCTGGTTTTCCGGTATACGGTTAATGATAATAGCACCTAGAACAGGTATGCCGACTGCCCAGAGAGGTAATAAAGACGTTATGGCATTCATTTTTTTCCTCTCCCCTACGAAATACATTAAACAGTAATCATTCTAACGCTGTTGCTCCAAACAATCAAGAATAATTTATTTTAATAAGAAGATACTGGCCCCCAGTAAGAGAAGCAGAGTGGCCATAAAAATGATAAAGTCAATATCGAAATTCATCAGGTTAAAAAGCTGGAAAGTTCTATCCCCTTTAGGATCATAATCCACCTTGATCATCAGAACAAATATCCTGCGGAGAAACATACGCCCACGGCTGAAAAAGGCGGTTACGCCGCCCAGCCAGGTATCATAGATGCTATCCCTCACCCTCGTAGAAGATTCTGCCACACCTCCTCCTACGACGCTTAAGGTCTTTTCGTCAAAATAGGCGATACCGCGGAAGATAGCCAACAGAGGCTTGGGAGTTTTAACATAGAACCCGTCAACAATTGTTTCCAGGGCCCTTCCGGAGAAGGTATAAAGGGTTCCCCCCAGCCTGGTTACGGGCTGGTATATCAGATACTCCACGCTGAGCCAGCCCGGAGGACGGTAGGAAAAAGCACCGCTGCGGGAGAAAATCACAAAGAAAAGCAGGCCCAGGCCCAAAGCCACGGCAATCCCCTGCAGGTCGTGGAGTGTCCAGATATTCAGGTGCAGCAGATGCTCCACCCCATGCGCATCATAAATAAAACCGTGCGCCGCCGGCTCTATAAACCTCTTCAACATCGCAGAGGGAAACAGGCCCATGATTATTATACCAATGGCCATAATGCCGAAGACAACTTTCTCCAGAAGAGGCTCACCCGCCAGGCGTTTCAGGCCGAAAGGCCTCGGGCCAAAAAAGAGCGAGGTGTAAAGCTTCGTAATATAGCAAACTGTAAAGGCGCTGGTCAAGGTAAAGATTTTCTCCGCCCAGTACAGCGAAACGGCGTGGTGATGCTCGTAGGCCTCCACGATGGCATGGTGCAAGAGCGTCTTGCTGGCATAACCGTTAAAACCGGGAACACCGGCGATACCCAAGGCACAGACCAGGAACGCCAGCGCCGTGACGGGAAAGTCCAGGTAAAGACCGCCCAGGCGGGAGAGCTCCAGCTCGTGGGTCCGGGCATAAACCGCACCCACCATCATGAACATGCCCGCCTTGAAAAAGGCATGGTTCATGATGTGATACGCCGTGCCCGCCAAACCCATGGCACCCTCATAACCCAGGTAGGCGGCACAGCCCACCCCCATCAGGATATAGCCCATCTGGCTGATGCTGCTGTAGGCCAGGATACGCTTGGCATTGGTCTGGAAAAGGGCAATAAAGGCCGCCATGAACATG
>JAGVAS010000068.1 GCA_020060185.1 Desulfovibrio sp. | reverse complement strand
GGATGCATGGCTTGAGACATGGTAATCATGCCCAAAAACAACAGCCCGAACCCCAGTATAGTTTGCCCCATGTAACGGTATATCCTGCGCCGGCCAAAAAAATTTAAAAGGCCACCAACGCCGATAAAAGGAAGGGCCATCGATTCGAGTTTAAAGGAAATTATCTGGGCAGTAATGGTTGTCCCAATATTGGCTCCCATAATAGCACTAACGGCCTGCGAAAGGTTCATTAAGCCTGCATTTACGAAACCAACCAGCATTACCGTGGTAGTACTGCTGCTTTGAACCAGGATGGTTACAAGTATACCCGTAAATACCCCAATTACCGGCTTGCCTGTTAATACTTCCAGAATGCGCCTGAGCTTATCCCCAGCCACTTTCTGCATACCCGAAGCCATCATTTGTATTCCGAAGAGAAACAGGCCGAGGCCGCTAAGCATACCTACAGCAATAAGCCAGACGTTCAAAGGCAAATCCTCCCGGATAAAAAAAGTTATAATTAAAGAATTCTTTATGTCTTCTATTTTTCCTTTTTTATAAAGGAAGCGAAGTGCTCAAAAAAAAATCCGCAATATTTTAAATAGTGATTAAAATCACTTGCGGATTGACAGAGCTTTCAGAGCGAACTCGGAGCTACGCCTCAGTAAAGCGCTTCGCTATTTTGAACAGGATCTCCACCAGCCAGAAGCGCCATTCAGGCTTCTTTATATTTTTTTGATATACTTCCCGGCCAGGACTTTCCCCGTCCCTTTCCTCTACGGGCAGACTGCTTCTTCCTTCATCAGTCGGCAGGGGAACGACGTTAAAACAAAGGGGTGGAAATAGTACACACCACCAGTTTTCACCATCACCATTCCCAATAATCATGTTGAGAGCTTCATACTCTCCGGGCGGATAAAGCTTCCCGTTATAAAGACGTGCCGGAAACAAGCCTTTTTCCAGCGAAATCTTAACATCATGCGCAAAACCGCTTTTCTCCAGGGTTTCACGGGCCATAATCTCTATATCTTCCTTATCTTCAGACAATATGATACGAAGCTCTTCTTTGCTGCTACAATTACTCCAGCGGGAACCATACAGGCTGATTGTTTTCCGGGCCAGGTAATTTTTGATCTCCTGGTCCGCGGGGCTGTTGCTATGAGCCCTGACATGGAAACGAATTATTTCTTCTGCTTTTATAATTTCCTCTTGTTCACTCCCACCTGATAACAGGGGTAAAGGCTCAGGCTTGTCCTGGAAGTAGGTACCTAAGGCAAAAAGGAACAATAAAATGGCACAGGGAATAAGACAAAAAAAGGGAAGGAAAAAGTACCTCATTTTTTTATATAAATTGTTATTAACAAATTTCATTTTCTTTACGAACACTCCTTGAATCCGTAAGTCTCTCCCTGGAGAACTGTTCACTTGGAGTAACCTGATCTTTATAATACTGGCGTATAAAACGTAAAGCGGCTTTTTCAATCCTGGATATCTGTGCCTGGGAAATGCCTATCTTTTGTGCCACTTCCATCTGCGTTTTTCCCTGGAAAAAACGAGCTATGAGAATATATCTTTCCCTGGGGCTTAGCTGTCCCAAAGCTTCCTTGAGCGCGATAGTTTCTAACCATTGTTCGTCTTCATTTTGCTCATCTTTAAGAAGGTCAATTATATGCAGGGGATCAGTACTGTCATTAAAAACAGGTTCAAAAAATGAAAGGGGCTCCATACTGGCATTATAGGCAATGACGATTTCTTCCGGCGTAATACCCATTTCTGTAGCAAGCTCGCTTAAGGTAGGCTCTTTCTGATTCTTTTGCAGGAGGTTGTCCCTGACATTTTGGATTTTCTGGGCAGTTGTTTTTAAAGAGCGGCTCATATGAATATAATTATTATCCCTCAGGTAACGTTTTACTTCCCCAAGAATCATAGGAACGGCATAGGTAGAAAAATTAACACTATGTTCCAGCCGAAAATTATCTATAGCCTTCATTAAACCAATACATCCTATTTGGAAGAGGTCGTCCATATTTTCTCCACGATTAGCAAAATTCTTAAGAACACTTAAAACGAGCTTTAAGTTACCGTTGATGAGTTCTTCCCTAACTTCCGTTTCACCGTTCCCCAGGCGTTGAAAAAGCTTTTTCATTTGCCCCCAGGATATTGTAGGCAGATCATAAGTGTTTACGCCACTAATCTTAACTTTTTTAAAATTATGCATAAATCCTTTCCTCCTGGATAAAAAGTATCTTTAATTATAGTATGAGCAAAATTTCCATATTTTAGACATTAAAAAAGCTAAAGATTAGACTAAATTTAAAATTATGCTATAATTAGTACGAAAATAATGTGGCGAAGGTTGGTTCGCTAACGGGTTCGCACAGACAGGTTTTATGAGTAGCGTTTGCTGGTGGCGGAGCTCCGAGTTCCGCTCTGAAAGCTCTATGCTTCAGCTTAAGTATACGATGACCTTCCCAGGAGAGCTCGCTGACTGCTCACCTCCTGGCTGCCGGCTTCCTTGCCGGCAGGGTCATCTCCAACCTTCGCTTACGGAAAAATTGTGAAATTAAAATAGAGGAGGCAAGGTATGACAGATCTAATTCGCTTTGGGGTTTCTATTAACAAGGGTTTATTGGAAGCATTTGACAGGCTTATTGTGCAAAAAGGTTACCATAATCGCTCAGAAGCCATCCGCGATTTAATTCGCAACCAGTTGGTAGAGATGGAGTGGGAAAAAGAGGATGAAGAGGTGGCCGGTACAGTAACGCTTATCTACGACCACCATGTTAGGGGATTAAGCGATCTGCTGCTGGAGTTACAGCACGATCACCACTATTTAATCCTTTCCACAATGCATATGCACCTTGATCACTATAATTGCCTGGAAGTCCTGGCAGTAAAAGGAATGGCCCGGGAAGTACGCCAGGTAGCTGAACGCCTTATTAGTGTTAAAGGTGTAAAACACGGCAGGTTAACCATAACCTCTACGGGGAAAAATTTAAGTTAACAGGTGCTGAATAAGATTACTCGCTCTATTCCGGCATAATCTTTTATAGTTTCGATTTTACGGAAAAATGCAAACCGGGAACTTATCTCAATAACAGGTTCTGCCTGATTTTCTCCTATTTCCAACGCCAAAAGACCCGGGGCTTCAAGGTATCTTTGAATTCCGCGAAATATGTACCTGTAAGCATCCAGGCCATCGGAACCCCCATCCAAAGCCAGGCGGGGCTCATTTTGAACTTCCGGGGCCAGGAAAGGCAGTTCTGCCAGGGGAACATAAGGAGGATTGGAAACGACAATATTAAATTTATGCTCCTCAGGAGACAGGGGTTCCCAATAATTACCATAAAGAAACTTTACACGCTCAGAGACTCCAATATTTTGTGCGTTTTGAAAGGCCAACTCCAGGGCCTTTTTTTCCAAATCGACCCCTGTTACAAACGAAAAGGGTAAATAATAGGCCAGCGCAATAGCAATATTTCCACAGCCTGTCCCTAAATCAAGAATTTGCAGCGATACTTCCTTTTCCGGTTGTGTAAAAACCCTGTTGCTCCATTCTATAACTGCTTCTACCAGGTGTTCTGTTTCCGGTCGTGGAATGAGAACACTTTCATTAACAGAGAAGGTAAGCCCCATAAATTCTTTTTTTCCTGTAATATAGGCCAAAGGAATTCCTTCACCCCTGCGTTGCAACATCTCCCTGTACGCTGCTTTCAATTCCCGGGTTATTTTTTCCTCTCCATGTGCATACAAGTACGACTTATCCCTGCCAAGTAGAAAGGCAAGAATTACTTCGGCTTCATTACGCGGTAAAGCCACACCTTTTTGTCCCAAAAAAGAAACGGCCTCCAGCAAGGCCTGCTTGACACTAACCTCCATGCTTATTAACCTCCATGCCCCTGCGGGTCACAAAAGCGGATGAAAATGACCGGGTTTAGATCCCGCCATTGTTCCACAGAGGCAGCGTTTTGCTGTTGGTGGAGCGACTTGTGCAGC
>JAGVAS010000049.1 GCA_020060185.1 Desulfovibrio sp. | reverse complement strand
GCGCATTCCCTCCTGGCCCCTGCTGTAATCCTGTACATCAAAGCAGTGACAGGTTGGACAGAGATAGGTGCAGATCCCACAACCCAGGCAGCGGCGGAAGAGTTTATCCCAAAAGGAATCGTTAAATAGATCATTAAGAGAGTACCCGCCAGAATTTATATTCAAGCTGCGTGCCCTGGAAGCAGCAGTTTCTTTTTCTGCACTAGCAGCACGCCTTTTTTCAACTTCTTTCTCCTCAGCCTGACCCGCTTCTGTTAAAAGATTACCCAGCGCGCCCGTGAGGTTAAATCCCTTCTCACTTAAAGGCTTCCACACTAAGCTTTCTTCCAGGTCCCAAAGAGCCACATCGGAGTTAGGGTTAAAAGCCGGTTCCAGAGCAAAAGAGGTGCAAAAACAGGTTTCCGCAGGCTCACTGCACCCCAGTGAGAGGACAATCCCCGCCTCACGACGACTTTTGTAAAAAAAGTCACAGGGCTCTGCTAAAAAAACCTTGTCTAAGACAGTAAGCCCGGAAACATCGCAGGGTCTTGCCCCAAAAAGGATGAATTTTTTTTGATCAGCGGTAAGAGGTTCTAAATTTAGCCTGTTATTTTCCGTTTTAAAACGCAGGTAGTTTTCTGTCTGAGGAAAAAACAGCTGCTTGGGAGAAACAACGCTGTTCAATGTTTCAAGGTTAACGCAAACCCCCTTATGCCAGAGAGCGAAGTTAACGACTTCATCTTCCTCCACAGGAACGTAAAGGGAAGCGTCCCGGGAAAGGAACTCCCACAGTAAAGGCAAATATTTCTTTAAGATTTTTTTCACTTGACCCCACCCCAATCTCCTGAAAAGACTTCGGGATCATTTAAATTATAAGTGATAAGGGGGGAGTCTTTTTCCTGGCTTACCCCGGCATCATAGTCGCCATAGAGCTCGTTGATATCTTTAATAAACTTACGGTCCAGTTCGGACAGAGGTATGTTTACAGGACATACCCTGCTACACTCGCCGCAGTCCACGCAGCGCCCTGCAACATGGTAGGCCCTTATAATATGGTAAAACTGTGTCTCGCTGAGTTCCCTCGCCTTCCCCAGCCAGCGGGGATCGAGGATATCAAAGACGCATTCCCGGCAGCTACAGGCCGGGCAAACATTACGGCAGGCAAAGCATCGGATACAGCGAGTAAACTGGCGGGACCAGTAGTTAAAGCGCTCATCCGGGCCCATCTTTTCAAGCTTTTTAACCCTTTCAAAACGTTCCCGAGGACTAAAGGAGATAGCCTCACCCAGAAGCTCATCTGAAATAACGGGTGTTGGAAAACGGCATGTCAGGCACTTGTCATAATAATAATCCTCTGCACTGACTCTCTTTTCAAACTCCGCTGATACAAAAAGCAGCTTTTCTCCATCCCTTTTTACTTCTAAAAGGTTCCTGTGTAACCCTGCTCTTTCAACCTTACGAGGGTCTACTAGCCTGCCGCATGGTATTCCGTATAATACAACCTTTTCCCTGGCAACGCGCCGGTCCTGCAGCATCTGGTTAAAGGCCAGGCTATCACATCCTTTAACAAAAACAGCAACCCTCTTTTTCTCCTGGAGTTCCTCCAGCAGGTACTTGCTGAGATTTGAAACACAAAAAAGGTCCCAAATAATAGAATTCGCATCACTTTCTCTTTCCACAAAAGCAGGGTAGGATTGCCACCAAAAATCGCCTTTTTGCCAGCCGAGTACCAGATCTACTTCTCCACCTGACAGGGAACGAGCCGCTATTTCTCTCATTATTTCCACAACCTGCTTCATCGTACATCCCTCAGCTTTCTGTTTGGGCCAAGCGCAGTAAGATTTTCGGTAAAACCTGTCATTACTTCAGCAAATTTATTACCTTCTGACGCGGAGATCCAGTGTACTTCAAAGCGCTCCGGCTCCATACCTGTAAACTCTAGAATACGCTTCAAAGCTAAAAGTCTCCTGCGGGCATGGTAGTTTCCACTAACATAGTGACAGTCCCCTGGATGGCAGCCGGCAACCAACACTCCGTCAGCCCCACGCTGAAATGCCCGTAAAACAAAATTGGGGCTAACGCGGCTTGAGCAGGGAACACGGATAATTCTAATATTGGCAGGATAACTCATCCGGCTGGTTCCCGCTAAATCACCCGCAGCGTAGCTACACCAGTTGCAGCAAAAAGCTACGATTATGGGTTCGAAGCGCTGCGGTCCTGGCGTTACAGACATATGGCATCCACCTCCGCTAAGATCTGATCGTTGCTAAAGCCCTTAAGGTTGATGGCGCCGGGGCGGCAGGCAACAGTACATGAGCCACATCCCTGGCATAATGCCTCGTTAACCTGGGCCACAAGGCGCCGATCAACCCTGCCGTGAACCTTTTCTTCCAAAGTTTTTTCTGTGATAGCACTGTAGGGGCAAACCTGTATGCAGGCAAGGCAGCCGGTACAGACCGCCTCATTTACTTGGGAAACACAGGGATCGGCTATGAGGGTCTTTTTGCTGAGCAAGGCGATGGTTTTAGCGGCAGCAGCGCTCGACTGGGCAACCGTCTCGGGAATATCTTTGGGACCCTGGCACGTACCTGCCAGGAAAATCCCGGCGGAATGAGTTTCTACAGGACGAAGCTTCGGGTGAGCCTCAGTGAAAAAATGATGATCATCAAGACCAATACCGAGCATGCGGGCTACCTCTGCGGCATCATCCCTGGCTTGGATTGCCACAGCCAGAACAACCATATCAGCTTCCAGTTCAATAGTTCTGTTGCTTAAAGAGTCAACACCGTGCACCAACAGTTTATCCCCCTCCGGAAAAACCTTACCGACAATGCCTCGAAAATAAATCGCTCCATACTCTTCCACAGCCCGGCGGTGAAATTCTTCAAATTCTTTCCCCCCCGTGCGCACGTCGATATAGAAAACGTAAGCCTGAGAATGGGGATATTTCTCCTTAAGAAGGATAGCATGCTTGGCAGTGTACATACAGCAGATCTTGGAACAGTAGGGCTTACCCCGGGATTTATCACGGGAACCCACACAATGAATAAAGACGACATTCTGGGGAATCTCCTGGTTGGAAAGGCGAACCAGCTTCCCACCGGTTGGGCCGGAAGCATTGATTAGCCTTTCAAATTCCAGGCTGGTAATGATATCGGGGTGTTTACCATAACCAAACTCGCCAAATTCATCCAGTTTAAGGGTATCAAAACCCGTAGCCACCACAATACTGCCATATTTTTTTTCCAGCAGTTCATCTACCTGATCGTACTCTACGGCACCAGCAGGGCAGACCTTTTTGCAGACAGCGCACTTGCCCTTGCCAAACCAGCGGCAGGAAGCCCTGTCTATAACTGGTACATTTGGAACCGCCTGTGGGAAGGGAATATAGATAGCCTTGTGCTTGATCAGTCCCTCATCGAACTCGCTATCTACCTTGCTTGGGCACTTCTCCAGGCAGATACCGCAGCTGGTACACTTTTCCATGTCGATACTGCGAGCTTTCTTCCTGATAGTAACATCAAAATTCCCGACATAGCCGTCCACCTTTTCCACTTCACTGTAAGTGTAGAGGTTAATATTGGGATGAGAGGCTACATCAACCATCTTTGGTGTTAAGATACAGGCAGAACAGTCCAGCGTGGGGAAAGTTTTATCAAGCTGGGCCATGCGCCCGCCAATGCTCGGGGTTCTCTCCACCAGGTCTACTTCAAAGCCTGCATCAGCAATATCAAGCGCCGCCTGGATACCGGCAATGCCGGCACCAATAACGAGGGCACGTTGTTCCACCGGGATTTCACTTGTCACCAGCTCCCGGTTGTATGCGGCCTTGGCTACGGCGGCGCGAATCAGGGCTATTGCTTTGGTTGTAGCTTTTTCTTTTTCTTTGTGCACCCAGGAACAATGCTCCCGAATATTAGCAATT
>JAGVAS010000114.1 GCA_020060185.1 Desulfovibrio sp. | reverse complement strand
AGGTTTTACCGGGCCTACCCTTTCCGGGGACCGGTATAATCTGTTGCCACACTGAAGCTAAATAAGGCAATCTTTCCTGGAGTTTTCGGGCTATTTCCTTCAACATGCTTATTATGAAGCCGGGAGCCATAAAAACCACCATTACCTCATTACTATAAAAACTCTGGCGAAGAACTACCTTATTGTCTGCAGCCATATCCGGCAGGTTAGCATTAACAAGCAGCTCCTTTAAAACATTCATGGTTTCATTAAGATAATCGGAAGCAAGCAGGCAGCATTGAAAAGTAACCAGATAGTGCGTTTTCGTGGAGTAATATCCCAGTAACGCTTCTCCTCGGCGTTGATCCCAGTGCAGGGTAATCTTGTTGCGATAACCGTAAGTTCTCGGAGAAGCCATGGTGGGGAGTACACTGATTTCAGCCAGGCCTCCCAGTCTCCTAAGGCCCTCCTTTACCTTTTGCTGTTTCCAGAGCAGCTGCTGTTCATAATCGAAGTGCTGCAGCGAGCAGCCTCCACAGGAGTGGAAAACGGAGCAGGGAGGATCAAGACGGATATGGCGACGAAAGAAGGATTTTTTCTAATTCACCCCTGGACCATTTATTTTTCTCTTCTTTAACCTGAATGAGGGCCTCCTCTCCAGGTAAGGCATCAGGTACGAAAACAATCTTTCCTTGTATAGTACGGGCTACCCCTTCACCCCTGTGATTTAATCCGGTAAATGTCACTTTAGTACTTTTTCCCATGTTATCATGTTTCCCTTGGATTTTTCTCCTTAAAAAAGTTATACGAACTAAAAGCCCGTTAACTGTTATTGTTACCTGATATCAATAAAAATTCCAAGGGCTTATTGTTCGTATAATATAATTATCTCTGTAAAGTTTATTTTTTGTCCCAATCTCGCCGGCGAATTCTTTATCATTTTTTTGCTTTAAGCTTCTTAATGGCACTATCCATTCCTTCCAGGGTGAGTTCGAACATAGGTATAATATTTTTAATTAAAGCTATGGTATATGCCCCTTCCGTCCATCTCCAGTATTCAGCAGGTATGGGATTCAGCCAAACTATATGGTTGAAATGGGCTGCAATACGATGAAGCCATACTATACCCGGCTCATTGTTACTCATATTCCAATCAATAGCTCCACCAACCATGGTTAATTCACTGGGAGCCATACTGGCGTCACCCACAAAAACAATTTTATATTCCGGCCCCAAAACCCGTAAAAAGTCCTCAGTTTTAAGGGAATTGCGCAGGTGGCAGACTGGGTCCAAAAATATATGTTCATAAATGCAGTTATGAAAGTAGAAAAACTTCAGGTCCTTAAAATGAGTGGCCCTGTTAACGGCGCTAAACAGCTGGCTGCAAATGCGGGTATGAGGGACCATGGAACCGCCTGAGTCCATAATTAAGGCCAATTTTACCGTATTTTTCCGGGCCCGGGACCACACCAGTTGAAGCATTCCACCTTTGTCAGCAGTGGACTGAATAGTCTCATCAATATCGAGTTCATCTTTGGGGCCTTCAACTTTACTGCTGAGCTGTCTTAATTTTCGTAAGGCTACTTCAAATTGCCTTACGCCGATTGTCTCGTCGGCACGAAATCCACGGAATTTACGCTCTGCAGCCACTTTAACAGCAGACTTGTTTACAGACTCGCCTCCAAGACGGACACCTGCAGGATGATAACCGGAATGTCCGAAAGGTGACGTTCCCCCTGTTCCTATCCATTTGCCTCCGCCGTGGTGTTGCTCCTTTTGTTCCCTAAGTCTCTCCTCAAGCTGGCGACGCAGCTCATCAAGGTCCCATTCCTGAAAAAGCTTGCGTTCCTCAGGAGAGATGCGCAGAGCAGGCAGTGCATTTTCTAGCCATTTAAGAGCCCGTTCCGTTAATTCATCAGGGGTTTCTATTCCTTTAAAGCAATGGTGGAAAGCCAGATCATACCTGTCGTAGTGGGTTTCACTTTTAACCAGTACGGCGCGTGCCAGGCAATAAAAACCGTACAGGCTGGAAAAAGCCATTCCGTGGCTCAATGCTTCCATAAGGGACATCCATTCCGTAATGGAAACAGGAACACCATAACTTCTGAGTAAGTAGAAAAAATTTATAAACATATAATGTCACTCCGGCCAGGTTAACGCAAAAGACCAGGTGTCGATGTTTTTCTTTGCATTCCCTGGCTATTCAAGCGTTGTAAAACGGCATAAAAGTCCCGGTCTTTTTTAATCAGTACTCCCAGGAAAGGCAGCTCGTTGCAAATTTTCTCCGGGCTGATACCTCCAACCACCAGGGCTTGTACCCAGTCCAGCAACTCGCTGGTGCTGGGTTTTTTCTGCAATCCATTTATACTGCGAACCCAGTAAAATGCTTTCAAGGCTTCTTCCAGCAGTTTTTTTTCCAGATCAGGATGGTGTACACGCACTATTTCCGCCATCATATCTTCATCCGGGAATGATATGTAATGGAAAATACATCGCCTTAAAAATGCGTCTGGTAGCTCCTTTTCCGCGTTACTGGTAATTACTACAATGGGCCGGTGCCTGGCAGTTATCGTTTCACCTGTTTCGGGAATATCAAAACTCATAATATCAAGCTCCCACAACAAATCATTGGGAAACTCAATATCAGCTTTATCAATTTCATCAATCAGAACAACAACCTGTTCAGATGAAATGAAAGCTTCGCCCAGCTTCCCAAGTTTTATGTAGTGTCGAATATCAGAGACATCATGGTCCCCGAACTGGCTGTCATAGAGCCTCTGCACAGTATCATAAATATAAAGACCATCTTTGGCTTTGGTGGTTGATTTAATGTTCCATATAAATAGTTGTTTCTTTAAACCCTCGGCAATACTGCGGGCAAGCATCGTTTTACCTGTTCCTGGCTCTCCCTTGATCAATAACGGTCTTCCCAGTGCAGCAGCGATATTGACGCTGTTTTGTAAATCCGCTGAAGCAATATAATCTTTTGTGCCTGTAAAAAGATTATGTATTTGTTGCACGCTCAAAATCCTCCTACCAAAATATTTTTGTATTTCTGTACTAGTTGAGTCTGTTTTTATCGCTTGTTAGTTAACAACTCCAAACGAGGAACTTTGAAAGAAAATTTCTTTGTAAAAGGCTGCCTGCCGTCCTCTGCCGAATAGATTAACTGTAGCCGATTAACACGTTTCCCCAGCCGTTCCAAAAAGAGCGAAAAGTTCCTTATTGACTTTTCAGATAAGTATAATTCCTCCGTATTTATTACCAGATGGAAGCAGCGTTGCGGCAGCAGGTTCTTTAGAGTATGATTCAGTTCTTTTAGGGTAAACCTGTTTAAAAAACCTCGTAAACGCAGATAAAAAATGCCGTTGTTCTCGGAAATATAAATCTTTAAAAGATTTCCGGCTGTTGTCTCCCCCAGGTTTTCCTGCTTTAAAACTTGTACTCGGCGGTAAAGAAGCGGTACCGTCCTGGTGCTAATGCTCTGGCTTTGAAGCTGTTCTAAAGTCTGGTTATACCAGCGATTCTGTTTCTCAAAACTCTTTACAAGCCACCAGCCAACCCCCCGGTAAAGAGCTGAACCCCACCCTGTAAGTAAGACGTTTTGAAAAAGGTGCTTTATTGAATAAAAGTGCTTAAAAGCTTTAACGGTTTCCTCCTGTAATTGCCCGGGAGACATTAGGGCTGGTTGAAACACCACGTGATGACCGTCATAAAGTTCCCAATCCTTCGTCAGAAGGCGCCCTTCGGCCTCAAGCTTCTTAAACAGTGTCGTTCCGGGTAAGGGGGTAAGGATCATAAATTGTATGCTGTCTATGCGCATTTCAAGGGCGAAATCTACTGTTTCCCGGATAGTCTGGACCGTATCTTGATCGCTTCCAAATACGAACATGCCGTGTATTCTGATACCATAATCGTGGAATCGACGGATACACCTACGGATATCTTCTACACTTTGTTTCTTGTTATAAGACTCCAGAGTCAAAGGGTTGATTGATTCAAACCCTATATAGACAATATTTCCCCCGGTACGACGCATTAATTCCAGCAGTTCGTCATCCCTGGCCGCCTCTACACGCATCTGGGCGCCCCACCCTTTAAGATTAACTTTTTGGTCCAGCATCCCCTGCAGCAGTTGCTTACTGCGTTTAAGATCAGCTGTAAAATTATCGTCACAAAAAAATATATTCCTTCCCTTGTAAAGGGAAAGTTCCTGCAAAACACTTTCATTTTCGCGGCATCGATAACCACGGCCAAACATTGGCGTAACACTGCAAAAAATACAGTTAAAAGGGCAACCGCGCGAGGTCATTACCGGAACGGCCCGGATTTGTTTGTAATGGGCCATGAGCGTAAGGTCAGGTATAGGAAGCTGGTTCATATCTACCCAGCCGTCTTGGCAGGGGTTATGTACTGCCACACCATTATCCCAGTAGGAAATTCCGGGAATGTCTCCAGGTAGTTTTCCTTCCTCCAGGGAACGGACCAGGGAAAGAAAAGTTAAATCAGCCTCACCCCTTACAACATAATCAGCATATTGAAGTGCCTCTTCTGGCATAAAGGTGGCATGGATACCACCAATTACAACAGGAATATTTCGGGAACGCAGGTAACCGGCAATACAATAAGCCTCACGGCTGGTTGAAGTTGTAGTGGAAATTCCCACCAGGTCGGCCTCCAAAATTTTGGGCCAGGGTAAAGCTTTACTTTGGGCCACATAAATACGTACATCATAGCCTGCGTCTTTTAACTGTGTCCCAAGCAGCGGCAAACCCAGTCTTGGCATTCGGACAGTACTGTAGACATGTCCTTTTTTTGTTTTCGGTTCTATAAGAATGATTTTCTTCACATTCAACAACTCCTATTCTATTGTTAAACAATAAGGCAATTCTTTTTTTACTTTTATTTAAAAAACTACCTGATCTTAGTATAGTTTATTTAGATATAACCCGCAACACTAAAAAAAACCAGACTGGCACAGCCTTCCGGATGTTATTTTAGGATAACCTTTCCCGTTAGCCTTAAAGGGTTTTTTTGCTAAAATAAAGTATAACCGAGAACAGCAGGTTTTATAAGGAACAAAATTTTAATATTACTATTTTTTCCTATAAAAGTCGCCAATATTTACAGGCAGCAGGTTACTAATTCATGTTCATACCATGGCTTTTAAATTTTATTTTTTGTACATTGGCTTCTCCCGAAGAAATTAAAGCAAAACGTGTCCCCAACGGACCTACCAGTTCACAAACAGTGACTGCTGCCAATTCAATAGCAGTAATCATTAAGGCAAGTTCGGGAAATCTTCCTTGAACAAGGAGAAGTAATCCAATGGTAACACCTGCCTTGGAAAACATGGCAAAGCCCAGGTATTTTTGTACAATTTTATCAGCATTGCCCAACCTGGCCCCCAGAAAAGCACCACTTACTTTGCCAATTCCCCGGGCCAGGATATATATGACTGCAGGAAACCAGTTGGCAGCAAGAACATCGAGGTGTAAACTTGCCCCGGCGAGAGTAAAGAAAACAACATAGATGGGCAGCTCAACATCTTCGAAACACTGGAAAACCTCTGGCTGGGTATGAAGGTTGGCAACGGTAAAGCCGGTTATCATGTTTATGAGCAGTGGTGAAAAGTGAAACATGTATGCAATGCCGCTGTTTAACAAGGCAAAACCGAGTAAAACGACAAGCTTTTGATTTCTTTCATTTAAGAAACGCAGCACAAAAATCAGAACCAATCCCGATAAGAAACCTATTCCTGCCGAACCAAATATTTCCTTTAGGGGCTCTGATATAGCCAGAATACCCAGATTTCCCCCCTTTAATAAAATAGCCACCAGGGCGGAAACAACGCCAAATAAGATAATGCAGACAGCATCGTCAAGGGCGACTACTCCAAGCAAAGTGCTGGTGAATGTCCCTTTGGCCTTGTATTCCCTGATAACCGCAACAGGGGAGGCAGGAGCTGTCGCCGTAGCCATGGCACCCAAGAGCAAAGAAATCGTAAGCGGTAATCTTAAAATGTAAAACATGGCTACAAAGACAACGATGAAAGCCCCCAATATTTGAACTATAGTTATCCAGACTACAGATTTAGCAATTTTTTTTAACCTTTTTAGTTCCAATTCCCCCCCAATCATCAAGGCAATCATGCCGAGCCCCAGTATCTTTACAATTTCCAGTTCTTTATTTAACTGTGCAGGTATAACATGTAATAATGACGGGCTTAGAACCAATCCTATCAATATATAACCCACTACCATGGGCATTTTAATCCTGCGTACCAATCTACCTCCTAGTAATCCAAATAAAAGTATGACAGCTAGACCCAATGACTGCTGGTAAATAATCAATTCCGATGCCTCCCTGATTTGAACTTTTCTGTATATTTTTTATTGTGCCAACCCTTTTACTTTACCCAAAGGGATGGTAAAAGCTATGCCTGTGCCCGGTTTGCCCAGATCGCCGATTATTTTTTCTATTTCCATAATGGCTTTATCTGCTTTTTCCTGGCTTTCCACAACGGAAAAGATAGTGTTATTACTGGGCCGGCACTGATCATAGATTAAACTCCTCAAGCCGCCTACCACGGGGCTTTCACATTCCATAAAGGCCTGCCCCATTCCCCGGGAGTCCAGTATGGTTGCCCCTTTAATACCTATTTCCATAAAGCTTGTAAGAATTCTATTTAAACATTCCTTCCTGTTTAACACAAGAACCAGCAAAAGCATAATATTTTCCCGGATAAAAGAACAAACAAAATAAAGCTCCCCCACCCGGGAACTTCACCCCTTTCAAGTAATATCCTAATATTATTATATATTTAATTTATACCCTTAATCAAGGGTCGTCGATATGTTTTTCAATTCAAATCAATTAATATATGACCTCTTCTTCTTTCTGCCATAATATTGAGGTAGGAATTACGTCAGAAAAATCGTTTTCAGAATATTTTATGGAAAAGGTCCTGCTTAAAATACTTTCTAAATTTTTATTATCGTAAAACGAAAGGATAACTTGATTAATAAATAATTCTTCCGGTTCGATAAAAACCAAACATTCCAGCCCAAAAGGGTTTTGGGTGAGGTAATCCTGTAAAAATGTCGTTTTTTCCAATTCCTGCGGTGAGATATTTAGCAGGATAACCTTTTCTTTTCCTCCAGAATAATTAACAAACTTGGCTTCTTTAAAAAGATGAGACCATAAGACAAGTAGTTCAAAAGGAGAAATAAAAAAGTCCTGCAAAGAATCCAGTTCCAGTTCCGCAGCTCTTTTCCACGTACCATCTTTCAAATCTTTTACAAAAAGTTCTCCTGAAGAATGCTTATAAATTTCAAGCATATAGTTGGGTATATTTCCATAAATTATATCTTTATCCCTAAGATTACCCTTGAAATTTATCCTGTAACCCTGTCCCCGCTCTACAATTTCGATATCCAGGTTATTGTAATTTTGCTCCATACTTTGTAACGTTTTTTTAAGTATTCTTCCAGGGCGGGCATTTTCCAGAAAGATGATGTTATAGTACGCCAGGACTACGAGTAACAGCAAAAGAACTGGCAGAAGAAGCTTTTCTAATTCCAGGTTAGTGTTTCTTTTTTTAAAAAGGAGCATAAAAAAACCTCCTTACTCAGCCTTAAAATAATTTTATGGCCGGAAAGGAAGAAGTATAACATCTTCTAAAAATTTTTTTTAAAGGAAAACTAAAAACATCTTTAAGGCTATTTCTAATAAATATAAGGCTATTTCTAATAAATACATGATCATAAATCTACATTTATAGATTCCAAAAGAATTTCTTCCGCCGAGCTGGTCCCAATACGGCTTGCTCCAGCATTTATCAGGTCCCAGGCAAACCTGGCCGAGCTTATTCCTCCGGAAGCTTTAATACCCACATCAGGCGGCAGAAGAGAGCGTAATAAGTAAATATCTTCCAAAGAAGCACCCCTCGGCCCTAAACCTGTAGACGTTTTAACGAAATGCGCCCCTGCTTCCACCAGGCAGTTGCAAGCCAGTGCAACTTCTTCTTCCGTTAAATAACCGGTTTCAATGATTACTTTTACAGTTATTCCTATATCTACCACATCTTTTATCTCCTGCACAAGGATACCGGAATCCCTATCTTTTAAAGCACATAGATTAATAACCATGTCTATTTCCCGGGCACCCTTTTTAGCAGCCTCTTCTGCTTCACGTGCTTTAATAATGCCTTCGCTAAACCCCAGGGGGAATCCTGCTACGGAGATAATCTTGACATTGCTCCCCTGAAGGATTGAAGCCGCAAAAGCTACAAAATAGGGACTTATACAAACTCCGAAAAAATTATACTTTAACGCCTTAAGGCAAAGTTCCTCAATATCGCTTTTTTGGGTCCGGGGATTAAGCAGCGTTGATTCCAGGAAATTTTCTATTTTTAAAGTAGAGTGCAACAAATACCCTCCTTACTTTGTATGTGAAATTTCAGCCTTCTCCTCCTTCCCCCTTGATTACAGCAAGGGGTGAGAGCCTGGCTACTTTTATGATCATTCCTATTTCTGCCAAGGTGTCCACTACTGAATTTATATCTTTATAAGCCTGGGGTGCTTCATCCAGAAGATTTTCTTCTTTGTCTCCATAAAAAAGGACCTGACCTAATTGTTCTCTTAACATTTCTCCTGTTATTTTTTCCCTGGCTTCACGCCGGGACATTACCCTTCCTGCCCCATGATTAACGGAGAAAAAAGTTTCCTCTACACCTGGAGCAGCCACGATTACGTAAGAGGAAGTCCCCATGCTCCCCGGGATAATGACCGGATGGCCGCTGGAAGTATAAGGTGCAGGATTTCCAATATGTCCCGGGGGTAAGGCCCTGATAGCTCCTTTACGGTGAATAAGAAGTTCTTTTCCTTCTATTTCTTCAAATTTGGCAATATTATGCGCAACATCATAAACTACTCCCAGATCCAAATCTGTGTCATTGCATCCAAAATACTTGCTAAAAGCTTCTCTGATATCATAAGTAATAACCTGCCGGTTGGCAAAAGCAAAGTTCATCGCCGCTGACATGGCCGCAAGATAGTCTTGCCCCTCCGGTGATTTTATGGGAACAGCGGCAAGCCCTTTGGAGGGAAGTTCAATACCATACTTCGCAGCACATTTTTCCATTATGGAAGAGTAATCGGTACAGATTTGATGTCCGAATCCCCTGCTGCCGGTGTGTATTAGAACACTAAGGTCCCCTCTCACCAGCCCGAAGGAGGAGGCACTATGCTCATTATAAATTTCTGTTATCCTTCCCAACTCCATAAAATGGTTGCCTCCACCAATTGTAGATAACTGGTTCCCGCGTTCCCGGGCTTTTTTGCTTACCCTGGAAAGATCTGCCCCAGGAAAACTTCCCCCTTCTTCTACAAAGAGATGATCTTCCTCGCGGGCATAACCCAATTCCAGCAATGCTTTCAGGCCGCCAGTTATTATCTCCTGGAAATGCCTTCCCAGGCGGGCCTGGTGTTTACTTGTTTTTCCGATACCTGTTGGCACCCTGGAAACAATTTCCTTCAACAAGATACCTAGATCTTTATTCTTCAAATCACCGGCCTTGATGTTGGTGCGCAGGAGCCTGACACCGCAGTTAATATCCATTCCCACGGCTCCGGCTGAAATAAGTCCATCCGGAACTTCCATGGCCATAACCCCGCCGATAGGGAGGCCAAAACCGGAGTGTATATCAGGCATGCCGATAACATATTTATAAACCCCGGGAAGGGAAGCGGCATCAGCCAGCTGATTTAAAGCTTCTTTTTCTAGAAGGTTTTTGTACAAATTTTCATTGAGATAAATTCTGGCCTCAACCCGCATTTTGCCGCTTCGGGGAATTATAAAACAATTTTTACCCCTTGGCTGAAGAATCACTGTTATCACCCGTTACTTTAAATCTAAATTATATTATATCTCCCATTTAATTTTTTTTAATTTATTTAACAAATTATAATTGGTCAAATCAAAGTAAATAGGAGTTATGGAAATATATGAGTTCTTAACGGCAACTACATCGGTGTCTTCTTTCTCTTCTGTAGAATCAACCAGCTCTCCTGCCAGCCAGTAATAATTTCTACCACGAGGATCGATTCTTTTTTGAAAAGCATTACGGTATTGCCGCAGTCCCAGACAGGTGATAGCCACACCGGCAATTTCTTTACGTGTTTTACCGGGGATATTAATATTCAGTAAGGTATTATTTGGTAAATCATAGTTATCTATTGTACGCAAAAATCGCAATACAAAATTCGCTGCAAAACGAAAATCCGGGTTTTTTTGTTCGGTCAATGATACAGCCATAGCCGGGATACCGAGTATAATCGCTTCGATAGCGGCTGATACTGTACCGGAATAAAGAACATCGGTTCCCAGGTTGGCACCGCGATTTATACCGGAAATAACCAGATCGGGCTTCTGAGGCAGTAAATATTCTATCGCCAGTTTCACACAATCTGAAGGGGTTCCATTAACAGACCATCCTTTTAAAGTTGAATTATGATAAAATTTTACTTCCTCAGCTCTCAAAGGACGGTGCATGGTAATAGCATGACCTGTGGCGCTGCGTTCATGATCCGGAGCGACAATATAAATTTCAACATTTTCATCCTGTAATAATGTATCACTCAGTATTTGAATACCTTCGGCATAGATACCGTCATCGTTAGTCAACAAAACAATCAAATTAAAATCCCTCCGGGTAAAAAGAAGCTAAAAACTCTAAGAGAAGCTGTGTCTTTTTACAAATATTAAAATTCCTTTCTTAATTTAACCTTTAACAAGCTCTAAGGCTCTTTTTTGCGTCTCGAAAAGTACTCTTTCTTCGTCTATTGTTAACAATTTTCTTTTCTCCATTAACACTTTTCCATTAACCATAACTAAATCCACATCTGAAGACCCGGCACTATATACTAGATGGGCCAGGAGGTTATGCAGGGGAAACAGGTGTGGTTTTTTTAATTGCATTATAATCAGATCCGCTTTCGAGCCCTTTCGGAGTGTTCCCACTTCTTCATCCAGGAAAAGTGCCCCCGACCCGTTTAAAGTAGCCATTTTTAAAGCAGTCTGTGCCGGTATCGCTCTAGCATCTTCACCTAGTCCTTTTTGTAACAGAGCTGCCAACCTCATTTCTTCCACCATATCCAGATTATTATTGCTGGCAGCACCATCAGTTCCAAGGGATACCAGGGCATCCTTTTTTAACAAATCTATCAAGGGTGCTACACCCGAACCCAGCTTTAAATTACTTCCCGGATTATGGGCGATAGCAACTTCTTTTTCAGCAAGAAGGTCTATTTCTCCGGGAGAAAGATGCACACAGTGAGCTGCCAAGATGTCATGTTCAAACAAACCGAGATCATTTACCAGGTTTACAGGAGTTTTGCCGTAAACTTTGAGGCACTCTTCCACTTCTCCACGGGTTTCAGCCAGGTGGATATGTATGGGGACATCAAGCTGTTCCGCCATTTTCATAACCTTTTGCAGGTAAGCCGGAGGACAGGTATAGGAAGCATGGGGTCCCAGCATTATTGTTATTCTCCCATCACCTTTTCTGTGCCAGTTTTGAATCAGGCTCTTGCTTTCCTTTAGACCGGTCATACCTTTTATTTTGTCCAACCCAATAAGGCCCTGGGCCAGAGAAGCCCTGATCCCACTTTCCCAACAGGCCCTGGCTACTTCTTCCATATGAAAGTACATATCGGCAAAGCAGGTGGTGCCTCCTTTAATCATTTCACAAATAGCCAGTAACGTTCCCCAGTAAATATCTTCTTTTTTTAACCTGGCTTCCACAGGCCAGATTTTCTTTTCCAGCCATTCCATCAGGGGTATATCGTCAGCATAACCCCTGAATAGAGTCATAGCGGCATGGGTATGGGCATTTACAAAACCGGGCATCACCAGGTCTCCGCTTATGACCCTGGAAAAGCTTTCCAGGGAGCGTTCCTGACGGGGTCCCTGGTAAGTTATATTGCTGTCTTCAATTACAATTTCTCCTTGAATAATAATTTCGAAGTATTCATTCCATGCCAGTATGTAATCTGCCTGAACCAGTATTTTCTCCGGCACTTAAGTTTCACTCCCTTAAACAGTTTCGTTTTTGATTCCCTGCTCTTTTTGACCGTAATCGAACAAATATTTTTTTCTTAGCAGGGAAACTTCTTCAGGTTCTAAAATAAATGATGAGCCCAAAAGCTTAGACCACACGATAATTTGGGCATTTCTTTCGATAACCCTGCACCTTTGCAGGGCTGTCGAAAGATCCTTTCCCAGCACAACTAATCCATGGTTGGCCAGGAGTACGGCATTGCCCTCCTGTCCAAGCGCTTTTACAGCGTTTAAGGCCAGTTCGTTGCTCCCTGGTTGGGCATAATCTGCTACTCGGACTGGTCCTCCAACAACCTGGGCCAGATCCTCAATAACTACAGGAATATCCTGCCTGCTTACGGCAAAGGCAGTGGCAAAAATGCTATGCGTGTGGATAATCGCCTTAATATCCTTTCGTGCTTTATATACAGCCAGGTGGAGAGGCAGTTCCGTTGAGGGTTTCCACCTTCCCTGTTCTACTTCACCGTCAATATCAACCACAACCATATCTACAAAGTGTAAATTTTCATAAGGAATGCCGCTGGGCGTTATTACCACCTGGCTTTCCGTCGGCCTGCTGCTGACGTTTCCCCATGTTTCAAAAACTAGCGCCTCCTTGTAAATGGTATGAGCAATATTTACAACCTCTTCCTTAACCTTTTCTACTAGATTCAAAAAAGTTTACCTCCTCTTTTGCACAAGTTGTTTCATCTTTTCTTCGTTAGGAAAGTTAAGTATACCACATTCTGTAATTAATGCAGTAACTAAATTGGCCGGAGTGATATCAAAGGCGGGGTTTTTTGCGTTTATTCCCGGGGGAGAAAGAGGTAATCCACGCAAGTTTGTTATTTCTTCCGGATCTCTTTCTTCCACAACTATTTCTTTACCGGAATTAACAGACATATCAATCGTGGAAAGAGGTGCCGCAACATAAAAGGGTACATTGTTCTCTTTGGCCAGGACAGCAAGGGTGTATGTACCTATCTTATTGGCCACATCCCCGTTTGCAGCAATACGGTCTGCACCGACAATTATACAGTTCACATCTCCTTTATGTATATGGTATCCAGCCGCACCGTCTACTATTAAAGAAAGAGGAATTCCCTCTTTTTGCAGTTCCCAAGCCGTAAGGCGGGAACCCTGTAAAAAGGGCCTTGTTTCATCAACATAAACCATTATTTTTTTCCCCTGGTAAAAAGCGCGTCTAATAACACCCAGTGCTGTTCCATATCCCGCTGTGGCCAGGGCGCCGGCGTTACAGTGTGTTAATATGGTGTAATTATCTCCAATCAGTTTAGCTCCCCACTCTCCAATTTTTTTATTAACAGAAATATCTTCATCAAAAATTGCGTTGGCTTCCTGTTCCAGTTCCTTGATTATTAAAGAAGGCAAAGCTTCTTTTAAGCTCCGGCTTTTATTTAAAATTCTTTCCACTCCCCAGGAGAGATTGACTGCAGTAGGACGTGTTTCCTTAAGAGTATTGCCTGCGGACTCAAGTTTAGCCTGAAATTCAGGAAACGAAAAAGCTTCTTGCTCCTCCTCAAGCTGGGTAAAATCCCCGATAAACTTTTGAGCAGCCAGAATTAAACCGAAGGCAGCCGTCACTCCTAGAGCCGGTGCTCCTCTGACGACCATTTTTTTAATGCATTCTTTTACATCTTCAAGAGTCTGACATTCAACATAGCGTTCTACCTCCGGTAAAAGCCGCTGATCGAGCAATTTTAGAGAAGTTCCATCCCAGATAATAGGATAAATACCTTCCATGAATAAAAACCCCTCCTGTTGTTTACTGGCCCAAAGTATAGTCTTCTTTTATAAAGCAATGGCATTCTCTATCCTGGGGCATGGAAAACATGGTTTCCATAAATATTTCCCGAATTAAATTTATTTTTTCTCTCATTACCTCCACTACCTCCTGGTGTGTAAGGGCATGAGGAGATATTCCGGCGGCAAAATTTGTTACTAAAGAGAGGTTTGCATAGCATAACCCGGCTTCACGGGCAAGAGTTACTTCCGGTACATTAGTCATTCCCACTACATCGGCTCCCCAGAGGGCAAAAGCTTTTATTTCCGCCGGTGTTTCATAACGAGGGCCTTCTGTACAGATATAAGTGCCTCTATCTGCAAAAACTATTCCCTTTTTAATCATAACATTTTTTAACGATTTTCTTAGCTGAGGACAGTATGGATCGGTAAAATCAGTATGGACAACACCGCCTGCGTTCTCTCCGTTATAAAAAGAATGCTCACGATGCTTTGTAAAATCGATAAATTGATCTATAATTACCAGCGACCCCGGGAAAAGATCTTTTTGTAAAGAACCCACTGCTGTAGAAGCCAAAACCCGCTTAACTCCAAGTTCTTTTAAGGCGGCAATATTAGCCCGGTAATTTACACGGTGAGGGGGTAACTGGTGGCGTCCTCCATGACGTGCCAAAAAAGCAATATAAACATCATTAAAAGTACCGACTGCTAGTTGCACTTCCCCATATTCGGTTTTGATTTTTATTTCATAGATATTATTCATTATCTTGGGGTGGTAAAATCCTGTTCCACCGATAATCGCCAGTTCAATTTTCATAACACTTAATCCTGGGTAAAAACCAGGCTCTTCCCTCCTTTTTTTCATGGGAAATACTGTTAATTAATATCAAGTTCCCAGCTTTCCAGGTAGCCTTTTTGCTCTACGGTAAGCGAATCAATGCTTATACCCATCCCCTTGAGTTTTAACCAGGCAACATCCCGGTCCAATTCCGGAGGTAAAGGTAAAACTTTCTTTTCTAGTAAACCATGATTTTGCAAAAGATATTTCAAGGCCAGGATCTGAAGGGAAAAAGACATATCCATTATTTCAGCCGGGTGGCCATCAGCAGCCGCCAGGTTAACCAGCCGTCCTTCACCGAGCAAGTAGATACGCCGTCCATCGTTAAAGAGATATGCATCCACATTTTTTCGAACTCTCCGGGGACCATCCGTTAATAATGCCAGCGACTGCTTATCAATTTCAATGTCAAAATGGCCAGCATTGGCCAGTATCACCTTGTCTTTCATGACCGCAAAATGTTCTTCCGTTAAAACCTTGCTACATCCTGTCACCGTTATAAAAATGTCCCCCCCGGAAGCAGCTTCAATCAGGGGCATAACCTGGAACCCATCCATATGAGCTTCCAATGCTTTAACGGGGTCTATTTCGCAGACAGTAACCTTTGCACCAAGGCCTTTAGCTCTCATAGCCACTCCTTTACCGCACCATCCGTACCCTGCTATAACAACATTTTTTCCAGCTACAATTAAATTGGTAGAGCGCATGATACCGTCCCAAACGGACTGGCCTGTCCCATAACGGTTATCAAAAAGATGTTTACATTGAGCATCGTTAACGGCAATCATAGGAAAGCCCAGGACTTTTTTCTTTTCCATCGCTCGTAACCTGATTAGCCCTGTTGTGGTCTCTTCCGCACCGCCAATGACCTGGGGAATATGATTTTGGAAACTTTTATGCAGGAGTGAAACCAGATCTCCTCCGTCGTCAATAATCAGGTGGGGCTCTTTAGCTGCTGTTAAATACAGATGTTCTACGTACTCCTCCGGAGAAGCATTATACCAGGCGTAAACTTCTATTCCCTCGTGCACTAGAGCCGCAGCTACATCATCCTGGGTAGAAAGAGGATTGCTGCCTGTGATAACAACTTTAGCACCGGCTTCTTTCAGCACTAAAGCCATAAATGCCGTTTTGGCTTCAAGGTGGATACAGACGGCAATATTAAGGCCTTTAAAGGGTTTGCTTTCCCCGAAATTCCTCTGCAGTTCCTTGAGGACAGGCATGTGTTCCTGTACCCATTTAATTTTTTCCAGGCCCTGGGGAGCCAGGCTTTTGTCTCTTATTAAAGTCAAAAAAATCATCCTTTCCTGTAGAAACCTTAAATGATATTTCGAGAAACTTTAAGGCAATTCCTGCTATTTCCTTTTTTCCCTTTAATTAATGTGAAAAAAAGGCCTTCAAAAAGGCCTTTTTTTCAGAGATCAAAAAAAATAATGATCCTACTTGATCGGGTAATTCCAGTTTACTCCCATGTTGTTATCCCAGTGGTCAGCACTGTCCTTGAAACATAAGTTAAGATCTTTTTTCCCCTCAGCCTTAATTTTACAGTGAAAACCATCCCACTGTTTTTGCATCTGCAAATCGCTTACATTGTTCCAGCCGTCAAAACCATAGTGTACCCAAAGAGCATCAGCACCGTTCTCAAATAAAATGCCCCTATAGTTAATAGATACTTCATTCCCTCTCCTGGGGACTTCCGGGTTAACTACCACCCTGTCATGATGCATAAATCTCACCTCTTTATTGTAAAATAGTTTCTGATTATATTATTGAACTACACCGCCAGAATATTAATAGTAATTTTTGTTAGTGTGAAAATAGCGCTGCGTCTATGGAACAATGGCGGTATCGAAAAAACCCGGTTATTTTCATCCGTTGTTGTGACCGTCAGGGTCGTGGCGGTTAGTATAAAAATGACCGTAGCAGCCGTTAAAAGAAAGCCAATAAAAAAACCCCCGGATCTACCAGGAGCTTTCTTAATAATATTGGTGCGAGAGAAGGGATTTGAACCCCCACGGGATCGCTCCCACCAGGTCCTGAACCTGGCGCGTCTGCCTTTCCGCCACTCTCGCATATAATATGGTGAGCCATCCAGGATTCGAACCTGGGACACCCTGATTAAAAGTCAGGTGCTCTGCCAACTGAGCTAATGGCCCATATTGGGGGAGCAAAGCCCCCCTTTTAAAATATAATGGTGGAGAGGACTGGATTTGAACCAGTGAAGGCGTCAGCCAGCAGATTTACAGTCTGCCCCCTTTGGCCGGACTTGGGTACCTCTCCATGCGTTAAATGGAGCCGACGGTGGGACTCGAACCCGCAACCTGCTGATTACAAATCAGCCGCTCTAGCCTGTTGAGCTACGCCGGCATGCACTTTTCTTTTTGGCAGTGCATTTATTAGTATAACCTATTTTTATTTTAGCGTCAACTCTTTATGCGCTGAAAAATTTTCCGCTACAAGATAATGTAAATGTATAAATAATTAAACATAGAGTATAACAAAAAAGGAATGCCAATGCCCTTATTATAACATTTTCAATAAGGAGGTCAAGTCATGTTCTTCCAAGGTTTTGAAATAATCCTTGATTCCATGCATGAAATTGAAGAAAACCTAAAAAACAACCCTGATGATAAGGAAAAAGAAAGGCTTATTAATAGCCTGTTAAATTTACGCAACATCATGGATCAATGCGTAAAGTACTGGTTGTATTTTGAAGAAAAAGTTAATGAATTACAGAAAAAATATAATTTTAACCTTCCCGATGTCCTGCCGGATGGCTTTCTGCAGGATATAGAATTTAAAAATGAAAAAAACATAGACTTTCCAACTTCAGTGGACTGTTTTACCTCCGGAAACGAAATCACCGGCAAGCAATTATTCTTAAAACTGGAAAGCGAACAGGGAATAGATTCTTTCCGAAAAGGACTTGGTTTTTGGGATCTTGCCATGCTGGAAGAAGCAATCAACGAGTTTGAAAAAGTAATAAGGTTGGAACCAAACTTTATCTTTGGTCATTTTTGCCTAGGTCTGGCTTACAGCCAAAAAGGTCTGTACAATCAAGCCCTGAGCAAGTTAAGGCTGGTTAAGGCCTTAAGCCGCGACCCTCACCTCAATGCCTTTATTTACAACGCTATTGGCAACATTTACGCCAATGAAAAACAGTACGAGGAAGCCTTACGTGAATTTATTTTATCTGTTGAGGAAAATCCTTCCTTCTATATAGGTTATTTCAATATGGGAGCCATATATTTCAACCTGCGAAAATACAGGGAGTCCATTGAAGCTTTTGAAAAGGTAAAAGCAGCTATGCCTTATGACTGGGAAGTTTGCTACTGTCTTGGCAGAGCTTATACCCTGGCTGGAGAGTTCATCAAAGCCCTGCAAAACTTTAAAAAAGCTCTTTCCTTAAATCCAACGGAGCCGAAAATTTTATTTGAAATGGGGGTACTGTACGATCTTCTGGGTGACAAAAGAAACGCTTCCTACTACTTTAACAGTATTACTAAAAAAGTAAATTAAAGGTTTAAAGGAATATTAATTTGTCCGGGCTAATCAGCTGCTTAATTCTGCTATTTCTTCCAGGGGGATTCTTAATATTACCCTGGTGCCTTTTCCCGATTCAGTATCAATGATCAGTTCACCCCCTACCAGTGTCGCTCTTTCCGTCATACCAAAAAGTCCAAGGGTCTGTTGCTCTTTTTGTAATGCAGCAAAATCAAATCCCTTGCCATCGTCTTCTACAATTGCTTCCATATTCTTGTCGTCACATTTAAGTGAAACCTTAACATTTTGTGCTTCGGCATGCCTTATTACATTGGTAAGAGCTTCCTGTACTACCCTGTATACCGTTGTCTCAATAACAGAAATTAAGCGTATATTTTTACAGTGATGTAATTCATATTTAATGTTAATATCAGCATGCCGGGAAAGCTCTTTTATATATCGCTTTAATGCTGCTTCTAACCCCAGGTCATCAAGAGTACTTGGCCTGAGCTCATAAGAAAGCCATTGAATTTCCTCTAAAGTTTTATAGATAATCTCCCGAAAATTAGTGGCCAGTTTTCGTACTTCATTAATATCGTTTGCTTCATGGATAAGTTTAAGTCCCAACATTAAACTTGTTAAAGACTGGCTGGTTTCATCGTGAAGTTCCCGTGAAATCCTTTTTCTCTCTTCCTCCTGGGTAACAATGATTTTTTTTAGCAGGTGAAGACGCATTTTTTCTTTCTCTTCCAGTTTTTCTTGTAATTCCTGGTTTCTCTTCCAGTTTGCCTGCAAGCTCTCCATCATTTTGTTAAAAATATTTCCTAACTGTTGAATTTCATCCCCTGCAAATTCTTTT
>JAGVAS010000082.1 GCA_020060185.1 Desulfovibrio sp. | reverse complement strand
GCGACTTGTGCAGCGAAGCTAAAAGCTCACGTTGAAGCGAAGGTTGGAGATGGCCCTGCCGGCATGGAAGCCGGCAGCCGGGAGGTGAGTAGGATGCGAGCTCTCCCGGGGAGGTCATCGTAGACTCAAGCTGAAACGTAGAGCTTTCTTAAGCGGAACTCGGAGCTTAAGCCTCAGCAAACGCTGCTCCATTTTCATATTATACTTTAAAGCGAAAAAAGACTATATCCCCGTCTTTTAATACATATTCTCTTCCTTCCAGCCTTAAGATACCTTTTTCTTTCGCCGCTGCCAGGGAGCCTGCGTTTAGCAGCTCCTCCCAAAAGATTACTTCCGCGGCTATAAAACCCCTTTCCATGTCACCATGTACTTTACCTGCACCTTTCCGGGCAGTAGTCCCTTTTTTGACAGCCCAGGCCCTGGCTTCTTTCCCCTTGATGGTAAAAAAAGTGATAAGGCCCAGGAAATCATAGCCCAGCTTTATAAGCCTGTTTAAACCCATTTCCTGGAGCCCGTATTCTTCCATATAAAAATTTCTCTCTTCTTCGGGCATTTCTTCCAGCTCACCTTCCAGGAAGGCACAAATGCTGATAACGGGGGCACCTTCTGCTTCAGCCAGCATCCTGACAGCCTTGACTGTTTCAGGTTCTTTTTTAGCCAGTTCTTCCTCACCAATATTTACGACATAAATAACTGGTTTAGATGTTAACAATTGCAGGTTTTCAATGATTGCTTTTTCATTGTCGCTGCCTGAAAAACTCCTTGCCGTTCTTCCTGTGTTAAGGTGATCGTATAATTTAACCAGGAGTTCTTTTTCTTCCAGAACTTCCCTGGAACCGCCTTTAGCAGTACGATGTACTTTTTCCAGCCTTTTTTCCAGAAAAGAAAGATCCGCTAAAATCAGTTCTAATTTTACGATCTCAATATCCCTGGCGGCATCAGTCTCTCCGGATATATGGGGAACGTCGGGTGAGCTAAAACCCCTCACCACGTGAAGCAAGAGATCCATTTCCCTTATATGCGCCAAAAACCGGTTTCCCAGGCCTTCACCTTTGCTCGCTCCTTTTATCAGTCCGGCGATATCAACAATATTTAATGTAGCCGGGGTTATTTCTTGTGAAGAGATCAATCCGGCAACTTTTAAAAGGCGTTCATCCTTAACGGGAACAATGGCCCTGTTAGGTTCTACAGTAGAAAAGGGGAACTTGGCCCTCTCCACCGGCAAACTGGAAAGAGCTGTAAAAAGCGTGGATTTGCCCACATTTGGCAGGCCTACCAGCCCGCATTTAAAGCCCATGAACCCCGATCTCCTTTTACATACTTATTCTTCTGGCTCCTGAACAATCTCTTTGACTTTACGTTCGAATCTTTGCCGGGGTAAAAGTACGCTCCTGCCGCATTTCAAACATTTAATGCGAAAATCCATTCCAATCCTGATAACCCGCCAGAGTTCCCCACCACAAGGGTGGGTTTTTCTCATTCTAACTATTTGCCCGATTTTATACATACACACAATCTCCCTTATGGCAACTGCCACTCTATTCTCCATTTTTAACGCCTTCAGGGGGGATACCTTTGCCTGTTTTTTCGCTGCGCATTAATAAAACTCTTCGGGGGTAAGGGATTTCAATACCTGTTTGTTCAAAGTGATTTTTAATTACCCTGCGCAGCTCCCTTTCAATATACCATTGCTGCATGGGTTCTGTTTTAGCGATAATCCTGACTACCACCTCGGAGTCACCCAGATTTACCACTCCCAGGACTTCCGGCCCTTCCCTGACTGCAGGATATTCCCGGGAAAATTTTTCGCATATCTCCCTTAAAGCTTCCAGGACATGGTCAACATTTTCTTCATAGGTAACGGGAATATCTACCAGGGCCCTCTGGGGACCCTGGCTATGGTTGGTAATTATCTCAATCCTGCTATTGGGGAAAATGTGCAATTGTCCTCCAAAATCTCTCACTTTTGTCACCCTTAAACCTACATGTTCCACAATACCGCTGTATGAGTCAATGGTCACATGATCCCCAACAGAAAATTGATCCTCAATTATAACGAAGAAGCCCGTAATTATATCCTTTACCAGGCTCTGCGCTCCAAAACCTACGGCGAGACCGGCGATACCTGCTCCGGCTAGAATAGGGGTAATATCCACAAATTCTCTTAAAATCATTAATATCGAGACGAAAATAATCAGGTAGCGCAGCAGGCTTTTAAATAACCCGCTGAATGTTTCGGACTTATTCCCCAGGGTAATGATATTATTCTTATCCTTGAATATCCTGTCTATAAGGGAATAGCCAAAGCGAAGTACCAGCTTGGCTAAAATAATGATAAGAATGAGGCGGAGAATAACCCCGCCCCACTGGATCAGCAAATTCTGCGCTAGTACCGGTAATGGCCGTAACAACTCTTTAAAACTATCCATAAAAAGTCTCCTTAAAAATTCATCACTGCTCTTTTATCTTTTTTAAATGGGCACTTATATCAGAATAAACCTGGCTTATGGATTGTGAACCATCTATACTTACAAACAGGTTCTTGCACCGGTAATATTCGATCATGGGCAAGGTTTGTTTATTGTAGACAGTAAGTCTTTCCTTCACGGTATCAATGGTATCATCGCTTCTTTGGTAAAGTTCTCCGCTGCAATGATCACAAATATTGCGCACCTTGGGAGGGTTAAACTTAAGATGATAGGTAGCGCCGCAATTACGGCAGACCCTTCTCCCGGTAAGCCGGCTTATAAGCTCATCTTCATTTACATCAACGCTGATAACGGCATCAATTTTCACATTAAGATCCTGCATTACTTCATCCAGAGCCTCGGCCTGTTCAACGGTCCGGGGAAAACCGTCTAAAAGGACGCCTCCTTTGCAGTCCGGCCTGGATAATCTTTCTTTGACGATACCTACGACAATTTCATCGGGAACAAGAAGTCCTTTATCCATATATTCTTTTGCTTTCTTACCCATCTCTGTTCCTTCTTTTACAGCATTACGGAAAATTTCTCCGGTAGAAATATGGAGCAAAGCAAAATCTTTCATCAATCTTTCCGCCTGTGTACCTTTACCGGCACCAGGAGGTCCCATTATAATTACATGCATCTTTAATTTCCCTCCTTGATTATTTCGAGGTTCTCCGTAACGATTTTTTTCCATAACTACAGGTGAAATGGCTTTTTAAAATCCTGATCCTTTAACATAATATTTTCTCCGCTTAATATTTTCTCCGCTTCTTCGTAAAATCCTGCCATAAATACACATATTTTTCCCCTTCAGAGCCCATACTGAAAAAGTAATAAGTATTCCTGTTTATTTAAAAAGGGGTGTTTGGTTTATATATGTATTCTTCAACCACACAAACTAATATTATACCTTCCAGTTCCCCCTTAACAACTATAAATCCTCATGAGCCTGCGGCCTTGAGCACGTTTGTCGATGTTTTAGCCAGGTTATTAAATGAATTGGCTAATAATTCTTCTAAACTTGTAATTCTCTGTATCGGCAGCGACCGCTCTACCGGGGATTCACTCGGTCCCCTGGTCGGGAGCATGCTGGAAGACCTGCACCCGCGCCATGCTGTCATCCTGGGAACCCTTTCTCAACCTGTCCACGCCCTCAACCTTAAAGAAACAAGATTATCTATAGAGGAAAAATACGACTCCGCTGCTGTTCTGGCTGTTGATGCCTGTTTGGGACAAAAAGACAAAATAGGGTGTCTAGAAGTGGGCAGAGGAAGCCTTAAGCCTGGTGCTGCCGTAAAAAAAAGGATTCCTCCCGTTGGAGATGTTTATATTACCGGCATAGTAAACGTTGGAGGATTTATGGAGTTAATGGTTTTACAGAGCACGCGCCTGGGTATAGTATTTCCCCTGGCTCGTTTTATTGGTTGGGGTATATTCCTGGCTATTTCTATGACAGACTGGCTTTCTGAGAGGTAATTCAAAACTGGAAGGACACCGTTAAAATGTGTACTCTTTATTTATTAACTTCTGGAGCAGCTTCTGCTTTTTTTAGAGCTTTTCTCTCTAAAATTCTAACCGGCTTTTTTTCCGTCTGATTTTTTTCTTTTAATTCCATTTGGCAATTCCCGGTAAAAAATGCACCTTCCTCTACGGATAGAACTGCTGCCGAAACATTCCCTATTAAAACGCCACTGGCGCGAATATCAAGTTTATTTTCTACATTGGTATTTCCTTCCAGCCTGCCTGCAAGGGTAATGTTATGGCATTTTACCCGGGCTTTGATCACCGCATTTTCTCCCACAATGATATCGCTCTGCGTATAAATTTCTCCTTCATAATTACCGTCTATACGTATAATGCCCCTCGCTTCCAACCTGCCTGTCATCGACGTTTCTTTTCCAATTAACGTATCGATTTTTTTTGCTTCAAAAGATTTCTTATTCTTGAACACTTCTTTCTCCCTTCCTGATCAAGGTAAATAACCTCTGGGGTTAACGGCAATGCCTTTCTTATGAACTTCATAATGTAAATGAGCGCCGGTGCTGTAACCCGTGCTTCCCATATAGCCTATAACCTGCCCCTTTTTTACTTCACTGCCGGCTGGCACGTTAAAACTTTTTAGATGGGCATAAAGAGTGCTTAAACTATAGCCATGATTTATAATAATTGTATTACCGAATCCCCGGCGATACGCCGCAAATACAACTTTGCCATCTGCCGCAGCTAAAATAGGTATACCCCTCTGGCCCGCTATGTCTATTCCAAAATGAAACTCTCTTCTCCTCGTAACAGGTGAAAGGCGGGGTCCGAATTCCGAAGTTACTCTCCCCCTGGCAGGCCAGATGGAAGGGGTTGCCGCCATTTGTTTCTGGTATTCCTCAACATCTTCTTTTAACTGAAGGAGTTCCCCGTTTTTTTCAGGTATGGAAACCTGTAGGTAGGAAATATTTAAAGCAGTCCGTTCAATAACCTGATTTTCTCCGCGGCTTGGTAATGCCCGTATATTCTCATTGTAAACTAAGCGAATGGGATAGGAATCACTCTTTTTTTCAGGAGGAGGCAACTCCATTAAATTGCAAATTTCCCTGCTTAGTTCATCCATCTGTTCCACTTTTCGAATTAATTCCTCTGTTTCCCGGGCGAGCAGGTCTATATGCTCATTTAAATTACGGTTTTCCCCCCGCAGCTGAGAAATTTCTGCTGCTTCCCCCTTTAATTGCTGATAGGATTTAATCCAAACAAAAGAAAAAAGCAGGCTAATCAGAAGAATAATGCTCAGGGTCTGGAAGAGGTATAAGGGGATACGAATACTGACTATTGATTCTTCGGTATGGGGGATAATCATTATGGTGAAAAATCGCTTTTTCTTTCTAAGCTGCATAGGGCTTTTCCTCCTATTTGCCAACCCCTTTGAAGGTGAAAAGGAGACGAAATAATAGATTCGCCATAACTTTCAATTTTCCTTCTTATTATAAAAAAATATAGAAAAATAACATAATAAAAATAATGGGGAGGCCATCCGGCGTGTTTAATTCTGCAAATGTTTCACGTGAAACATCAACTTTCAACTTCTTTCAACAATATTTCTATTAGTCTTTCAAGATCTTCATCCCCATAAAAATACAATTCAATTTTCCCTTCCTTTGAATCTATTTTAATATTTACTTTAGTTCCGTATACTTTTCTTAGTTTTTCTTCTAGATCTTTAATAAATAAGTGCTGTAGTTTTTTTTGTTCTACCTGTTCTTCTCCTAGATCTTGTTCTGGCACATTTTTTCTTTTAAGATTTTTTACCAGGTTTTCTACCTGCCTTGCAGTTAACTTGTTGTTTATAATTTTTAAAGCAAGATAACGTTGTTCCGTACTGCCCAGTGAAAGCAAAGGCCTGACCTGGCCGGGAGTTAATTTTCCTTCAGCCAGATATTTTTTAATTTCATCATCCAGGGATAAAAGCCTTAATGAGTTTGCAATTGCCGAGCGGCTACGTCCGATTTTTTTGGATAGCTCTTCCTGAATGAAACCAAATTCCTCTAGCAGTCTTTTATAAGCGCTGGCTTCTTCTATGGGATTAAGATCCTCTCTTTGCAAATTTTCTACAAGGGCAATTTCAATTAGTTCCTTTGAATTATATTCCTTGATTATTGCCGGAATTGTTTTTAACCCGGCAAGCTGTGCCGCCCTATATCTTCTTTCTCCAGCAACTAAAATATAGTTTTCTTTTTCTTTCTGCAAAAGTACTGGTTGAATTACACCATATGTTTTTATAGTGTCAGCCAGTTCTGTTAATTTTTCTTTAGAAAAATCTTTTCGTGGCTGTTGCGGATTGGGCTTTATTTTTTCCAGTGGTATTTCGGTTATCCCCGGATCTTTTAAATCGATACTTTCATTTTTAAATTCAGGTATCAAAGCTCCCAATCCTTTTCCCAATCTCTGCTTGTTCATCGCAAGAGTACCTCCTCCGCCAGATTTTTATATACTTCCGCACCTTTACTGCGAGGATCGTAGTCAATGATAGATTCACCATAACTGGGCGCTTCACTTAACCTTACATTTCTTGGAACGACGGAATCAAAAACCAAATCCCCGAAATAATTGCGTACTTCCCCGGCAACTTGAGAGGAAAGGTTAGTCCTGTTATCATACATCGTTAAAAGAACTCCGCCTATTTTCAAACCGCCGTTTAAATGCTTTTTTACTAAATTAACAGTATTAACTAGTTGTCCCAGACCCTCCAGGGCATAATATTCGCACTGGATTGGAACTAAAATATAATCAGCAGCTGTTAAAGCATTTAAAGTAAGCAAACCTAATGAAGGGGGGCAGTCAATAATAACAAATTTATAATTGTTTTTAACAGGTTCAATTACCCTCCGTAACCTTACTTCGCGGGATATTGTAGAAACCAACTCTATTTCGGCACCGGCAAGTTGAATCGTGGCCGGTATGACAAAAAGTTTTTGCTGCTTGCTCTGGTAAATAACCTTTTCTACAGGTATTTCATTAATCAGCGCGTCATAAATACATGTTTTTATAACCTTTTTATCAATGCCGATTCCGCTGGTGGCATTTCCCTGTGGATCTATATCCAACAGCAAAACTCTATGCCCCAGGTTGGCCAGGCATGCACTTAAATTAACAGCGGTAGTCGTTTTTCCTACGCCGCCTTTTTGATTGGCGATGGCAATAACACCTTTCATTTCTTCACCTCATTTTTCCACTTGTACACTATCATTTATTTTTTCCTCTATATATTCGTGAATTATGAAAATAGTTCCTTCCATGAAAGTAAAAGGAAAAACAAAAAACCGGGATTTTTAAACTATTCTCCCGGCAATTTTCTTTATGCAATAGGATCATGGGTGTTAGCATAGGATTTTTTTTAAACAACCTTTTCTTTCTTAGGCAAGCGAATACGGATCTCAAAGAAACGTTCATCGTCCATTTCATCAACCTGGGGATTTAAGCCGGCCCTGCGAATAATATTAATTGCCTGCCTGATAGTATTTAAAAATATCCTTAAATCTCTAATTACGACTTTTCGCTGCAAACCTGTATTTTTATGTTCTTTAATTTCTTTTTTATTAAGTTCCTGAACAAGTTCCTCGGCTTCTTTAACGTTTAAATCCATTTCGAGCATAATTTTAACCGCCTCATGTTGTTTTTCAGCAGAATTAAGTTTTAATAGTGCTCTCGCATGCCTTTCTGTAAGTTTTCCCTCTTTAATTATCTCCTTGATGCTATCCGGTAACTTTAACAAACGTAATTTATTAGCAATGGTAGATTGGCTTTTACCCAACCTCTGGGCCAAAACCTCCTGTGTTAATTCAAATTCATCGATAAGTCTCTTATAGCCCTGCGCCTCTTCTATAAAATCCAGATCTTCCCTTTGCAGGTTTTCGATAAGTGCTACTGCCGCCATGGAACTTCCCTGGTATTCCCTGATTATAGCCGGGATTTGAGTCCAACCCAGCGCATCACAGGCCAGAAAACGGCGCTCACCGGCAACTATGCGGTAACCATCACCATCAGGCGCTATGATCACTGGTTGGAGTAAACCGTATGTCTTAATAGATTGAGCAAGTTCCTGAATCTTCTCCTTTTCAAAAGTTTTTCTTGGTTGATATGGATTAGCACGAATTATTTTCATGTCTACCTTTCTTATTTCTTCTTTTACATCATCTTTTCGTTCTAACCTAAGTTTCTTTCCCCAGTGCTCTTTCATCAGCGTCACCCCTCGATTTATCATTTTTCACAGTGACTCATATGAACAAAAGACATGTTGTTTCTTCGCTTCACAAGTCAATCCGCCAACAGCAAAACGCTGCACAGAGGTATGGGGACACACCCCTGATAAAGCGTCGGGGAATGTCCCCGATAACAATGGCAGGATCTAAACCCGGCCATTTTCATCCATTCCACAAATACTTACTTTAACTGATACATGACCCTACCGGGTCACAACATATCTATTTTTAGCCTTTTTTACCCTGGACAACTTCATAATTCTTTTTATTGTTGTTTTTTTATAATTTGCTGTAATTATTCGACATAAGGTTTTTTATTCCTGCTTCTCAATTATTTTTTTTAATTATAGGCCTTTTCTGTGGAATTCCAGCCTTCCTAGGAAAGCGATCTTTTGTTTTTGCTTCCTTCTGAAATATTAAAATGTTCCTGCTTTTTTGTCCTCGTGGCAACTGGTAGGAGATAGTTTCAACTAGCCGTCCCCCGCAGTGCATTAATATTTCCTCTGCTTCATTTAGCTCCTTAAAATACGCCGGTCCTTTAAATGCCCAAAAATAACCGTCTTTTTTAACCAGCGGTAAGGCAAGCTCTAGCAGCACTGCGAGTGGAGCAATAGCCCTGGCAGTAACCCAGGAAAATTTTTCCCTTCCTTTACCCCTTCCCAGGTCTTCAGCCCTTTGTTGCATTAAGGTTATGCCATCAAGTTGCAGTTCCTTAAGCAGTAATCTCAAAAATGAAATCTTTTTGCCTGATGCATCCAGTAAAAAAAGCTTTAGATGAGGGAGATATATTTTAAGTGGCAGGCCGGGGAAACCGGCCCCGCTTCCCAGGTCCAACAAGTCATTACCCGTTTTTGCCATTCCTCTCCTAAGCCCGGCTAGAGAGTCTAAAAAATGCTCTTCCAGTACAGCCATTGGGTCGAGAATCCGGGTTAAATTATATTTTCTATTTTCTGTTAAAAGAAGTTTATAATAATTTTGTAAAAGACAGGCCTGTTCCTCCTGCAGAACAATACCCCAGGAAGCAGCTTCTGTTAAAATATCACTTATTTTTAATTCATTTTCTTCCGGCATAATAATTTCACCAGTTCATTAATTTTATCTATCCTATTTTCCGATACAAAATCTCTGGAAAATATAATCCAGGACGGCTTCCCCGGTGTCTTCCCCAAGCAGGTTGCCAAGGTACTGTTGCACCTGCCTGAGATCTATACTGACAATGTCGAGGGGATATTTTTGTTCGAGGGCTTTAATAGCATCTTCCAGGCTCATTATTGCCTGGGAAATTAATTCACCGTGCCTGGCTTCCAGAAACAAACCACCTTCTTCGCCTTGAAGATCACCGGAGAAGACCATATCAGTAATTGCTTCTTCGAGTTGATCAAGACCTTCCCCCGTTACCAGCGATGTCTCTATTACCATTTTGCAGGGAAAATTTTTCTGCACCTTTTCTTTTTTTAATTCCCTCTTTAAATCTATTTTGTTAAGAATAACAATGACGCTTTGCCGGTTATCACGGGGAATTTGCTCGTAAATCCATTTATCTTCCGCAGTGATACCCGTAGCAGCGTCAAGTAAAAACAAGAGCAGATCTGCTTCCTCCATGGCTTTTTTTGAAAATTCCATGCCAATTTTTTCTACTCTATCACCGTTTTTACGAAGTCCTGCCGTATCGATAAGTTTTAAAGGTACTCCTTTTATATTAATATATTCAATTAAAAGATCCCGGGTGGTTCCGGGCACTTCCGTAACAATAGCCCTTTCTTCCCTGACAAGATAGTTGTAGAGGGAGGATTTACCAACGTTAGGTTTGCCTGCAATAACAGTTTTTAAGCCTTCCTGTAATATTTTCCCCCTTATTCTTTTTTCCAGAAGAACATCCATCCTTTCTTTCAAATTCCTGATTCTCCGCTTTATATCTTGGTAATGCTCGCCCTCAAAATCTATGTCCTCATGGGAAAAATCCACATCCACTTCTATTTCGGAGAGTATACTGACAACATCATCGCGGATTTTTAGTATTTCCCCGGAAAGTGCACCCTTAAGGCTTTGTATAGCCGCTTTTAGTCCTTTTTCTGTTTTAGCTCTTATTATAGATAAAATGCTTTCAGCTTGAAGAAGATCTATTCGCCCGTTCAGATAAGCCCTTCTAGTAAACTCCCCCGGTTCGGCAAGCCTGGCACCCTTCCTGATGATCAGCTTTAAAATATTCCTTAAAGGTACAACGCCGCCATGGGCATTAATTTCTACAATATCTTCCCGTGTATAGGTATGGGGAGCCTGCATAAAGCTCAACAATACTTCGTCGATTTCATTTCCCTGTTCATCCAGAATATAACCATAATACAGCCTTTTAGAAACCGGATTGAATTGTCGTTTCCCGGCAGTCTTTTCCCTATCACCGGAGCTTACAAAGATTTGTAAAGCAATATTTAAGGATTCTGGGCCGCTCATACGTACTATTCCGATACCGCCCTCCCCCGGTGGAGTAGAAATTGCCACAATCGTGTCATTTTCCAAGTTACCCAGCTGTTTGTAATGATCCGTTCTATTTTTTAAGCGGTCCACCTTTACCATTTATCCTCCTTTTAGGTTAAGTATCGAACGTATGGTCTAGTTTAACATATTCTAACAGGAAAAACAATAGACGATGATACAAACTTCCATGACCCTACGGGTCACTACAATGGATAAAAATGACCGGGTTTAGATCCCGCCATTGTTATCGGGGACATTCCCCGACGCTTTATCAGGGGTGTGTCCCCATACCCCTGTGCAGCGTTTTGCTGTTGGCGGAGCGACTTGTGCAGCGAAGCTAAAAGCTCACGTTGAAGCGAAGGTTGGAGATGGCCCTGCCGGCATGGAAGCCG
>JAGVAS010000041.1 GCA_020060185.1 Desulfovibrio sp. | reverse complement strand
TCAGGTGGAGGGGAGATCACCTCATCTCTCTGAGATAGAGCGACTGGTAGAAGAGGTAGAACATCTTTCGCTCCGGGGAAGAGCCCTGGGGAGTACCACGGGAGGACTGGCTTACCTCTTTACGGATATTCCTGGAGTGCAGGACCTGGTAACCCGCCCCTCCGAGGAGGAAGCTTCCGGTTTTGACGTCAGGCTTCCTTATCGGGAAAGAGGATTGGAAAACATAAGCGATTTGGAATACCTGTACGGATACATGATCGGCTCCGAAAATCTGGGATTATGCCTGTTTACCGCTTTTGCTGTCCTTGAAAGTCCCCATGGGCTGGAAGTGTTGGCCCGTCTGGTAGAGGTGAAAACAGGTAAAAAGATGCCTGGAGGGGAAATTATTAAGGAAGGTCTGCAATGTATAAAAAATATCAGCGAATACGAGAAAGACCTGTATAACCAGTGTCAATTAGGCAGGATCCCTGAATTTATTAAAGTGCTTCTACGTTATTTTCAAAACCCCTAAAAGAATGGTACTAGGGAGGGAAAACCTTGCATGTGATAAAAGCGAGCGGTCTTTACAAGAGATATGGCAATACAGTAGCAGTAAATAACATAAGTTTTACAGTTGAAAGGGGTGTTATTTTTGGGTTTCTAGGGCCCAATGGAGCAGGGAAAAGCACCACCCAACGCATTTTAACCGGGGTTACTAAACCCGATGCGGGAGTGGTTGAGATAGCAAGCTACAACCTTTCCCGGCAGCCGCTGAAGGCTAGGGAAGTGGCAGGTGTTGTACCGGAGATGGCAAATGTTTACGTCGATCTCTCCGCCTGGGAGAATCTTATGTTTGTGGGAGAAGTATACGGCGTGGGGAAGAAGAAACGAGCCGAACGAGCAGCTGCAATGCTGGAAGTATTCGGCCTCTTCGAAAAACGCCACCTGAGAGCGAAGGGGTTTTCCAAAGGGATGAAGCAGCGGCTTCTTCTCTGTATGGCCCTGATGGGCGACCCGGAGGTATTATTTCTGGACGAACCAACTTCAGGCCTGGATGTACAGAGTACCCTAATTATCAGGGAATTGATCAGAGATTATAACAGGCAGGGGAAAACAATTTTTCTTACTACACACAATATCGAAGAAGCCAATCAGCTCTGCGACCTGGTAGCTATTATTAACCGGGGGGAACTGATAGTCGTCGACCGGCCGGAAAACCTGCGGAAAACCTTTACCAGCCTGCAAACTGTTGAGGTTGCCTTTCAACCCCAGTTCATTTCTCCAGATTTGCTTAAGAAAACAGACGTCACGAAGCGTTTTAAGAAGCAGGGGGACAAGTATATTTTTTATACGGAGCATCCCGGTCAGGTAATCTTTTCCATTACAGAACTGTGCCGCAGTGAAGGGGTCGACATTTTATCCTTACAGACGCTCCGACCCAGTCTGGAGAATGTTTTTCTCGACGTTACTGGCAAGTTAAACGAAAGCGGGGGAAAAGAGAATGATCGCTGAAGTTTACCTGCATCTTATGATAACATTGCAGCGTTCTCTTGCCATTGCCAAAAAAAACGCCCGCATTTACTATCTTAAACCTCCAGTCCTGATTTTCGGACTGCTGTTTCCCTCGTTTATGTTTCTTGCTTTTTCTATTGGGAGAACGATAAACCCTGCCGAACTGGTTCCTGCTTTACTCGGTATGACGATTTTGTTTGCGGCGTCTTCTGTAGGACCTCTGATTACACCCTGGGAGCGACAGGCCGGAACCTACGAGCGCCTTTTGACCATCCCCGTTTCATCCTGGCATATTGTTGTCGGGGATGTGGGTTCCAGCTTTGTCTATGGACTTCTTATTTCGTTGTTATCACTTTTTTTAGGGATTTGCATCTTTAATGCCGGGCCGGCCTATCCTATAGCATTCATTTTGGTTATGTTTCTCTCGGTTTGCTGTTTTTCGGCGCTGGGAGCTGCTATGGCCGCTCTGCCTACAGACCAGCTATCTAACGTAATGATGTTATCCAGCCTGATACGTTTACCGATGATTTTTATCAGCGGTGTTTTTGTGCCATTAAAAGAACTCCCCTTGTGGGGTCAGGTGATAGCACGTATCTCTCCTCTCAGCTATACAATGGACCTCGTTCGATGGTCTTTCGGCAATCCACTTTATTTTAATAAGCTCACGTCCTGCTTTATGCTCATTGGCTTTACACTTTTCTTCCTTTACCTTGCTCATATTGCTCACCGCCAGGCAAACAGAATATTTTAACAGCAGTGCAAAAAACCATTGCAGCACTCCCTGAAAATGTTTGTATCACCAGGATTTTTCTTTATAGATAACCCGTATATACAATATGCTTAATGATTCTGATTTATAGATGTTTATGATTAACCGGATTGTCTTTATAGAAATATTCTATTGGGCAGCGTTTCACACTTCTGGTATGCTCAAAATCGAACAAGGTTATGTTATGGATTGATAAACATGGATAAATAATATTGTTTATCAAAATGAAATTAAAGGGGGAACATGCAGTTGACGCATAAAGAAATTGATAACAGGGGGTTATCCTGTCCCCAGCCGGTGATCAACACAAAAAAAGCCCTGGACGAACTGTTTCAAGGAGGTCATGAAGAATTTACACTCACAGTCATCGTTGATGACGAAGCTGCGAGGGAGAACGTTAGCCGCTTCGCCAGGACAGCGGGGTGCCGGGTAACTGTAGAAGAAAAGGAAGGCGGCATTTATGTTATCATTCAAAATCCCGAGAAAAAGGATGACTACAAAGGGGGAAGCCAACCGGAGGTGAAAGAATCCTGCTGCTGTGCAAGTGAGCTATCAGAAGGGCGAACGGTTTTCCTCATTACTTCCTCAACCCTGGGGCAGGGCAGCGAGGAACTGGGGAAAATATTGATGCGCAGTTTCATTTATTCCCTCAAAGAAACCGGTTTTTTGCCTTCCAAAATGCTATTTCTTAACAGCGGAGTGTTTCTGACCACGGAAGGAAGTCCCGTCCTGGATGAGCTGAACCAGCTGGTGGAAATGGGTGTGGAAGTTTTCTCCTGCGGCACCTGCCTGGACTATTACCAGCTGAAGGACAAATTGAAAGTAGGTAATGTGACCAACATGTACGATACTGTGGAGAGCATACGCTCTGCCACTAAATGTATCACGCTTTAATTTCGATCTTCAGGCCGGCATCTCCGGGTCATCTTAATTTTTTTCTTAACCAGGATGAGCTGGATCTTTTCTTTGCCGGTTTTATAATTTTTCTATTTACATCATGGGCATTATTTATATTAACTATTAGACAGGGAAAAAAGCTTCATGTAAACTAGGGAACGGCTGAGCAGCCATGGGAACATGCCTGGATAGTATATGCTTCCCCGTTTTTCTTTTTTTGTTACATTTTTTATGCTTTGGCCATAGCCGGTCGGGGCACGAGTATGCATTTTTATGGATATTCATCTTCAGAGCTGCCCCATTTCGGGTTTATTGAGGTGAGAGACGATGTCGAACGATGCCGCTCAAGGAAAGAGAATCCCCTATATCAGGCTGAGAAATATCAAAAAGTCCTTCGGGCATGTTATTGCCCTGGACGGGATTGACCTGGATGTATACCCCGGCGAAGTCATGGCGCTGGTTGGTGATAACGGGGCCGGCAAATCCACCCTTATCAAAATCATATCCGGAGTATTAAATCCGGATGAGGGTGAGCTGTCTTTGAATGGGAAGACTTTTAAGCACCTGACGCCGTCCAGAGCTATAGAGCTGGGGATATCTACCGTCTACCAGGACCTGGCACTGGTGGACTGCCTTGATGTGGCCAGCAACATCTTCCTGGGAAGAGAACCTTTGAAAGCCTGCTTTTTTGTGGACAAGAAGAGAATGAACAGGGAGAGCGAAGAGCTGTTAAGGAGGCTGAAAGTCTCCATTCCCTCTGTCACCACGCCTGTGGAATTTTTATCGGGTGGCCAGAGACAGGGGGTTGCAGTAGCCAGGAGCATCAACCTTCAGGGTAGGATGATTATTTTTGATGAACCCACTGCTGCCATGGGTGTAAGTGAATCGGCCAGGGTCCTGGAGTTAATCCGGAGCTTGGGGGATGAGGGGTTCGCCGTGCTTGTAATTAGCCACAACCTTCACCACGTTTTTACCATAGCGGACCGTATCTGCGTTATCAGAAACGGGCGGCTGGTGAAGGATTTTCGCACGGAAAACACCAACCCCGATCAGGTGGTTGGTTTTATCACCGGCTCCAACCGGTATAGCGGAGAATACACGGAAGAAAGTATAACGGCTTGGCGATAAAGAGGGATACGGAAATGAACAGGATTGAACTGGTCTACATTAACTTCATCTCTCCAATAAATTGGAAAGGATTCTCGCCATGTTTCCTAAAATCAAGCTGTTACTGGGGAACATTTTTCCTCAACTGCTCTTAATCCTTGTAATGCTGGTCATGGTTATCTTTCTGAGTGTCGCCTCTCCCTTTTTCCTTACCTGGGATAACTTCCGAAATGTTTTCGACCACAGTTCCCTTTACATTATCATGGCACTGGGGATGACTTTCGTCATCTCATCCGGCGGGGTAGACCTCTCCGTGGGAGCAGTGGCCGCTTTGAGCGGTGTCTGTATGGCCGTTGCCATGCAGAGTGGCCTGGGAGTTGGTACATCTATTCTTATTGGTTTGGCAGCCGGTGGATTGGTCGGCGCCACAAACGGCAGCATCATCTCCCTTTTCAAGATAAACCCCTTCATCGTCACCCTGGGCTTTATGTCCCTGGCCAGAGGACTGGCATTGATCATTACCGGAGGTATTCCCATCTACGGTTTTCCCAGAGCCTTTACCTGGTGGGGAAGCGGCCATATCGGGCCGTTAAATCCACCCATGCTTTTGGCAGCTTTTATGGCGGTCCTCGCCGCACTGGTCCTGAACATGAGCAGGTTTGGTTACTATACCGTGGCCCTGGGCGGAAATGAGGAGGCGTTACGCCGCAGCGGGGTTTCGATACATTTGTACAAAATTATGGTTTACCTGCTCTGCGGGGTAACGGCAGCCCTGGGTGGGCTAATCGTTACCGCCAGGCTGAATACGGCGGAACCCCTGGCCGGTTGGATGCTGGAGATGGACTCCATCGCCGCGGTGGTGCTGGGCGGGACCAGCATGAAAGGTGGAAGGGGGAGTATTGCCGGTACGTTAATCGCGTGTCTACTGCTGGGAATACTGCGCAACGGGCTGGTCATCCTCAGCATACCAGCCTATTACCAGCAGTTGCTTATCGGTATGATCATCCTCACGGCAGTAATTTTTGCTGAGGTTAGATCCAGGAAAGGCCTGGCCGGTACGCATAAGAAAGAAAGGAGTACAGCTGTATGAAAGAAAAGATGAAAAGAATGCTTGCCTTTATGTTGCTGTTTTCCCTGGTTGCTTTCGCAGCCGG
>JAGVAS010000008.1 GCA_020060185.1 Desulfovibrio sp. | reverse complement strand
CCCCTGAAAAACGTGGCCCGAGCGCTCTTGGGAGATATTGTAGTAACGCCCGAAAGTAGAATTAAGGCGGTGCATGATCTTCTGTAAAGGCTCGTCCAGGGTTTGTAAAAGCAGGTGATAGTGGTTGCTTAATACTACGTAACCCAAAAGGTGGAAATGAAACGCTTTTTTCAGGCTTTTTAACTCCTCCAGGAAAAAACTTTTATCCCTGTCTCTGGGAAAAATAGCCTCCTTGTTGTTACCTCTCTGAATAACGTGAAAGATAGCTCCTTTATACTCTACCCGCGGCTTACGTCCCAAAAAAACAACCTCCCCTTTAAATATAACAGTACAGAGGGAAGGTGACAATAAGTAAATAAGTTAAGTGCCAGGCACCTAGGTTAATTTATTTTTTTCTTAAAAGTTCGCCAGGTACTTTTCAATTTCCCACTGGTGAACCTGGGTACGGTAGAGGTTCCATTCGATAGTTTTGGCCTCACGGAAACGATCCCAGATATGTTCTCCAAGAGCTTCGAGCACAACCGGATCTTTTTCCAGTTCCCTGAGGGCTTCCTCAAGGCTACCGGGAAGGCTGTTGATATTATGCTGGGCCCTTTCTTCCAGTGTCATGGCATAAATATTCCTGTCTTCCGGCTCCGGGGGTGTGAGTTTCCGTTTAATTCCGTCGAGTCCCGCCCTGAGCATTACGGCCAGCGCCAGGTACGGGTTGCAGGAGGGATCCGGGCTGCGCAGTTCAACTCTGGTTCCCAGGCCCCTGCGGGCAGGGATCCTTACCAGGGGGCTGCGGTTTCTCTGTGACCAGGCGATATAGACCGGCGCTTCATAACCCGGGACCAGTCTCTTGTAAGAGTTAACCGTAGGGTTGGTAATGGCCGTAAAGGCCGGGGCATGCTCCAGGAGGCCGGCTATATAACTAAGGCACTCCTTGCTTAATTCATAAGGCCCGTTGGGATCATAAAAGGCATTTTGGTCTCCCTTGAACAGGGACTGGTGCGTATGCATACCTGAACCGTTAATGCCAAAGATCGGCTTGGGCATAAAGCTGGCATGGAGGCCGTGCATCTGTGCCACAGTGCGCACGACGAAACGGAAAGTAGCCAGGTTATCTGCCGTGGCCAGGGCATTGTTGTATTTGAAATCGATCTCGTGCTGTCCCGGGGCCACTTCGTGGTGAGAAGCCTCGATTTCAAAACCCATTTCCGTAAGCGTCATGACCATATCGCGGCGGGCGCTTTCCCCCAGGTCCACCGGTGTAAGATCGAAATATCCGGCCTGATCATGAGTAACCAGGGTGGGACGCCCATCTGCATCGGTATGAAAGAGGAAAAATTCCGCTTCAGGGCCGGCGTTCATGGAGTAACCCATTTTTTCCGCTTCGGCTATGGCTTTTTTCAACTGTCCCCGGGGGCAGCCGGTAAAAGGCGTGCCGTCCGGGTTATAAATATCACAGATCAATCTTGCCACGGCACCGTCTTTCGGTTTCCAGGGGAAAAGAACAAAAGTATCCGGATCCGGTTTTAAGTTCATGTCGGACTCCTCAATACGCACAAACCCTTCAATGGAGGAACCGTCAAATTGTATCTCCCCTTCTAAAGCCTTGGGGAGTTGGCTCACGGGAATGGCCACATTTTTAAGAATACCAAAGATGTCGGTAAACTGCAGCCGAATAAATTTTACATTCATTTCATCCGCCATGCGCAGGACTTCTTCATTGGAAAGTCCCATAAGAATCACTCCTCGTTTTTAATTTTTAAGGTAAACCTTAAAAACAAAAAACACCCCCAGCCTTGAAATTATGCTAAAGCTGTCAGGGGCGTCATTGCCCGTTGAGAATTGAATTTTTATTACCTGCCGCCCTTATTAAGATATCAAAACTTCACCCTCCAGTAAACCCCTTTACTTATCAACCTTTAAATTATTTTAAAGATATTAGCATGTCACCATTAAAAACTGCTTCAGCTACTTCTTTTATAGGTAATCGCAAATCCATGCTTTTTTTCTGCAAAAAGCGGTAGGCCTGCTGTTCGTTCAGGGAAAGTTCCTTCATGACAATTCCCTTGGCCCTCTCGATAACGATACGGGACTGCAGTTTGGCTCTTAACTCACGTACCTCCTGCTGTAATTTTTTCCTGCGCTCAGACTCCAGGAGCAGAACATCCACCACGTAGTGTAAAACCTGTTCGTTTACCGGTAGTGGTAAAACAATAATGGGAACATTACAGGTGGCAGTTATTGTTTCCTCCAAAGTCGGCCGTTCCAGGAGCAATACCGCGGTTAAAGTTTCCTGATCAATTATGGAAGCCGTTTCCAAAACATTTCCCGGCAGCGAGAGATCGATTAGAACCAGCTGGGGCTGGATCTTGCGGACAACTCTCAGTAAATGGGGGCAATCTCTCCCTTCCCCGACACAGCGCATACCAATCAGGGACAGTGCGGAAACAATTCTCTTTCGGTGTAATGGGTCCGGAATTCCCAGGCAATACTCCATTTCAAGCATTCCACTGCACCCCGCATGTGCCAGAACATAAAACGGTTTGCTACTGTTAATTTTTCTTTACAGTAATGTGTTTATCCTTCTAAACAACATTTTAAATTATTTATCTTACCCTGTCAAGATTTTTGGAAAAGGTTTTCGTATTATGGAATACTCCCCTGGCTAAAGGCATGCGGCGGTCGCTGCCGAAAGCTTTCGTTGTTACCCTTAAAACCGGTGCTGCCTGGAACCTTTTATACTCGGCACGGTCAATTTTGTTAATAATATCCCTGACAAGGTTATAGTCAAAACCGAGCGCTGTTATTTCATCAACATGCTTATTTTCTTCTATATAATAATGCAGGATCTGATCAAGAATCTCGTAAGCTGGAAGCGAGTCCTGGTCCTTTTGATCGGGGCGCAGCTCTGCGGAAGGCGCTTTTTCAATCACCTGCCGGGGAATAAGCTGATGCCCCGCCTCGTTGTTTATAAACTCGGCCAGCTGGTAAACCATCGTTTTGGGCACATCCGCCAGGACCGCCAGCCCCCCCGACATATCCCCGTAAAGGGTACAGTAGCCTACAGCAAGCTCGGACTTGTTGCCGGTGGTAAGTACCAAGTGTCCTTCCCTGTTGGAAATGAACATGAGGACATTACCCCTGATCCGGGCCTGGATGTTTTCCTCGGCCAGGTCCATGCGCGGCTGATCCCCACGGTTCATCAAGTTTAAAAAGGCGCTGAAGGGTTCTTCAATAGGTACAACAATCGTATCCATCATCAGATTGTCAGCCAGTTCCCGGGCATCCTCCAGGCTGTGGGCGGAAGAATAGCGAGAAGGCATCAGCACTCCCAGGACACGCTCCGGGCCCAGGGTAGAAACAGCCAGGGCTGCCGTTACAGTGGAATCAATTCCCCCGCTGAGGCCTATGACAACACGCTCAAAACCGGTTTTTCTCAGGTAATCCCCCAGCCCTAACTGCAGGGCGGCATACAGCCAGTTTATCCCCTCTTCGGCCATCATCCCGGAAATTAATTCCTCAGAAAAGTTTATTTCCTGCGGCAGGGGAATCTCTTCAACCCCTCCCTGCCGGCCAAAAGGATCCTGCAGGTCTTCCGTATAAAAATAAAATAATGCCTCCTGAAAAGGACGTGCCTGGTAGAAAAGCCGGCCTTCCGCGGAACAGAGCATGCTGCTGCCGTCAAAAATCAGCTCGTCATTGCCTCCTACCTGGTTAACATAGATGACCCCCGCCTTATACTTCCCGGCAAGGGCACAGAGCATTTTAGCCCTTTGGCCGGCCTTTTTAAAGTGATAGGGAGAAGCGGAGATATTGACTAGCAGCTCAGCGCCCTGCCGGAATAACTCTTCCACCGGATCTTCCTGGTAGCGGCGTCTCTCCCAGTAGTCCTTGTCGTTCCAGATATCTTCACAGATGGTCACAGCCACTTTGTTGCCGTCAATAACAGCCGGCAGGCGCTGCCCTGCCGGGGTAAAATAACGGCGCTCGTCAAATACGTCGTAGTTTGGTAAAAGCGTTTTATTATGTCTGGATAAAATAGAGCCGTTTTTAATCAACAGGGCCGAGTTAAATAACTGGACCCCGCAAATCTCTTCCCTCCAGGGAGTTCCCAGTAAGAGGGCAATGCCCTGGGTTAAAGGTAAGATTTCTTCTTTCACTGCCCTTTCTACATGATTAAGGAAGGCATCGTACAAGAGCAGGTCACGAGGCGGATAACCTGTTACTGCCAGCTCCGGGAAAATAAGGAAATCGGCTCCATCTTTACGAGCCTTTAGTATGACGCTTTTAATTTTCCGCAAATTACCCTGGATATCACCGATTGTAGGATTGAGCTGACCCACGGCAACTTTCACTTTACTTCCCCCTCATAGCACGAAAATGGGGTGGCGAAGGTTGGTTCGCTATCAGGTTCGCTTGAGACAGGTTATACAGCTCAGCTCAGGCCAAGGGGACATTCCTCTGCAAGAGGTGTGTCCCCATACCGCAGACAATGGCCTACCCGGCAGAGCTCACCTCCATGTTCGCGCTGTCCGGCGGCGGACGTCCATGTCCGCCGGGCCATCTCAGGCCGTCGCTTCGCTGAACCTGTTCGCTGCGCTGCACATGCCGCTCGCCACAACCTTGCGCCACCTTTGCGGGACATAACACGGATTCTAAAAAAGAGCATTTTCATCCATTGTTGTGACCAGCAGGGTCGTGGCGGTTAATATCACATTGTATACTGTTCATTCTGCCAGGAGGTTTTTACCGGGGGACCATGCGGATTACACCGCCAAGACAGGTAGCCGCACAGGTGCCGCAACCCCCACAGCGCGACAGGTCCACGGTAAACTTTTCTCCATCCCTGGATAACGCCTGTCTCGGGCAGGCATTTACGCAATCATCGCACTGCACACAGACACCGCAGTGCAGGCAGCGGTCGAACTCCTCCTCGATTTCCACGTCTTCTTCTTTGAGCGGTACGGCTCGCTGCGGCCTCAGGTACATGCTTTCCAGGGGCTGCTTTACCTCCGGAATATATTCCTTTCCAAGCAGCAGGGCATGAACTTCCAGGGCACACTGCCGCCCGCGCCCGATATTTGTTGTTACCAGCCCCGGTCCCTGAACGTCTCCGACTACGGAAACGCGCGGATGTGCTGTCCGGAAGCTGTTCTCGCTCTCGTGAATGTAAAATCCCCGCTGATCCCTGTCCTTCCGGATTTCCTGCGGCAAAAAATCGAGAACCGGCTGCTCGTTGATGAAAACGAGGATCGTATCGGCCGGAATAAATTCACGTTGTCCCATGGCGTCGTTGACAAAAACGCCCTCACCGCTTGCTTCCTGCAAGAACATGGGGTAGCAGAACCTGACGCCCTTACGTTCCAGCTTCCCCCGTTCCTGGGCATTGGCAGAGGGTTTCTTGACATCGATGACAGTTATCTTCCGGGGCTCGACGCCCAGCTCCAGGACTGCTTCGATTCCATCTACGGCGGCGTCACCCCCGCCAACCACTACCACCTTTTCGCCCAGCTTTATATTGCTTGGATCATTGTTCTGCTGCAACAGCCGGTTATATTCCTTTAAAAAGTCCAGCCCGCCCCGCAGGTATTCTTTACCTTTTACCGGCGGTAAAAGGGGCTTGTGGGCTCCGACGGCCACAACGACATAATCATAGTCCCCCAGCATTTTTTCAAACATGGGTGCATCCACCCTGGTGTTCAGGGCAAACTCAACACCAAGCTTTTCTATTCCTTGCAGGTCATGTTCCAGATCCTCCAAAGGAAGCCTCTTACGGGAGATCACCTGGTAAATCTTGCCGCCGGGACGCTCACCCTCGTCAAAAACAGCCACTCCATAGCCCCTGCGGGCCAGCTGGTAGGCAGCACTCAGGCCTGCAGGCCCCGCCCCGATAACGGCAATCTTTTCGGGGCGCTTCTGTTCAGCTTCAATTTTGAGCTCGTTTTTAAACCTTTTGGCCAGTTCGGCGGTCCGGATAGAGAAATCCACTTTGCCCCGGGTGCAGTTCTCCATGCACAGGTGGGGGCAGATAAAGCCGCAGCAGCTGTACCGTAGAGGTGTGACCTCGTCCAGCAGCTGAACCGCTTTTTCCACCTCGCCGTGGCGTAAATAGCGCAGGAAGCGTCCCGTGGGAACACCGGCCGGGCAGCCGGCTTCACAGGGTGAAGTCCGCTCCACATGTTCAGGTTTCAATCCGGTATCGGCGGGATAGGAGGGATAGTAGATTTTGGCAAAGGGACGGCTGCCCAACGGCACAATTTTTACCAGCTCCCTGTTTAAAAGAGCTCCTGCCTCCAGGTTGAAGTACTCGCAAAATTCCCGGACGAAAGGCTCGATCTTTTTCCTGCCGGCGCATCCGGCACTCTGCACCCTGGCCCCGATACCGAGAAGATAAGGGGGAATATTGTAACCGTATATATATATTTCCCCTCCGTGGATTCCGGTAGCCAGAGTCTTGTCAGAATTCCCGGCTACCATTTCCCGGGCGTTTTTCCTGTTAAGTAGTATAAGTATACCTCCGGCCATATATTCGCCGAGATAATCCCCGGAGGTGCCGCCCACAACCACAACGGGTACTTTTTCCCGGTACTGCTTCATGTGTATGCCCACACGGTAACCGACGTCGTCCCTGACAAAAAGCCGGCCGCCGCGCATGCCGTAAGCCAGGGCATCGCCTCCCAGTCCGTGAACAATTATCCGGCCGCTGTCCATGGTATTGGCGATAGCGTTCTGCCCGTGCCCGAAAACTTCAATTACCGGCCCGTTAAGGTTGAAGCCCAGATCCTCACCTGGAACTCCATATATCTGCAAAAGAAGGCCGGGGCTATCCAACCCGGCTCCCAGGTAGCGCTGTCCCCTTACACCTTTTAAAACGATATGCCGCGCCCCGTTACAGGCCAGCCGGCGGATCTGTTCATTCAGCTGGCGGTAATAAATGCCGCCTGCATCGATCACTACAGGCGAAGATCCCTCCGCCAGGCTATTCTCCGGCATGTTGGAGGCCCAGGATGGATAATTCCCGGTCATTTAAGCCCACTCCTCTCAGTATAAGTCTGTTTCCCCGGAAAGAACCAAGATCATAAATTCCGTTTAAGCCCATAATTTCCTGCATCTCGTGGTGCCAGCCCTCGATCAGGTTGGTAATTCTCTCCTCCGCCCAGTCCACATCCAGGCGGCTGGCCAGCACCGGATCGTTGGTAGTAATCCCCCAGGGGCATTTGCCGCTGTTGCACCGCTGGCAGAGATGGCAGCCGCAGGCCAGCAGGCAGGCCGTCCCGATAGCTACGGCGTCGGCCCCCAGGGCGATGGCTTTCATAACATCGGCGCTGCTGCGTATCCCGCCGGCCACAACAATGGAAGCCTGGTGCCGGATCTTTTCTTCCCTGAGCCGCTGGTCCACAACGGCCAGGGCCAGTTCCACGGGAATGCCCACATTGTCCCGCACGATGGCCGGTGTGGCCCCCGTACCGCCGCGGTAACCATCGAGGTAGAGCATATCGGCCCCGGCACGGACAATACCGCTGGCAATAGCGGCCACATTGTGCACCGCGGCAATCTTCACGCACACCGGCTTGTAGCCGCTCGCTTCCTTAATGGCGTAAATGAGCAGCCGCAGGTCCTCGATGGAATAGATATCGTGCTGGGGCGCCGGAGAGATGGCATCACTTCCCAGGGGAATCATCCTCGTTTCGGAAATACCCTCCAGTACTTTTTCTCCGGGGAGATGGCCGCCGATCCCGGGCTTGGCACCCTGTCCGATCTTTATCTGATACGCCCGGGCCACCCGCAGGTACTCCGGGCTCACTCCGAATCGCCCGGAGGCCACCTGCAGCACGGCACAATCGCTGTAAGGAGCAAGCTCCCTGTGGAGCCCACCCTCCCCGGAATACCAGAGCAGCCCTTTTTTCCTGGCGACCCTGGCCAGAGCCAGCTGCAGGTTGAGGTTAATGCTCCCGTAAGACATCGGTGCAAAGACGATGGGTATATTTAACTTTAGCAGTGAGCTCCTGAATTGTTTGAAGTCACTGATATCTCCAAGTGACTGGGCCTTCCTTCCCAGATAGGTTACCGTCTCCATCGGTTCCCTCTGGGGGTCTATGGAGGGGTTTGTTACCTGGCAGGCGTTAAAAAGCAGCCGGTCCCAGTATACCGGCATATTTGTATCCGCCCCCAGCCCGGTGAGGGCCACGGAGCCGGAAGCCGCCTGCAGGTGAACGCGGGTTACATCCTGGCTCTGCCAGAGACCGTGTGGCCGCAGAGCCAATTTATTCTCCACAATGTTGATCGCCCCGAGGGGGCAGGTATATTCACAGCGGTGACAGGCGCCGCAGGAGCGGCCATTGGCTACCGGGACCTTTTTACCTCCCCTTGTTTCCAGACGTATTTCATTAAAAGAACACTGTTCGGCGCAGATGCCGCAGCCGTCACACAGTTCCAGGTCAAAGACCGGGCGAAATACCGCCCGCAGGCCGGGTGAGGCTATATTTAAAGCTGTTTTTGAGATGCCGTCCAGCGTCATTTTTATCCCCCTTACATAAGAAACTTTCCTTCCTTAGTATAAAAATGGCGCAGCGGTTACTCAGGCGGAGCTCCGAGTTCCGCTCTGAAAGCTCTACGCTTCACCTCAGGCCTCCGATGACCTTCCCAGGAGAGTTCGCCTCCTACTCACCTCCTGGCTGCCGGCCTCCATGCCGGCAGGGTCATCTCCAGCCCTCGCTTTAACGTGTGCTTTTATCCTCGCTGCACAAGTCGTTCCGCCAACAGTAAAACGCTGCGCCTGCGGAACAAAGTGCGGGATCTAAAATCGGCCATTTTAATCCATTGTTGTGACCCGCAGAATCGGGCGGTTAAACACTGCTTTGCTTGCCTTCTGGCAGGAAAACGCTTCCTTGCTGAAAAGACTATGGTCCTTCTCTTTGATCCTCGCCTTTATCCTCGTCGCCGTCCTCGTACAAATCAAGCGTCACTATGCAGGGTTGCCCGGCACGGGGAGTAAACACCGTTTCCAGGTTTTCCTCCATCTCATACAAAGCGGAAACTTCGCTGGCAAAATAGCTGTAATCTCCGGTTATGCCGGCAGTCATGGGACGAAGCTTGGTGTTGTCCGTAATGCTGAACATTCCCTCGTTGGAAGCTGCCAGGATGGCAAAGGGGCCATTTAACATGGCCGATTCGTAAATTATTTTTAAAGAGATCAACTGGTCCTGAAAATCATCGTCTGTTACCCGTTCTGTTGAAGCCCAGTAAGGCGGGGCCAGGACCATGGTAGTGTCATACACCGGAAGGCCGTGCCTACGGATAAGCAGATCCAGCAGGTATGTTACCACCTCGCTATCTGTCTGCATCCGGCAAACATAGCCATAACCCTCCAGGTAGCGCCGGTTAATGCCATAGGAAGAAATTTCCCCGTTATGGACGATGGACCATTTTAAAAGGTTGAAGGGGTGAGCCCCTCCCCACCAACCGGGTGTATTGGTGGGAAAACGGTTATGGGCGAGCCAGATATATCCCTCATAGTCATCCAGGAGAAAAAAGTTGTATATATCTGCAGGAGTGCCTACGCCTTTAAAAACTCCCATGTTCTTACCGCTGGAAAAAACAAAGGCATCGTTGAAAGAGTCGTTTAGCTTCATAACCTTTCCAATAGTATAATCGTCCTCGCTGTCGTTCCAGGAAGCATTGTCAAACTTGGTTTTTCCGGGTTCTACAAAAAAGCGCCTGAGCACGGGATGGTCGGATATCCTTTTATCCCATACGGGAATATCTTCCTCATAATGGATTTCGAAGTTTTCGCGGAAAAAGTTTTTGACCTCCAGCATGCTGGCAGAATCCATAGCCATGACATGAAGGGCATAAAGCTGCTCGTATTCCGGGTAAATTCCATAGGCAGCATAACCGGCCCCCAGGCCGTTACCCCGGTCATTTTGTAAAATAATACTCTTTTTTATCCTGCTCCCGTTTTCTTTAACCATTTTGTGACTGATTAACCCGGAAATACCGCACATGTTTTTTACACCTTCTTCCTTAAGTATGGGGTGGCGAAGGTTGGTTCGCTACCAGGTTCGCTTGAGACAGGTTTTATGAGCAGCGTTTGCTGGTGGCAGAGTTCCGGGTTCAGCTCGGCAAGTTCTACTACTCACCTCGAGCTTCCGACGACCCATGGAAACAAACCCGGCATTTTTATCCACTATTGTGGCCTGAAGTACCGTGGATGTAAATATGTATACCATGGGGATATTCCATTGGGGACATTCCTCTGAAAGAGGTGTGTCCCCTTACCTTGAAAAGACGAGGTGTGTCCCCACACCTTATTCGTCATCACCGGCAGCTGACATCCGGTCAGCTGGGTCGTCGGAAGCTCTCGTTTCGCAGTAAACTTGTTTCCTCGCCGCACAAGTCACTCCGCCACCAGCAAAGCGCCGCAAAGTACTGGAGCTAAACCCCGGTCATGTTTTTCGCGCTGTCCGGCGGCGGACTTCCATGTCCGCCGGGCCATCTCAGGCCTTCGCTTCGCTGAACCTGTTTGCTGCGCTGCACATGTCGCTCGCCACAACCTTGCGCCACCTTTGCGGGACATAACACGGATTCTCAAAAAGAGCATTTTCATCCGTTTGTTGTGACCCGCAGGATTGTGGCAGTTAGTATAAAAATCCTTTAAAAAAACAACAACTGCCAGGTGCCGTTGCCCAACAGAATATTCTCTCTTTCATGAAATATCTTTCCATATGATGAAATATATGATGTTTTCCCGAAACCTTATTATTTGGTATCTTCTATATAAAGCGAAATTGAGATAGTTCAATTTTAGCACGCAACCCTTTTCATGTCAATTATTTTGGAATAAGTTTTTACATTGTGGAATACCTGGAAGGATGTTTTTGTAACAAAGCTTTTTGTTTATGCATAGATTAATCCTGGGATAATAATTCGCATCTCACCCAAGGGCCCGCCTGGCAACGGCGCCACGAGACCTTAACGTGGCGCCGTTCCTTTCATAACCAAGGCTTTACAACAACAAAAACTTTGTCTGCAAAGGAGGATAAATATGTGTGGAATTACCGGTTGGATTGATTGGGAAACCGATCTCACCCGGCAGCGTGACGTCCTGGCAACAATGATCGAAACCCTCTCTTCACGCGGTCCCGATGCCAGCGGGGCATGGGTTTCCACTCACGCCGCCCTGGGGCACCGCCGCCTGATCGTAGTCGATCCTGAGGGCGGGGGGCAGCCCATGACCAGGCAGCGTGGGGAACATACATATATTATTACCTATAACGGGGAACTGTACAATACGCTGGAACTGAGGCAGGAGCTGGAAAGCCGCGGTCACACTTTTTTTACCCGCAACTCGGACACGGAGGCACTGCTGCTGGCCTATGTGGAATGGGGACCGGCCTGCCTCCAGTATTTTAATGGGATTTTCGCCTTCGCCATCTGGGACGATCATGAACAAAGCCTTTTCCTGGCCCGCGACCGTCTTGGCGTTAAGCCACTTTTTTACACACAAAGGGGCAGCGTTTTTCTCTTCGCCTCCGAGCCCAAGTCCCTATTAGCAAATCCCCTGTTGCGCGCGGAAGTGGATGAAGAGGGCCTGGCGGAGGTCTTTGCCCTGGGGCCGGCCCGGACACCAGGTCATGGAGTTTACAGGGGGATCTCTGAGGTCAAGCCCGGTTATTACCTGATTTACAGGAGGAACGGCTTGCAACTGCACCGCTACTGGACCCTGGAAAGCAGACCCCACGAGGAGAACCTTGAAGACACTTCCGGCACGATCAGCCAGCTATTGAAAGACACGGTTGAACGCCAGCTGGTAGCAGATGTCCCCGTCTGTGTCCTGCTTTCCGGGGGCCTGGATTCCAGCGCCCTGGCAGCATTTGCTGCCGGTGACTTCAAAGAAGCCGGTATGAGTCCGTTGCACACTTATTCCATTGATTACCGGGACAACGAGAGCCATTTCCAAACAAGCCATTACCAACCGGATTATGATGCCCCATGGGTAGAATACATGTCCGGGTTTTTGGGCACGGTCCACCATAAAATCATTATAGACATACCCGACCTGACCGAAGCCCTGGAAAAGGCCGTAACAGCACGCGACCTTCCCGGTATGGCTGATGTGGACTCCTCCCTTTATCTTTTCTGCCGGGAAATAAAAAAAGAGGCTACGGTAGCCCTCTCCGGAGAGGCAGCCGACGAAGTCTTCGGGGGTTATCCCTGGTTTCACAGCGAAACAGCTCTGAACCTGGGAACTTTCCCCTGGATGAGAGCAGTGCAAGAACGGCTGCGTTTGCTGTCACCCGAACTTATTCAATACATCCGTCCGGAAGAGTATATCCTGACAAGATACCAGGAAACCTTGAAGGATTTCCCCCGGCTTCCCGGTGAAAGCCCCCTTGAAGCCCGCAGGCGCGAGATGTTTTACCTGAATATAATCTGGTTTATGACAACCCTCCTTGACCGTAAGGACCGTATGAGCATGGCTAACGGGCTGGAGGTCAGGGTCCCTTACTGCGATCACCGCCTGGTAGAGTACGTCTGGAATATTCCCTGGGAAATGAAAACATGCGGCAACCAGGCCAAAGGGATACTGCGCCGGGCACTTTCCGGAGTGCTTCCCGAAAAAGTGCTGGCCCGCCGCAAGAACCCTTACCCCAAAACATATCACCCTGCCTACCTGGCAGCCGTAAAAAACCGCCTCCTGGAAATACTGGATGATCCGGGTTCGCCCCTGCTGCCGCTAATCGATGTCGGGGCCGTACGTGCCATGGCCCTTTCAGAAGAAAGAACCTTTAATTATCCCTGGTTCGGCCAGCTGATGGGCGATGCCCAATATTTCGCCTATCTAATCGAAGCCGATGCCTGGCTGCGCAAATATCATGTGGCCATAGTTTAATTTTTAACTCTTTCTCCAGAGATTTCATAGAATAAACCAGCGGATTAAAAAGGGGGCAGGATATTATGTGCGGTTTTTGTGGAATAATGCAGGAGCACGGTCCTGTTGACGACGCGCTGCTGACAAGAATGCGGGAAAAAATGCACCACCGGGGCCCCGACGAGGGAAATAACTTTTTAAACGATCGCGTTGGTTTGGGTTTCCGCCGCTTAAAGATCATCGACTTGTTTACAGGCAGGCAGCCTATGAGCAACGAAGATGGGAGCCTGTGGCTTATTTACAACGGGGAAATTTACAACTACATACCCCTGCGCGAGGAATTAATCAGAAAGGGCCACAAGTTCTCTTCCCAGAGCGACAGTGAGGTCATCCTGCACCTTTACGAGGAAAAGGGAGCCGAATGCCTGCAGTCCCTCCGGGGAATGTTCGCCTTTGTCCTCTGGGACAAGAAAAGACAGCGCCTCTTCGGAGCCCGTGACAGGTTCGGTATTAAACCTTTTTACTACCTGGAAGGAGCCGGTTTCCTGGCCTTTTCCTCGGAGATAAAAGCCCTGGCGGAACTTCCCTGTTTCCCCAGGGAAGTAGACGAGGGAGCTTTTAGCGATTACCTCACCTTCCAGTACGTCCCTGAACCCAGGACCATGTTTTCCGGAGTGTACCGCCTGCCCCCCGCCCACTATTTTTTTAAATCTCCCGGAAAGCCGCTGGAAATAAAAAGGTACTGGCAGATGAAGTTTACACCTGCGCCCGGGCCCCTGGAGTATTTCCTGGAGGGGATCAGGGAAAAACTGCGGGAAGCAGTGCGCCTCCACCTTGCCAGCGATGTGCCCCGGGGAGCTTTCTTAAGCAGCGGCGTTGATTCAGCCATTATTGCCGCCCTCGCCCGGGAGCTGGAACCGATTTCTACCTTCAGTGTGGGTTACGACGAGGAGAATTTCAGTGAGCTGCGGGAGGCAAGAGAAACGGCGGCATTCCTGGAAACGGATCATCACGAGTACATAATTACCCCCCAGGAGTTTCTTAAACTGCTGCCCCGCCTAGTGTGGCATTTTGATGAACCTGTAGCCGACCCGGCAGCCATTTCCCTGTTCTTTGTGGCGCGTATGGCCAGTGAAAAAATAACTGTAGTCCTCTCCGGGGAAGGAGCTGACGAAGTTTTTGCCGGCTATGGTATCTACCGGGAACCTTTTGCCCTGGCCCCCCTCCACAACCTGCCCCGCCCTTTGCGCCAGTCCCTGTACATGCTGGAAAAGTTTCTTCCCCCGGGAATACCGGGGAAAAACTACCTGGCCAGGACCCGGCGTCCACTGGAGGAGCGCTTTCTCGGTAACGCCTACATATTTTCTCCGGCTGAAAAGAAATACATATCCCGGCTTGATATAAACCCCTCCCCCTTCAGGCTGGCAGATCCCCTCTACCGCCAGGTAGCTGAGCTGGACGATGTAACGCGCATGCAGTACATAGATCTTAACACCTGGATGCCGGGGGACATCCTGGTAAAGGCTGACAAGATGACCATGGCCAATTCCCTGGAACTGAGGGTGCCCTACCTGGACCACTGTGTTTTTGAATTTGCCGCCACTTTACCACAGGAATATAAAGTGTGGGGGAAAACCACTAAAAGAGCCCTGCGGGAAGCCTTCAAGGATATTTTACCCCCTGCAGCCATAAACAGGCCGAAAAGAGGTTTTCCCGTTCCCACCCGGGAATGGATGAAGCGGCCGGATTTCAGGCGGCTGTTCCTGGACCTCTTGGCAGGAAAAGGCGGCGGCTGGTTTCAGAAAAACAACGTCAAAAAGCTTCTTAATGGACATCTTGAGGGTAAGGTTGAGGCCAGCCGCAAGCTCTGGGTCATTTTAATTTTCCTTCTCTGGCACGAGGCCTACAATTTAAAAGAGGCAGCAAAGGCAAAGTAGGGACGGTTCGGGACGGTTCTTGCTTGCCAATTAGCCTTTTGCCACAATCCTGCTCACCCTGGATTCACTTATCCCCCCAAACAACTCTCCAATCTGTAGAAAATTCTCCCTTTATCCTTGGTTGCCTGGGCATATTTTTCACCTGTTTACCATTATACCACCATACTTTGCCTGGCAAGTAAGAACCGTCCCTATTTGCTGGGCATGCCGCTCGACGAATTTTTCCATCCTGTTCAGGGCTGCGGTGATTTGCTCCACAGAGGCAGCGTACGAACAGCGGATATAACCTTCCCCACATGCACCAAAGGCATCCCCGGGAACAACGGCCACCTTTTCCTCTTTTAAGAGCTTCTCACAGAATTCCTGGGAGCCCATACCGGTTAATTTTATAGAGGGGAAAGCGTAAAAAGCACCCCTGGGTTCAAAACAGGGAAGCCCTATCTGACTCAGACCGTTGACAATCAAATTTCGCCGCTGATCATACTGGCCGGCCATTCTCTTTATTTCCCCTTCACCGTTTTTAAGGGCCTCAATGGCAGCCATCTGCCCCATTATGGGGGCGCACATGATCGTATACTGGTGTATTTTGGACATGGCAGCGGTAATATCTTCAGGAGCAGCTGCATAACCTATCCGCCATCCTGTCATGGCAAAAGACTTGGAAAAACCGTTGATCAGGACAGTGCGTTCCTTCATGCCCGGTAAAGAAGCGAAGGAAACATGTTCCCCGTTATAAGTCAACTCGCTATAAATCTCATCTGATATCACTAATAAATCATGCTTCTCTACTACCTGAGCAATAGCCTGCAGTTCTTGCCCGGTCATAACAGCTCCGGTAGGATTGTTGGGGTAGCACATCAACAGCACCTTGCTCCTGGGAGTTATAGCTTTTTCCAGGTCTTCCGGCCTTAATTTAAAATGATCGGCTTCCCGGGTAACGATTGTTTTAGGAACTCCCCCTGCCATAACGGTACATGGCTTATAAGAAACAAAACAGGGTTCCGGGATAATAACCTCGTCACCGGGGTCCAGAACGCAGCGCAAAGCAATGTCAATGGCCTCGCTGGCGCCCACGGTCACAATTATCTCCCTGGAATAATCGTACTCCAGCTGGAATTTCCTAAAGAGGTAACTGCTTATTTCCTTCCGCAGTTCCACTAAACCATAATTGGAAGTATAATTCGTATAACCCTTTTCCAAAGAGTAAACACTGGCTTCACGAATATGCCAGGGAGTTACAAAATCAGGTTCTCCAACGCCCAAGGAGATAACCCCACTCATACCGCTGGCCATGTCAAAAAATTTCCTTATGCCGGAGTAAGGCAGTTCCCTGATGCTTTTTTTAACAAACGTCCTGCTCACGGGCTTATCACCAACCTGCGATCCTTTTTGTCTTCATCAAAAATAATGCCGTCCTGTTTATATTTCTTTAAAACAAAATGTGTGGCTGTACTCTGCACGTTTTCCAGGGTGGCCAGTTTTTCCGCTACAAAAAAGGCCACTTGCTTCATGGAAGTCCCCTCAATCATGACCGAAAGGTCATAACCTCCCGACATGAGGTAAACACTTTTTACTTCCGGAAAGCGGCAGATTCTTTCGGCAATGGTATCAAAGCCCACATCCCGCTGGGGGGTTACTTTTACGTCTATAATAGCCGTCACGTTATCGTTGTTACCTGTTTTTTCCCAGTCAATCAGCGTAACATACCCCAGGATAACCTTGACATCCTCCAGTTCCTTAATCATTCCTTTAACTTCTTTTTCCGGTAAATTTAACATCGTAGCCAGGGCCTTGGTGGTAATTCTATGATTTTGCTCCAAAGCCTGCAAAAGTCTAACCTTAACATCATCCATCGCAGTCAGCTCCTTGTTCCCTTAAGAAGATTCAAAATAAAAACTCCCGTCCCTTAAGGGACGAGAGATTTCCCGCGGTACCACCCTAATTGATCCAGTCCGGTGCTGAATCCGCCTCATTAATAAATAGCTTCTTTAATAACGGTAAGTAACCGTGGCAACATACTTTAGCTTTCAGTCGCCCTCTCAGGGACGGCTTTCATCAGTAGCGCCCACCGCCTTGCACCGGCCGGCGGCTCTCTGAAAAGCATCTACAGGACTACTCTTCCCCTCATCGATTTTAGTTTTCTATTTAAGGCTAAGTCTACCATGAAACAAGCTATAATGTCAACAGCGATTTCAGGATTGCCTTACTTTCCAGCATCATCCATAATACATATTATACACATTTGCCTTCCAGGTGTTAATCATAGCGAAAATTTACTGGCAGTGTTTGGATAATTCATTATTGATGATAGTTTAACCTTTCTCCGCCGGGGGAATAAACGTTCTCTGGAACAGCTCCTAAAAAATATATGCGAAAATCTTTTAATGAGCAGCTTTAAAAAAGTAAAACTACAAGAAAGGGCACTGCCCGGGCCTGTTTTCAGGTCCGTTTTTACTTTTCCTCCATATTTTTTCGTTGTAAAAGCTCTATTTTTATCTACAAATGTTTTATATAATTATACCCCGTAACAAAGTTTTAATTTTGGACGTCCTTTATAATAGAAAGCCAAGTGATATATCACGAGGTATTGAGGTGATACCTGATGGAACAAAGTGCTAGCACCAAAAAGCAGGTGGAAT
>JAGVAS010000110.1 GCA_020060185.1 Desulfovibrio sp. | reverse complement strand
GAATGTTACCATTGCTTTAAATCAGCAAGTTCTTAAATTAAAAAGCACGAGGAGCGAAGGTTAAGGCGGCCAACTGTCTGAGCGAAGCGAGTTGTTGGCTGACTCCTTAAGCGACGAGTGCTACCATAATATGAGTTGAACTTGCCTAAAGCAATGGTAACTTTCCGCCCATCTAGAACTTGCCGAGCTGAACCCGGAGCTCTGCCACCAGCAAATGCTGTGCTATTTTCATACTAAAGAGCTTCAGGCAAAGGCCTCCGGCACATTTTTAAGCGTGTCATAACTGAAAACCGGCCCGTCCTTGCAGACATAGAGCCCCCCCACATTGCACCGCCCGCATTTGCCAAACCCGCATTTCATCCTGTTTTCCAGGGTGGTATAAATCTGCTCGTCGGCAAAATTCAGTTTTTTAAGATTTTCCAGCACAAACCTGATCATGATCGGAGGCCCGCAGGTAATGGCAATGGTATTTTCCGGTGAGGGATTAACATCCATGAGCAAAGAGGGAACAAAACCTACGTAATGGGGCCAGCCTTCCTCCTGGACATCGATGGAGAGGTGATAGTTTATATCGCTGCATGCATTTAACCCTTCGAATTCACCTTTAAAGCAAAGGTCTCCGGAAGTCCGGGCGCCATAAATAAGGGTCAGCTTTCCATAGTCGCCGCGGTTGGCCTTAACGTATTCAATAATGGGGCGTAAGGGAGCCTGGCCAATACCGCCCCCGATGGTAAGGATATTTTTTCCTTTCCACTCCTCTACAGGAAAGCTGTTTCCATAGGGACCTCGTACCGTCATCTTGTCGCCGGGTTCAAGCTCGTGCAGGGCCTGGGTAACCTTACCCATACGCATTACGGAAAACCTGAGGAACTTACCCTCTGTAGGAGAACAGGAGATGGAAATCATACTCTCCCCTACTCCCAGTACACCTATCATGGCACACTGGCCGGGACGATGTCCCCAGCTTTCTCTTGCTTTTTCATCGTCAAGGACAACTTTTAAGGTTTTAATACAGCGGTCGCCGTATGTTTCGTACCAGGTGTCCTCAACAGTCGCTATTTCAGGTTTATAGGGATTTCCGTTCTCTTTCATATTGCCTCCTTAACAACCTGTGATAAAATGTCAAGAATATCGATGTTGACCGGGCAGAGATTTATACACCGGCCACAGCCTACACAAGCAATTTTCCCGAAGTTTTTGACAAAATAAGAGTACTTGTGATTAACCCTGTTGCGCGTGCGTTCACGGCGGGAAGGGCGGGGATTATGACCGGAGGCATGAAGGGTATATTCCGAAAACATGCAGGAATCCCACATCCGGCACCTGCGCCCTTCAAAACCTTCCATTTCGTCCTGAATATCAAAGCAATGACAGGTGGGGCAGAGAAAGGTACAGATCCCACACCCCAGGCAGGACTCGGAAAAATCTTTCCAGAGCGGGCTTTCCCAGATTTCCGGCAATTTTTCCGGAATACCATCGGCATTAATACCCCTGGTAATCCTGGCTGCAGCTTCCCGGGACAGCTTCTCCGCAAATTTTACATCCTCTTCTGCAGCCTCCTCCAGCAGCTCTTGAACGGAAAGGTTAATTTTCTCCCCTTTTTCTGTAAGGGTTTGTAAAAGAAAGGCTTCACCCAGGTCCGTTAAAAGCATATCCAACCCTTCCGTGGAGGCCGGGCCGCCCCCCATGGAAGAACAGAAACAGTTAGTACCGGGCTCCAGGCAGGACAGGCCTAGCAAAGTCGTTTTTTCACGTCTTTCAAGATAATAGGGATCATCTACATCCCAGGAAAAAAGGCTGTCCACAATAGCCATGGCCCTGGCATCGCAGGGCCTGACACCCAAAAGCACTCCTTCTTCCGCTTCGCCCGGAAGGCTGATATCGGTATTCCCCTGCTCAAACCGGTATAATGTCTCCGTCTGGGGAAAGAGAACGCTTTTAGGCGGCACAGTCGTATTGGGGAAGGCAAGAACAGGCTGGCTTCCTGCAGCAACAGGCATAAACTTAAGGCTTTCCCCTTCCTTCTGAGGGGCATACAGTTTTTTTTGCTTGCCAAGCATGGCGATAAAATCGCCAAACTTATCTTTGCTTACTTTTTTATAATCCATAGCACCCACCTCTAGAGAATGAAGTCTTCTTTATCATCCGGACGGTAGCTGGACTGGAGCGGTTTAGATTCAGGATCAAGCCCGGGGATATATTCATATTTTTCTTTGACCTCTTTGGCAAGCTTCCTGTTTAGTTTCGTTAACGGTATCCCTACAGGGCAGACCCTCTCACATTCCCCGCATTCGATGCAGCGCCCGGCTAAATGAAAGGCCCGGGCCAGCTGGAAGGCCGTATTTTCAGAAATATTATTGGAACGAAATACCCAGGCAGGATTCAGCCTATCCAGCACACAGTCCTCGCAATAGCACATGGGACAAACGTTGCGGCAGGAGTAGCACCTTATACAGCTGGAAAATTTATCTTCCCAGAATAACCAGCGCTCCTGCGGGCTCTTGGCCTCAAGTTCCTTAACGTCTTCATATTCATCGCTACCCCGGGTCTGGACCTCTTCCCAGAGCATCAAGTCAGTTATGACAGGATTGGGATAACGGCAGGAGAGGCATTTTGCTGCCAGTACTTCCCCTTTGGGAACCTCCTTATCCCCATCAGGCAGGTGAAAAACAATCTTTCCGTTGCTCCACCGGGCCTGTACCGGCCCCGGCTGATTGGAAAATTTTTCCTCTACCTTTTTTAAGTCAATAACTCCTTCACAGGGACAACCGATAATAAAAACGCTTTCCCTGTTTATGCCCTGCTCAATTAACTGCTGGACAACAGCACGGCTATCACAGCCTTTAACCATCAGAGCAACTTTACGGCTATCGGGTTGTTCCCCCCGGAGCAGCGGAAGTCTTTCCGTCAATACGAGATAGGTCGCCAGGTTGTTGGTACAAAGGGGTGAGAAGATAAGCTTTTCTGCTTCATCCGGTTCTTTTACAAAGTGTGGAGATACCCTAAAGCCATAAGTTCCCTGCCTCCAGCCGATGAGATATTTAACATCATCACGGGAGACGGTCTCTCTGGCTACATTCTTTAGTTTTTCCAGGTCTACCAAGCGATCCTCCTCCTCTACCAGTTGATCTTGTTCCGCCTGAATTGCTCAAACGGTCCGGCCTCTTTCGCTTTTTCGACCACTCCTTGCACTACATCCTTCCACTTGCTGCCTTCCGAGGCGGAAACCCAGCTCATATTAAAGCGGCGGGAATCCACTCCTACGTACTCCAGGAGTTCTTTCATCAGGGTAAAGCGGCGGCGGGCATAGAAGTTCCCTTCCATATAATGACAGTCGCCCGGATGGCAACCGGAGATTAAAACCCCGTCGGCACCCTGCTGCAGGGCGTTAATCACAAAAAGCGGGTTGACCCTTCCACTGCACATGACCCTGATGACATTAAGGTTTGATGGATATTGTATTCTGCTGGTTCCCGCAAGGTCGGCACCGGCGTAGGAGCACCAGTTACATAAAAAAGCTACCACGTTGGGTTCAAATTGTTCTTTCATTTCATGACCCCCAATACAGCAATTTGTGGCAGTATCTGCCTATCCATAAAGGATTTTTGCTGGGAAGAGCCGGAGAGACAGCCGGCTGCGCAGGCGCCGCAACCCTTGCACAAAGCCTCGTTAACCCTGGCCACGGAAACCTGGTGTCCCATGCGGTTTACCGTTACCAGTTCGATGGCACCGTACGGGCAGATTTCCACGCAGAAACCGCAACCCCGGCAGGTTGCCTCGTTAATAAAGGAGATCTGGGCCTGAACCTTGACTCTTCCGCTGGAAAGAAGCACCAGGGCAGATGAAGCCGCGCCCTTGGCCTGCGCGACAGTATCGGGAATATCTTTGGGACCCTGGGCACATCCGGCCAAAAAGACCCCGTCAGTTGCCGTATCCACCGGGGCAAGCTTGGGATGAGCCTCCAGGAAAAAGCGATCCGCGGACTGGGACAGCCGCAGCAGGTCAATTATTTCCCTGGCATCTTTGCGAGGCTCTAGTCCCACCGCCAGGACAACCAGATCAACCTCATCCTCCATGGGGGTGGAGGTCAGGGTGTTTTCCACCTTGATAACCAGCTTGTCACCCCTCTTGAATATCTCTGAGGGATTGCCACGGATATAGCGGATTCCTTCCCGGCGCACCCGGTCATAAAATTCCTCAAACCCCTTACCGAAGGCTCTTACATCCATGTAGTAAACCCTGACATTGGCGCCCGGGATTTTCTCTTCGACCAGGTGAGCCAGCTTTGCCGTATACATGCAGCATACACGGGAGCAGTATTCGTTTCCAACGCTCTTATCACGGGAACCTACGCATTTAATAAAAGCTATCTCCTTGGGAACAAAGGCCTCCTCTCCCGTACCGATGACAACATTGCCTCCCGTGGGTCCGGAGGCGGATACCAGGCGCTCCAGCTCCAGGGAGGTTATGACATTAACATAGTCGTTATAACCATACTCAGGTTTCCTGGAGGCATCGAAGACATCGAAACCAGTAGCTACAATAATAGCCCCTACTTTAAACTCGATCATTTCGTCCTTTTGTTCAAAATTAATGGCGCCCGCAGCACAGGCATCGATACACTTGGGGGATTTCCCGCACTTGCCCCTGGTCAGGAAAAGGCAGCGCTGCGCGTCGATGGTATACTTGGCGGGAACAGCCTGCGGGAAAGGAAGATAAATGGCGCCCCTTTTCCCCATACCCACGTCAAACTCGCTGGGGATCCTGCCGGAAAGGCGACACTCCTGGGCGCAGGCCCCGCAGCCGGTACACTTGTCCATATCAACATAGCGGGCTTTCCGGCGTACTTTTACCTGGAAGTTACCTACAAAACCGGAAACATCTTCTACCTGGGAATAGGTAAAGAGTTCAATATTGGGATGGCTGGCCACATCCACCATTTTAGGAGTAAGGATGCAGGCGGAGCAATCCAGGGTGGGTAATGTTTTATCCAGCTGGGACATCCTGCCTCCGATGGAAGGGGTCTTTTCCACCAGGTAGACTTTAAACCCGGCATTGGCAATATCCAGGGCGGCCTGAATTCCCGCTATACCCCCCCCGATGATCAAGGTTGCAGGCTCCACCTCCACCTCTTTCTCCTGCAGGGGCTCCAGGAGCCGCACCTTGGAGACAGCGGCAGCTACCAGTTTTTTAGCCTTGCCTGTGGCCCTCTCGCGATCTTCATGGACCCAGGAGCACTGTTCCCTTATATTGGCCATTTCCAGGTAATAAGGATTAAGTCCTGCTTCCGCCAGGGTCTTGCGGAAAGTCAGCTCGTGCATACGGGGAGAACAAGAGGCTACCACGACACGGTTTAACCCTTCATTCTTAATATCTTCCCTGATTAGAAGCTGTCCGGGGTCAGAACACATATAGGAGTAATTGCGCGCCACCTTGACATTGGGCAGGTGAGAAGCAAACTCTGTGACGGCATTAACATCCACCGTTTTGGCGATATTGATCCCGCAGTGACAGACATACACACCAACTTTGGGTTTGTTGTTCATTGCTTTTTTTCATCCTCCAACAAAAAATAACTGCTTATGTCTATCTGCAAAAACATGTTTCCGTCATTAACCCCGCAACTCTTTCAGCTTCTCAGTTAATTTGGGAAGCACCTTGAAAAGGTCGTCAATAATAGCAAAGTCAGCCACTGAAAAGATAGGGGCATCGGGGTCCTTGTTGATGGCGACAATAGTTTTGGCTCCCTTCATTCCGGCCAGGTGCTGGAAAGCGCCGGAGATACCGATAGCGATATAAAGCTTGGGCTTAACCGTTTTGCCCGAGGTGCCCACCTGGCGGTCATGGGGCAGCCACCCGGCGTCTGTAGCCGCACGGGAACCGCAAATGTCAGCTTTAATCGCCTTGGCCAGGTCCTCGATCAAGGCCATATTTTTTTCTTCTTTAATTCCCCGGCCTACAGCAACCAGGATCTCCGATTGGGTAATATCGACATCTCCAACTTCCGCTTCCACATACTCGATGAACTTGCGATAGCCGATATCCTCTTTTAAAGGTGACTCGACCTTTTCCACTTTCCCCTGCCTGGAGGGCCCGGTAACCTCTACAGTGGCTTCTCTGAAGGTAATTAAATAGGGGGGTTCTCCTTTGAAGACAAAGTTAGCGTTGACCTTTCCCTGGTAATACTGGCGCACAGGCTGAAGCTTACCTTCGACAAACTCCAGGTCAATGACATCCGTAACAAAGGGCAGGTTCATCTCCACGGCCAGTGCCGGAGCCAAGTCGACTCCCTGGGTGGTGTGACCGATCATCACAAGCCCGGGGTTGTACTGCTTAATCAACTCCACCAGTACCTTCTGGTATTTTTCAGAGTTATAGTCGGAAAAAAGAGGATTGTCAACAAATAGAACCTTATCGCTGTAACCGGTCAGCTTCTCGGCAAAAGAGTCAACACCGCTGCCGATGAGTACCGCTACCGTTTCTCCACCCAGTTTTTCAGCCAGTCCGGAGGCCTTGGTAAGCATTTCCAGAGTTACATCACGTAATACTCCCTGACGGTGTTCCGCTAAGACAAATACATCTCCCATTTTAGAGCAGCCCTCCTTTCACCAGTTTGGTAGCCATAATCTCCGCTTTCTCCTCAGGAGCACCTTCGATTACCTCTGCCCTGGAGACTACTTCGGGGATATAGAGTTTTTGCAGCTCAACCAGGGAACTGGCTGCATTAACCTCATCTTCAGCAAGTCCCAGGTCATCTATTTTTAACACTTTAAGTTCCTTCTTCTGTGCTTCCCTGATGCCCCTGATCGGAGCATAACGGGGCTCGTTGATCCCGGTTTGGATCGTAATAACCGCCGGCAGGGTAATTTCCACTACCTCGGCAATACCCCCCTCAAGCTCCCTGTAGGCCTTTACCTTTCCGTCTTCAACTTCCAGTTTTTTAACCATGGCGGCATGCGGTACTCCCAGCTCCTCCGCCAGGGCTACTCCGACGGCCATACTGCCGTCGTCGCTGGCCATACACCCTGTCAATACCAGGTCAAACTCCTGACTTTTAATAACAGCAGCTAAAACCTTGGCCACTTTTAGGGGATCTACGGCATTAATACGGGGATCATCGATCCTTATGGCGCTGTCACCGCCCTTGGCCAGGGCCATACGGATCATTACATCGGCATCCTGGGGCCCCATACAGATAACCTGTACAGTTCCTCCTTTAGCCTCTTTGATGAGGACAGCTTCTTCTACAGCATAGTTGTCGGCATCATTTATATCAAAAGAAAACCTGCTGCTGTCAACATCCTTGCCTGTAGCATCTACTTTTACTTCTGCTTCAGAAGTATCCGGTACTCTCTTGATACAAACAAAAGTTTTCATAAGACTTTCCACCTCCTACAACTCAGGTATTTTTTAAAATAATTTACAAAGCAGCTTATCCTTTGGAAAAACAATTTTAAAACTATCTCCCCCTTCTTGGTAACATTACTTTCATAAGAGAAGAGCGTCTTAAGGACTTAAACCAGTTCCCCAATGATCTCCAGGATTTCAGCTACACGCATTTCCTCTTCTAAACCCTTGGCCTTAAGGGCATCATCGAGGGTTAAAATACAGAAGGGGCATGCCACAGCCAGCAAAGTAGCACCCAGCTCCCTGGCATCCTTGACCCTCGTCTCTGCCAGGCGCTCCTTGCGGGACTCCGATTCCACCCACATCTTGCCCCCGCCTCCTTCACAGCAGAGGCTGCGCTCCCTTTTGCGCTCAAACTCAATTATCTCTGCTCCGGGAATACGGCCCAAGATATAGCGCGGCTCGTCAAAAACTTTATTTTGTTTGCCCAGGAAACAGGGATCGTGAAAAACAATCTTTTGAGGAAATTCCCTGGTTATTTCCAGCTTGTTTTCTTCCAGGATTTCTTTCAGCAGGTGGGTATAGTGGATAACCTTCGCTTTCAGGCCGGGATACTGGCTTTTAAAAGTTGAGTAGCAATGGGGTGAGATAGTCACAATCCTGGCAGCGCCATAACTGTTCAGCAGTTCCGTGTTATCCTCCACCATCATTTCAAAGAGGCCCTCTTCTCCCAGGTTGTGTACCTCGCTGGAACAGCAGGTCTCACTATCCCCAATAAAACCGTAGTCAACTCCGGCCTTGTTTAAAATTTTAACCAGGTTTTTGGCTATTACCTGCACTTTTGGATCATAAGCAATGGTACAGCAAACGAAAATAAGGTTTTCTACTTTTTGGCCAGGCTCAGCAATTTTTACCTCCAGCCCCTGCATCCAATCGGAGCGTATGGCCCTGGGTTTATCCCAGGGGTTGCCTTCCCGGAAAACGCTTTCCAG
>JAGVAS010000085.1 GCA_020060185.1 Desulfovibrio sp. | reverse complement strand
TTTTCGCCGGTTCGCTCATTCTGACTCCTGACTTCTGTCTCCTGACTCCTGGGTAGTTACCTTATGCCTTTACCTTGCAGCCCTGATAGCGTCAAGAAGTTGGGAACTGGCACTTCTCTTGGGTATAAAACCAAAGGCTCCTGCCTGCGTGCTGGCAAGAACATTTTCTTCATCATCATACTGGCTCAGCATCAGTATTTTAACTTTCTTGCATTTTTTATTGATCTGCTTGGTCGCTTCTATGCCGCTTATGCCGGGCATAACAATATCCATAAGCACCACATCCGGCGTTAACTGTAAGACCTTATCCACGGCATCCTTTCCGTCTATGGCCTCACCAACGATTTTCATATCTCTTTGCAGGGTAACCAGGGCGCGGATTCCTTCCCTAACCACGGCGTGGTCGTCTGCTACCAGCACTTTAATTTTTCTTGTGGCCTCGTCGAGTAGTTTTTCAACTAGAGGTACTAACATGGAGGCCTTCAGAGGCTTGCGGAAATAATCTTCAGCTTCAAGCCTTAAACCTTCGTCTCTTCTCCATCCCTGGGTTAGTTGCTTTTCCGGGGGTGCATCAATGACGATCAGGGGCAGATCGCTAAATACCGGGGTTTTTTTTAACCACTGGTGCAGTAAAAAGGCGTCTCCCCGGGGTGTTATTGTTCCGAGGATAACCAGGTCAGGCCTTTTGGAACGGGCCATTTCTTGAGCTTTCTTTCTGTTTTCAGCAACGAGTACCTGATAAAATTTTTTATCCAGCTCCTCTTTTAAATCTGATGTGAAATGATGTTCGTTATCTACGATTAAAATTTTGGCATTCTCCATTTTTTTCACCTCCTTTCCCTAATTGCCGCTTTACATGATCTATTAATAATAGTCAGCTTAGGATCTATTTTAATTATAAAAATATTGGCAAAAAAATTATAGAGGCTGTAACCTCAAAAAACAGGGTAATATCACCCTGTTTTTTTTAAATTTTCTCTATATTTTTGATGAAGAGGGGAGGTAAACCTCTTACCAATGCTTTATACGTGGATAATTCCCTTACGCAGGGCATACTTTACTACTTCAACCCGACTGTGCAGACCCAGCTTGGCCATTAGCCTGGTCTTATGCCCATCAACAGTTTTGGGACTTATGATCAAAATTTCCGCTATTTCTTTAGTATTATATCCTTCCGCCAGCAGCTTAAATATTTCCTTTTCCCGGTCTGTCAGCTGTTCATAGGGGTCCTGGTTCTTTCTAAAGGCGGCTTCCAACTGATAGTCTTCCACTAAAAACCTGGCTACGGAGGGAGATAGAAAAGAATCTCCGCGGTAAAGGGAGCGAATACCGGAGACCAGATCTGAAGATGCAGCTGTTTTATTAATAAAACCGCGGGCTCCGGCTTCGATAATAGGAAAGACATACTCTTTATCATCATATTGAGTGAGCACCAGTATTTTTACCCCGGGGAATTCCTTACATATGCGGCGGGTTGCTTCCAATCCGTCCATGATGGGCATAGATATATCCATAAGTACCACGTCCGGCACAAATTTTCTGACCATATCCAATGCTTCCATTCCGTTGGAGGCTTCGCCTACCACTTCCATTTCCGGCGACAGCCCCAACAAGGTACAAATACCTTCCCGTACAATGGTGTGATCGTCAACTACCAGTATTTTAATCTTTCGCATTTGGCGTTAAAGCTCCTTTGAGGAGATAATTCCTATTAATCCAGGCTGGCCTGGGCCAGGGGGACTGTTGCAGTAACTGTTGTTCCCTGTCCCGGTTGGGATTGAATTAAACAGTCACCGCCTACTGATCTTAACCTTTCTTTCATGATGAACATTCCGGCACCACGACCTCTTCCGCTTTTTACGGTGAGTTTGGAGGGATCGAATCCTTTACCGTCGTCGCTTATACAGAGTTCTATTTTATGACTATCACCTTTTAAAAAGATAGAAACTTTTTTGGCCTGAGAGTGCTGCATGATATTACCTATAACACCTTGAGCCCAGCGGAAAAGGCTTACTTCCACCTCCGGGCGCAGAGGCTTATCTACTCCCTCATATTTGAAAGAAACATTGATACCAAGGGGAGTGAGGTTGGATTCAGCATGCTGGCGAATGGCAGGGATTAGCCCAAGTGTATCCAGAAGCGTAGGGCGAAGATCGGATATTAAACGGCCCACTTCCGTGTTTATCTGCACTGTTGATGCCAGGGCTTTTTTTAGCATCTCCTTAAACTGTCTATCTTCAATACCAATCATTTCAGCCATCTCAATTAATGCCTGTAAATTAAAGGTTAATCCCGCCAGCATCTGGCTGGTTTCATCATGGAGTTCCTTGGATATTCTTTTTCGTTCCTCTTCCTGGGCAATGATAACCTGCCGTGCTATCTGGCGATACTTTTCGCGACTGCTTTGCAGCTGTTCGTATAATTTTACCTGTTCGATAGCGATACCAAGTTGATCTCCAATGGAGTTTAAGAGATGCATATCTTTCTCGGTGAAGTGGTGAGCTTTTAAGCTGGCGCAGTTCATTACCCCCATTACATTTCTCCTGGCGCGAAGGGGAACACTGATAAAGGCTTTTAAACCTTCCATGTCTATTAAATGAGGGCGGGCGGCACCCGGTATCAAGGAAATATCATCTAAAAGAATCGCTTTGCCGGTTTGAGCAACTTTTCCGGCTATTCCTTCGCCCATTTTAAGGTGCATTCCCTGAACATGTTGTTGAGAAAGACCTTTATACACACGGTAATAGAGCATCTTTTTTTGTTCGTCAAGAAGCATAATGCCCCCGGAAACCCCGTCCATAAACTCCAGCGTTTTTTCCAAACCGATTTTCAGGATGGTATCCAGTTCACTCAGGCCACTTACCGCCGCCGTGATGCGGCTTAAAATTAAAAGGTTATCAGTCGTCTTATTCTTGAAACCGGCGTTTCCGGACGTCATTTTTACACCCCCACTGTGGAGTAATTAGGTTTCTTTTAGGAGATTTTAGCTGCCTACACTATTGAATAAAGAATTATAAGAATACTTATTCTTTTTATTTTATTCTAATTCTTACAGTAATGCAACAGGGTGCCCTCCTGAATGTTCAGGTATTTTTCTTTATTGGCTGCCAGGAGTGCTTTTTTTGTATTATCGAATATACTTTTTCTGTAATAGATGCTGTTCCGCTTTACTCCACACGTGTTTGAAAAAAGATCCGGGAATTTTTTTCTGTTTTATGTATCAAAAATGTTTAACACCAAGATATAAAGGCTTGCATAAGATATATATAATAACAGGATATCGGGGCCTATGAGGCACACTGATAAATAGGGAAAGGAGTGCTGAAAAATGTCAACCGTTAAGTATCGCTACGGGGCTACAGATGGTTTTATTTCCATGCCCGACGGTTCAAAACACT
>JAGVAS010000143.1 GCA_020060185.1 Desulfovibrio sp. | reverse complement strand
GCCAGGCTCAGCAATTTTTACCTCCAGCCCCTGCATCCAATCGGAGCGTATGGCCCTGGGTTTATCCCAGGGGTTGCCTTCCCGGAAAACGCTTTCCAGGGCATCCCTGACCGTTGGCTGAATAACACCGCTCTCTACGAGAATATTCCTCAGGCCTATCAACACCTCTACAGGTTTCAGTCCCTTGGGACACCTGACAGCACAGGTATTGCAGGCGGTACAATCCCAGATTTCCGGTAATTTAGCCAGGTTATCGAGCATATCCTGGCCGATGGCGTCGTAAACAAAGCGGCGAACATTCAAATTGGTCCGCACGGTAACCGGGCAACCGCCGGTACATCTTCCGCACTGGATGCATCCTAGCAAATCATACTTCTGGATAAAACTCTGCATTTCTGTATTCATCTTCATACCTCGCTAGAGATGTAATTTTACCAGCCATCCCTTTAGAATTATAAAACCGTCTTAATACGTTTGAAATTAAGTAAAAATACCGGGTTGAAAAAAAAATTTAAAAAATCAAAACCGCTGCCGTTTATAAAAGTTTTTTACCGGGGCTTTTTCCTGAAGACACCTCCTTAAAAAATTTTTAAATGCTGCAGAAAACAAAAAAACAGGAGCAACAATCATTTATATCCGGCGTAAAAACCCATCAAGAAAAAGCATTACATGCTTCTAACAGACTGCCACTTTTGATTTCGACATCGGCAAAAGAAATTCCTGCTTATTAGCTCTTAATTTAAAGCATTAAGGAATAGTTTGAAAATATGATGTTTTTTCAACATTTCCCTGGAATATAACCCGTAAAAGCTTTCTACTTATAATGGAATACCTGGCAGTAAATGTATCTGGCAAAAATAGACAATACTTATCCATTTAAATACAAAACAAGCAATTACAGGAAATGTTAGATAAAATTTGTATAATTTTTTACAAATTTTTGTTTAAAAAAAGAGGATTTTTAAACTATAATGTCGAAAAAATTAAAAGGAAATAGGAATGACTCCCTTAATTAAAAAATTTTGTCAAAAATAACAAAGTTAAGTGAGCGGGTTCATTTTTTACAACTTCTTATTGCACTTGGTTAATTCATTAATAAAACATCGGGGCTATTTTGAGCGGGAGGAGTATAAAATGAATTACTGCAAACAAGAAGAAAAGCTGCTTAACCGTATCGAAAATCTACGGAAGCAGCTGAACAAAAAAATTAATGTTAAGAACAATACTCCCCAAAGCTGCCCAAGAACCTACGCTATCAGCAGGGAACTGGACAGGCTGATCTACCAGTACATGATCAAGTACCATAAGACATTATAGATATGCCGGCAGTACAGGGAGATCTACAGGGTTAAGAAATGCCAGCCTGGTTACTCGTTACATTACCATTCCCGTAAAATAGGGGACTGAAATACAGCACATTTTACGGGGGCAGTTTCCAGGCTACCCTTTCATCACCCAGGCGGCGGGTATACTTGCAGCTATCAAAGTGTTCCAAAAGCGCCTGGGCATACTTGCGGGAGCTCTGCAGCAAATCCCTGTACTGGGCAAGGCTAATGTTACGGTTTGTTCGGAAATGCTCTTTTAATACTTCCAAACACCTCAAATAAGGATCGCTGTGCAGGTAGATTTCCTCACTAACCCTGACAATAAAACCCTTATGAACCAGGTATTCCAGAAAACTTTCCCCCTCTTCTTTTTTCAGCCCCAGGGAGATCCATAAATCCTTAAGGGATGGGGGGTTTAAATCTCCTTTTTTAAAGATGCGCAGCATCTCCTCCATTTTCTTCTCCTGTTCCCCGGTGGGCCTGGGAACAAAGTCTTTTCTAAAAATTATTTCCCCTTTGATATCGATAAGGCCTTTAAGTTTTAAATGCTCTAGGAGGGCATCATAAGTGCGGCCTGTTATTTTGCGGGGAAGAATTCCGCCAAGCTGGGCTTTTTGCATCCCGGGGCATAAGGGTTTTGCCTGGTGAAAGCGCTCTAACTGCTTTAAAAGAGCCGCCTCCCAGGCCTCCCTGTCGTTAACAGTAACATAGAAATCACCTATTAAAGCAACTTTCTTCTCTTTTTGAGCCCGTTCAAGCAGGCCGTTTAACTGCGGTGTCCCCATTTTAATTAACTGGGCCAGTTCCATTAAGGTAGCCCCCTGGTTCTCATTTAGCTTCTGCAGGACAAAGGGCAGGGGATCCTCTTTTTGCAGATCCTCCAGTTTTTCCAGGACCCCGGTTTTAAACCTCTTATGACGCGGGGGGCGTTCGTCCAGGATTACGCCTCCTCCGATGGTCACCATTGGCGAATAAGAGCGGATTATAAAACGATCGCCCCGCTGGGCGACCAGGGGTTTATCCAGGCGGCATTGAACGAAACTTTCCTTCCCCGGAGCCAGTTCGCCACAGCCCAGCAAAAGCAGCCGGGCCACGACCCTGGCAGTACCCAGGTAAAAATGAACGGGGGACATATTAACCAGAGGCTTGTTAGCTGAGAAAAGAAGCTTCAATTTAGCATCCAGGAAGCGCGTCGGATGAAAATAACCGGGTGCCGCCACCACGCTTCCTCTTAATACTTCCCTTTTTTCCAACCCGGCCAGGTTTACCGCGGCCCTCTGGCCCGCAGAAGCCTCCTCAACCGCTTGCCCGTGGACCTGGATGCCCCTTACCCTGAACTCCCTGCCCGGGGGGATTACTTCTACAATCTCCCCGGTTTTCACCATTCCGCTTAAAATAGTACCGGTAATAACGGTGCCAAATCCGGCGATAATAAAGGCACGGTCTACAGGGATACGCAGGGGAGCATTTTTGTCCCTGGCTATAACCGAACCAGCCAGCCTGGCAATATCCTCTTTGAGCTCCGGAATCCCTGCTTTCGTAACTGAAGAAACGAGGTGTAGGGGAACACCGGAAAGGAATGTTCCTTTAAAGCTCTCCTTAACTTCTTCCACTACCATCTCCAGCCATTCTTCGTCAACAAGATCAATCTTGGTGATAACAACCAGTCCTTTTTTAATCTGGAGCAATTCCAGGATATCAAGATGTTCCCTTGTCTGGGGCATAACCCCCTCGGTGGCGTCTATCACCATCAAGACCAGGTCAATCCCACCTACGCCTGCCAGCATGTTATGGATAAACTTTTCGTGACCGGGGACATCAACAACCCCTGCCAGCCTGCCGCCGGGAAGATGAAAGGGAGCAAAACCGATATCAATGGAAATACCTCTTTCTTTTTCCTCTTTTAAACGATCAGTATCAAACCCTGTCAAAGCCTTGATAAGCTCTGTTTTACCATGATCTACATGCCCTGCGGTCCCAATGATCATTGCTTATTTACCACCCCCGTTTTGTCCCGGCCCGGCACTGCCAAAGGTACGGACAAGTGTTTCCAGAAGCATTTTGTCTTCCTCCTCTTTCAGGGAACGGAGATCCAGTAACACTCTCTGCTTTCTGACACGGGCAATGACAGGTGGCTTTGACCTGCGCAGTTTTTGAGCCAGTTCACCGGCATTTACGCCCCTTAATTCCAGGCTTACCTGGCAGCTGGGAAGGGAAACCAAAGGCAGGGAACCGCCTCCTACCCTGGACTTCTCCCGGGAAACGCCAATTTGCCATTCTGATCCAAGTTCTTTTTTAAGCTCTACAGCCAGGTCTTCGGCCCGGTGCTGCAAAACGTCGCTGGGAACAGTCAACATGCGCAATACGGGAATTTCCTGCAGAGCTTTCTTTTCATCAAGGTAAAGGCGCAGCGTGGCCTCCAGGGCTGCCAGTGTAAGCTTATCCACGCGCAGGGCCCTGGCCAGCTGGTTGCTCTTGATATGATCAAGGTATTTTTTCTTTCCAACAATCAGCCCGGCCTGGGGCCCCCCGAGAAGCTTATCTCCGCTGAAAGTAACCACATCGACCCCGGCCGTAATGGAATCCTGAACCCTGGGTTCATAAGGGAGGCCATATTTAGAAAGGTCTACAAGCACACCGCTTCCCAGGTCCTCCATAACAGGAAGCCCGCACTCCCTGCCCAACCCTACCAGCGATTGGGAAGCAACTGCAGCTGTAAAGCCCAAAACCTTAAAATTACTTGTATGAACTTTGAGCAGCAGTGCCGTTTTTTCACTGACCGCTTTTTTATAGTCCCCCAGGTAACTCTTGTTCGTTGTACCTACTTCCACCAGAAACGCTCCGCTGGAGGCCATTACCTCCGGCAGGCGAAAAGAGCCTCCTATTTCCACGAGCTCTCCCCTGGAAACAATAACTTCTTTTCCGGCAGCAAGAGAGTTGAGGGCCAGAAAAACTGCTCCCGCATTATTATTAACAACAAGCGCCGCCTCCGCACCCGTCAGGTGGCAAAGGAGCTCCTCCACATGTTCATAACGGGAAGACCTCTTTCCAGTTTTCAGGGAAAATTCCAGGTTGCTGAAAGAAGCGCCAACTCCCTTTACGGCTTCCACGGCCGCTGCGGCCAGGAGAGCCCGCCCGAGATTCGTATGCAGGAGTACACCGGTAGCATTAAGGACGGGCCGCAGGTTATATTCCATTTTCCCTCTAATCTTCTCCAGGGCCTCCCTGGCGAGGGCAGGGGGGGAAATATTTAAAAGCTCCAGTTCCTTTTCTGCGGCAGCCCTGGAAATAATGGACCTTTTTTCCGAAATAACTTCCTTGACTGTTTCCACTACAAGGCTGCGTGGAACTTCTTCCCCAATTTCTGCCAGTATCTTTTCCAGCAAGATTCTGTCTACCGCCGGCAAAAGGCGTAAATGCCGTTGAATAAATTCCTGAGGCAAAGTGCTTTTCCCCCTTCCTTACTACATTATTATATCTTTAAAGAAGCCTGCAAGCCAGGGATAAGGCTTTTTCCCATAAATTTTTTCAAAATAAAAGCCCCGTAAGGACTGGCCCGCGAAAATTATAGGGATTTGTCTTTTAAAATTGCCAGGAAAAAGTCCCTGCAGAGCAAGTATAAGAGATCAATTTGCTTACATGTAAAATATTTAAGGTACAAGATTTAAAATTCAAACTCAAACCTACTCTTTAAACCATTAATACTTCTGTATGATCCTATAACCTGTTATCCTTTGTTATCTGCTCCAGGTCTCTTCTGCAGCATATCTGTATTTTTATAACTTAAAGACCGTATCGCCATCTCTGACCTTATCTTCTACTTTCAATCCGATTATCTGGCCTGCTACAGCTTTTTCAATATTCTCGTGTTCTATCTGCATGGATTTTACATCCTGCTCAAAAAAAGTGTGATCACCCTTAAAAGCGACCCGGTCGCCCACTCTGATACCCCCTTTCAGCTCCACCACGGCCACGGAGACTTTCCCGTAAAAATGAGTAACTTTCCCAATCTCATCCACAAAAGCTCACCTCCTTTCCTCAAAAAAAGTTGAAGTAGTTTTATAAAAAGAAGGATTTTCAAGCATATAAAGAAAATATATTATTAACAATTAAAATAGTTGAAAAATAATCCCTGCTATCATCTTTAACAAGATTAGACGTGCCTGGACATTAAATAATAAATTTTTCTGGGAGGTTCCTGAAAATGATACGTATCAGCAAACGTGATTTTGTTTTTGTCGTTTTTTGTGTACTCTTTATTTTTGCTCTTTTTTTACGTACAAGTACAGCTATAATAGTGGAAGATCTGATGAGAGATTTTGCGATCCCCGCTACCTCCCTGGGTTTAATGGCTTCGGCATTTTTTTATGCCTATGCTATAGTGCAGATACCCGTGGGACTTCTTTCTGATCGCATCGGTGTCCGTTATACCGTATTCGGCTTTGGTTTGCTGGGAGCTGCCGGTTCTGCCCTTTTTGCTTTCTCTCCGGACATCCAGATGGCTACCTGGGCAAGATTGCTGACCGGAGCAGGTACAGCAGGAATATGGATCCCGGCTCTTAAGTATCTCTCCATATCTTACCGTCCTGATGAATTTGCCACCCTTACCAGCATAATCAACGCTATTGGCGGGCTGGGCCTGATGCTTGCCACCCTTCCCATGGCGCTGTTAGTGGAAAGAATCGGCTGGCGACATTCTTTTATCCTGCCGTCACTTGCCATGTTTTTGCTGGTCCTGCTGTCCTGGTATTTGATGAAACCGCAAACACTTCCCGTTACGGACAAAGAAGAAATAAATAAAGAAAAGAACAAGGAAGTAGCTGCCACTTCCCAGCCAGGTACAGTACCTTTCTGGCGGCACCGTTCTTTCTGGCCCTTTGCCCTTTGGGCCCTGCTTGTCTACGGTGTTCTCTTCAGCTTCTCGGGTCTATGGGGAGCAGCTTACCTGCAGGATTCCTACAACATTAGCCGCGAAACCGCCGGGAGCCATTTAATGTTTATTTCCCTGGGAATGATCATTGGGGGACTTTTCTGGGGAATGTTGTCAGATCGCTTTTTCCATGCACGCCGCCCGGTACTTTTCCTGGGAACACTGGGGATGCTTCTTACATGGGTAGCCATGCTCTCCCTGTCTGCTTACCCCGGTCCTTTTTACATCTCTCTGATCTATTTTGCTCTGGGCATCTTCAGTATTGTCTTCCTGATCAACCTGGGCTGTGTTAAAGAGCTCTTCCCCGTGGAAATTGCCGGTACAGCTATGGGAACTGTTAACGCTTCCATGTTTGTAGGTGTAGCCCTGTTCCAGGGAGTGTCCGGTTATCTCCTGGACTATTTCCTGGAAACAAAAACTGCCCTTGCAGCCTTCCGGTCAATTTTTACCCTTTACCTGGTAAGTATTGCCCTGGCCTTTTTTCTTGTTTTTTTAATGCCGGAAACCTTCCCCGGGAAACAAAAAAACCAGCCAGTCCCTGGAAGCATTCAAAAGTAACACTAAGAAGGAACACCTGGTTAAAAAGGGAAATAAAGGCTTGTTGTTACCTGCCTTATACAAGAAGCTTTTAGTCAAAGTATAATTGTATTTTTAAAGTATAAGCAATTACGGAATGGTTGGGTAAATGAGCATGTTTATTCCATGCTTAGCCGTTCTTTATGCTTGCAGCCCACACAAATAAAATCTACATCGCCATCGTTCCAAACCAATACTATGCCCTGATTTCCGTCACATACCGGGCACTTAACAACATGACTGTTTATAACTTCCGCTTCAAATTCTTCGCTCATTTTCTTCCTCCCGTTAGAAGCATATTTTCATTTGTTTCTGGCGGGAGTAGATGGGAATCGAACCCACCGTGGACCTCGTCAGCCCACCACCGGATTTGAAGTCCGGGAGGAGCACCAGCCTCCTAACTACTCCCGACGTTCCCCGGAAGCCCCAGTTTAAGAGGCTTCCCGGGATATATTGTATCAGGAATTATACCGAAAATCAAGCCGAAAATCTAAAATGTCTGTCCAAAGTCTGCCCGAATTCCTGATAAACAATATAAACATCGGACTTATTCGTCCATAATATTATCAAAAACGTCTACTGCTTCATGCTGGTTATTATAAAGCCTTGCGTCTCCCTTGATCATAATCTCGTCGAATACCCTGGCAGCTTCGGTTTGCATTGATGGAATAGCATGGGCATATTATCAAGCGTTGTGGAGTATTTTGAATGCCCGAGCCTTTTTGGTTCTGGCTATGTCCAGGTTGGGTAGTTTAGCCCTTGTTCTACAAAAAAACTGACTTATTCTCCTGCAAAACAATCAGATATTTTACATAAATGTAATTGCGAGCACTTTAAATTAATTCTCCTAAATTTTTCTTTTGAGGGATAAGTTCAGGTAAAATTCTACCTCTCCAGCATTTAACAAAATACTAACAAGGGGAAAAGAAACACGTAAATTTAGCTGTTTACCCGTTAAAAATGCAGGTGGAGATATATCTGCTTTTATCCCTGTCTCTGTTAGTTGAGTAATTGCATTACCAGAAGTTATATTTAATAGCTCTTGCAAAGCACTAGCGGATACATCATCAAAATCTTCTAGGCTTTTTCCGACCATCATAGATGCAATCAACAAACTGTTTTTACGATCGGCACTTAAAAGAACTGTTCCATAAAGATCCCCTGTAACTCCCAAAAAAACATGGACACTTGTATCGCGATTTAAGAAATTCGTTAAAAGCTCAACTTTTTGTTTTTTAATACTGAACCCTGAAAACATAAAGATAGCTTGACTCATTGAAGAAATAAAAGGATTTAAAATGCTTGCGTCCAAAGAAAAGCGCTCCTTTTTTGTGGAATTGGACAAATTTAATAATTTCCTTATACAAAGATAAGCTCACAGTCAAAATAAAAAAACCTACTTCTTGTTGCTATAACAGTCAGCAGGCTGGATTTCATTCGGCAACCGGCTGTCATAGCAGAGAAGCTCTGATTTAGACCCTTGGTTTTGCGTCCCCACCTTTCGGAGGGTTTGCCCTTATCGTAAATACCTAAGAGTATGTAATTTTACCAGTTTAATCCTGGTTTCTCAATATTATTCGTTCAACAAAGATCTTCTTAATCCTTCTTTATATTTCAAAAACATACATTTTTTTTATCAAATTAACCAGCTGGTTGTTATCTATCTTCTTGGCCCTGGCCATGACCTATAACGGCGCGGGGGGAACAAAGGAGAAGATGGCAGAAGTTCTGGGGGTAAAGGGTGTCGAACTGGAAAGGCTCAATGAATAGCCGGCCATTAATATCTATTTCTATAGAAGCTTCAGGTTTCAGGAACCGCTCCAGGCGGGAGAAGAGCTGCCGTGCACTCCACTTTTTAGGTATGTTCACTTTTCCGGGAGTACCGCCTCATTTTTTAAGGGAGATTTGATGCTAAAAGTTCAAATATCCTGCCGTAAATATATTCTAAAACATCTACCGCCCCAGGTAGTGGAACCCGGAGGACTACCATAAGGGAATAAACAGTTGCTATTAACCATATCATGCTAAAACCCAGAAGCTCCCTGTACTGCTTCTGCCGCAGAAGCATCGGGACCTGAAAAAGAGCGATGGTAATCATGATTAAAAGAACTACCGCCATTTTATTCTTACCTCATTATATCTTTGCGTTTGACAGTTTTTCCTGCTCTGGCAAGCAACATACCGACGTAATGAGCAGTTGTTATTTCACTTACCTGAAAACCCCCTAGCCTAAAGCATGTTCATAACTTTCATCCGTGAACTTTTAGCCCTTTATTCATCTCAGCGAATCTTTACCGGCTCCACTATGAGCCCGGGTCTCCTGATAATTGCTTCGACCTCTATATCTACCATTACTTCAGGGAAAATTTCCTTCCACTTTCCCTCCAGGCGCTCCCACTCCTGCGGCTTCATACGATAAATTATATTTCCCAGGCCGAAGACATCCGCCCCCAGTTCCCTGGCTTTCTCCAGGCTCATCTCGATCTCGTTGCGTATCACCGCTGCCATGCGCCTGTTAAGGGAATTTATGAACGCCTCCTCTACGGGCAGCTCCGGGCAGGCAAAATCCTGTATGCGCCCTTCGGCCCTTACGAAAAGCTTGAAGCGAACCTTATCACCCTTTATTTCCGGCCTCAGCTCCGTTTTGGATTCGAATACTTCTACGGTCAGCAACTCATCCTCGCTGCCCGGGCACTTGAGGACCAGGGGGGCGCGCCGCGCATTTCCCGTTACCCATAAATAGCCTGTTGTCTCCTTGTTATCCAGAAAGCCGACCAGCCTCTCGCCGCGGAAAACGGCCGCGCCAGAGATAAGCACAGGGTTAATCTTGCTGCTTTTCGGTGGGTTATTTTCCTTTTCTAAAACTACTGCCCGCGGCAAGATCAGCTCCAGCCCGGGCATGGCAAGGTGGTGAAAAAGGACCCTCATGGAATCCACCTCCGGAACCACGGAGAGTTCAAGCTGTATGCTTAAGAACTGCTTGATCAAGGCGCTGCCCCCAAACTGCTCCAGGGGAAATTCCGCCTCCAGCAGCCTGTTTATATCCCCTTGCACTACAAAGGGGCGAGCAATCAGGCGGACCTGGCGTTCCCGGTCAACGAAATCAAGGACTGGCCTGATGCCCCTTTTGGCCAGCTCTTCGGAAAATAACATTGTCTCAATATGGGTCCAGAGCAGCTTCCTGGTGCTCAAAAGCTCCAGATTTTTTACGGCCTCAAAGACGGTATGCCCTGTAGCCTCCACAACCCAGATGGGAGATCTGTCAGAGACGCCGCCTCCCTGCTGCTTCTGGGCAGTGCCTCCCGCCAGGGGATTGGCCAGCTGGACGCCTACCCGTAAAAGCCCGGAATCCCGGTCGATGTCGAAGGCTGCCATCGTAATGATCCCCAGCACGTCCGGCTCGTGCCTGTCCCAGCAGCCTGTTGGTAAGCTCAAAATCATGAAAATCAAAATTAGTGATAATACGGCGGCAAAGGGCGAATTTTCTGTTCTCACGATTCTCACGACCATCCCTTCTTCAAACCAGGGCAGTATTACGGGTTAAATCTTATTAACCCGAGAACTTTAGTAAAATACCGGGAGATTATCATCATCTTCTCTGTTGGCTCCTGGCTGGATCCCGGGAACTAACTACCTGCGGGATTGTTTTATCCCCGGTCTTTTAAGCAAATATGCCACCCATAAAACGGTAACAGGAAAGAGAACGATAAAAAAAACAACAGGAGCAACCATCTCCGGCCGGAAGAACTGCTTAACCTCGAAGTAGTCTTTATATATCTGGATACCAAAAGCCACCCATATTACAGACATGGGTAAAATAAGGGGGCGGTTATCCTTCAGCCCCAGGAGCTGGGAAAGGCCCTTGGAGCCCGAATATAAATTGACAGAAGCAGTAATGAACAGCCCCAACCCCCAGGCAAGAATGGTCAGGGCCTCCACCCTTTCCAGGAATTCGCTGATCCTTGTACTCCTGATCATTTTAAAAACGGGGAAAGCTGCCCGGGCTCCTTCGTCCGCGCCCAGGACGGAAACTACCACCACGCAAAATAACACCAGTGCCAGCGAGCTGAAAAGTATGGACCAGAGGGCAGCTCGCAGGGATTTTTGAGGTTCATCCACGGAAGGGACAATCATGACCATGTTGGTATACTGCGCCGAAATAATCGTAGGAGTTATAGCCCCCATTATTACCGGTGACCACCCCTTGGAAAGCACAGGCTGCAGGTTACGAAAATCGGCATGCATTAGAGAGAAAAATAAGCTTCCCAAAAGCATAATTACAAACAGGGAAAAGATGACATCGACACACCTGCCAAGGGGCTCCAGGCCGGCGTAAACAACTATAACAGCAGCCAGCATCATAATTCCCATAACAACCACAATCGGGGTTTCCGGCATAAAACCCGTTTTGATCACTTCGGCATAGATACGCAGATCAGTCGCCGCCATAAGTAAAAACATAAAAAGGTAAAAAAGGGAAAGGAATTTCCCCAGAAGAGGGCCTACCAGTTCCTGGCTATACTGCACAATGCTTTTATCTGGAAAGATTATGGCGAGCTTTCCAATAAACAAAATCATAGCAGCGCTGGGAAGTAAAGCCAAAACACCCGCTATCCAGGCGTCCTGGAGGGCTTCAGCAGAAGTTAAAGCGGGCAGAAAGGAAATAACAATGGTAGTGCGCTGGATAAACAAAAAGAAAAAAAGCTGCCTGTTGACTATTTTCTCCGTGTACATGGCTATTTGCCCTTTCTGTCATTTTTGCCGCGCTGATCACCTTTCCGTGGTGGACGCGGCATCTGCCCGGAGCGCTGGCGCAGGGGTTCGCGGAAACCTAAAAGCTTGGGCCTGCGCGTCATCTGCCACCAGAAACCGCGCACAAGGGCATCCTTCATGTCTTGCCAGATAAAGGGCCCGTAGGGAGCAAGGTAAGGGTAACCGAAGGAGCGCATGGAAGCCAGGTGCACAAGCAAAACTAAGAAGCCGAATTGAACGCCCAGAAGTCCAAATGCAGCTCCAAGAAAAATGATGAGGAAGCGTATCAAACGTCCCGCTATGGCCAGACTGAAAGAAGGGCTGGAAAAGGAGGCAATGGCTGTGAAGGCCACGATTATGACCACGCCGGGTGAGACGATCCCCGCCCGGAAAGCCGCTTCGCCCAGGATGAGGGCTCCCACGATGCTGATAGCCGAGCCTATGGCCCTGGGCATCCTTACCCCCGCCTCCCTCAGGACCTCGAAGGTTATCTCCATGAGCAATATTTCCGCCACTACCGGGAAGGGGACTCCCTCCCTGGCAGACTGAATGGTCAGCAGCAAGGTGGTGGGCAGCAGCTCCGGGTGAAAGTTGAGCACGGCAACGTAGATACCGGGCAAAAACAGAGAAACCAGGAAAGCCAACGTGCGTAAAAAGCGAATAAATGAACCGATGGGCCAGACTTCGTAGTAATCGTCCGGAGCCTGGACAAACATAGAAAAATCGCCGGGCAGGATAAGGACAAAAGGAGTCCCGTTGGTAAAAATAGCCACCCTACCCTCCAGGATGGCGGCAGCGACGCGGTCCGGCCTTTCCGTGCGAAAAACGGTTGGAAAAAGAGAAAAGGGGGTATCGCGTATATATTCCTCGATGTAGCCGCTCTCCAGGACGCCGTCGATATCGATGCGCTCCAGGCGCGAGCGCAGCTCCTCTAGAATCTCTTCCCCTACCAGGCCCTTGATGTAGGCATAAGCCACCTCTGTCCTGGTCAAGCTCCCTACATGCAGATTTTCCATCCATAAATTGGGGCTGCGGATACGGCGCCTGATGAGGGAGGTATTGGTCCTGATATTTTCCACAAACCCTTCCCGCGGGCCCCTGATGGTGGTCTCCGCATCCGGCTCCGTAATGCTACGGGTTATCCACCCCCGCGTCTCGCAAAGGATGGCCTTCGCCGTACCGTCGAAAAGTAGGGCCGTTTCGCCCAGGGAAATCCCGTTATAAAGGGTCTCCATATCACGCGCTTCTTCAAGCGCATTCGGTATCAGTCTTCTTTTTAGGGTTTTATATATTTCTTGCTTATGGACACCCTTTATACCTGTCTTAAAGGTATCGATCTTAACTACCCGAAGCAGATCATCTATGACATCCTTTTTTACCAAGCCGTCGATAAAAACAATTGCACAGGGAACCTCTTCAGGACCGGCTAAACACCGCCTGATGCAAAGATCATAGCTGTTGCCGGAAATCTCGATGATACGGTGCAGATTCTGCTCCACATCGGCAACCAGGGCCGTCTTTTTAAAATCAGCCTCTCGTTGGCTGATATCCCTGGAATCCACGGGCTGCCCCGTTTTTTCTTTCTTATTCTTATTCCCGTTTTTTTTCTTTTTCCCCGGGAAAGGAAAGCTCAACTTTTTAAGCAGTGTAAAAACAGAACTCATATTTCCCATTATTCCCATAAGCCGTTAATTTATACAAAAAAAGCCTTATTTAGCTCAAAAGTATACAGCAATCCCCTGTGGTGCTCTTCTAGGGCATGTGCCATAACAGGAAGCGCTCCGATGCTCATAGTAATATTGGCACAATCTCCGGGTGTAACATAATTGGTAACATGGTGGATTGGGGGTTTTTCCCGGCGAATTGCAGTTAAAATTTCAAAACCTCTCCACATTTTTGATATCCTTTCCCAGGTCTTTTATAATATTGGAGATAGCTTTTAGTACTTGTTTCTCTATTCTTAACGCTTTTTCTTCATGCAAATACTAAAATGATCTATGGGGCCGTGACCATGCCCCAGGTTCAAGCCATAAGGGAGAGTATTCTGGAGGTACTCACGGGCGGCTTTAACCGCCTGGGGCACCGTTTTACCGAGAGCCAGATGCGCTGCTATAGCTGAAGCATAAGTACAGCCCGTGCCGTGCGTATTTTTTGTGGCTATGCGGGGTGCCCGGTAATAGTAATATCTTTCCCCGTCGAAAAGGATATCTGTCACTTCCCTGCTACCCGTTAAATGGCCCCCCTTAAGCAGGACAAAGGAAGGCCCCAGGGCATAAAGGGAACGGACCGCTGCTTTCAGGTCAGCGGGCTCTTTAACAGGATGCCCGCAAAGAACTTCGGCTTCGGGAATATTGGGGGTAATAAGCAAAGCAAGGGGAAACAGCTTCTCCCGCAGGGCTTCCTGTGCATCCCTTTCCAGGAGAAGATCCCCGCTTTTAGCCACCATAACCGGATCAAGCACTACTTTGCGGATATTATACTGCTCTAACCTGGCAGCAACTGCACTGATAATCTCTGCGTTCCCCAGCATTCCTGTTTTAACGGCAGCTACAGGAAAATCCTTTAAAACAGCATCTATCTGGGCTTCTACCATACCCGCTGGCAGCATCTGGACCTTTTCCACGCCGACGGTATTCTGGGCGGTAATAGCCGTAATGGCGCTCAAGCCATAAACTCCCTGAGCGGCCATGGCTTTCAGATCGGCCTGGATCCCTGCACCAGCTCCGGAATCAGAACCGGCAATGGTTAAAACACATTTTGGTATTGTTTTTTTGCTTCCCATTAAGGATAAAAGCAAGCCTCCTTTTGTGGCAGGGATACTATGAAACAAATAAGAGTTTAACTTCACCATCTATATTTTTGTACTTTCCGGAAAGAACCCCTAAGCTACGCGCCAGTATCTCAACCCAGCCCGCTCTCATGCTAAATATTCTTTAACCATCTTAAGGGCACAATAGGAGCCGCACATCGTACATTCTTCTTTTTCCTGGGGATTGAGACGTTTATACAAACTT
>JAGVAS010000011.1 GCA_020060185.1 Desulfovibrio sp. | reverse complement strand
CTTAAGCGACGAGTGCTACCAAGAGGTATGGGGACACACCTCTTGCAGAGGAATGTCCCCAATATGAGTTGAACTTGCCTAAAGCAATGGTAACTTTCCACCCATCTAGAACTTGCCGAGCGGAACTCGGAGCTCCGCCTCAGCAAAAGCTGCTCCATTTTCATATTAAGGATGTCACAAATGAACAGCACTTTTACCGGCATAATCAGAATGGACCGCAAGACAAAAATGCTCTGTAAAAGGCTCAGGCCGGGAGATATCGCCCTCATTGCCCATAGAAATCTTGATGAACTGGCAGCGCAGGATCTTGTGGAAAAGGGTGTTAAGGCCGTAATTAATGCTTATAACACCTTTAGCGGGGAGTATCCCGCTCTGGGCACAAAATATCTGCTGGATAGAGGAGTTTATGTTCTGGATAATGTAGGAGATGAAATATTTGCAAAGGTGTCAGAGGAAGAAGTTATAACTATTGCCGGAAATAATATTTTTTGTAATGGGCAAAATCTTGGACAGGGAAGGGTTATTGAAAACAAATTTTTACAAAAAAAATTTTCATTAGCCGAGAAGAATCTTAAACACCAATTGGATTTATTTGTACAAAATACCCTGGAATACGCCAGGAAAGAAAAGGATTTGATCCTGGGCAACCTGGAAATACCTGAAATTAAAACAAGGTTGTCGGGTAAACATGTTTTAATTGTGGTCAGAGGGAAAAATTATAAAAAAGATTTGCGGGCGATACGATCATATATCAAGGAAGTAAAGCCCGTGCTTATTGGTGTAGATGGCGGAGGGGATGCGCTTTGTGAAATGGGGTTTAAGCCCCATCTTATTATAGGTGATATGGACAGCGTAGAGGATAGTACTTTGAGAAAAGCGGGCGAAATTATTGTTCATGCCTATCCTGACGGCACGGCACCGGGGATGGAGCGTATAACCCGCCTGGGATTGGAAGCTAGTATTTTACCTGCCCCTGGAACCAGTGAAGACCTGGCATTTTTAGTTGCTTATGATAAAAAGGCGGAGCTAATTGTGGCCGTAGGTTCGCATTCTCATATGATCGATTTCCTGGAAAAGGGACGTAAAGGAATGGCTTCTACTTTTCTGGTGCGTTTAAAAATTGGCGATAAGCTGGTTGATGCCAGGGGTTTGGCACATTTATACCGCGGTGGGGTAAGATGGCAATATTTGTCCGCTTTGCTTGCTGCAGCACTTTTCCCTGTAGTTGTCCTGGCAATACTATCCCCCCTGGTACGCCACTTTTTTTATCTTCTTTCCTGGAGATTCGGCCTTCGTTAAAGTTCTTCAAAGAAGGTGTATTAGTGACCTAATGGACCAACAACAAAACCATTTAATATCTTTAATTGCTGTTTTTTTGGCACTGGGAATAGGAATTCTCATAGGTGCTTCCATGGGCGAAAATGCCCTCGTTTTACATCAAATTGCCTTTATTGAGGAGTTAAAAAGCGAGATCCTGCGTTATAAGGAAGAAATTAATACTCAATTTCTTTCCTTTTCGCAGTTGCAGGAGGAGCTTTTGCTGTGGGAAGCCCTGGAAGAAGAATATCTTAATCCTTTGCTGTTGGAAAATAAACTAAAAAACGTAGAGATTAAAGTTATCGCCCTGGAAGATTTAGAGGAAGGACTGGAAGACTTTTTACAGATAAGCGGATGTTCCTATCTTACCTTTGTTTTTACAGAAACAAGCTCCTGGCAGGATCCTTTTTTTTTGGAAAAACTGGCCGGCGATTTAAAACTCCCTGCGGAAGGCGATAAGGAAATATTTATTGTATCCGGATATCCGGACCCTTTTTTCCAAGATATTATAGAGAGTTTAAAACAGCAGGGGAAAGTTATTATCCAGGTAGCAGATGGAGACAATACCCTTAATGTAACAGCCACTTCTGCTTCCTTTCCAGTAGTTAATAATATTGATAAATTTTACAACAAGATCAAGCTTCTGGAGTTAATCCAGGAGCTTGCACAGGGAGGTAACGGGTAGAAAATGCAGGTATCGGCAATTATTCCCGCTTATAACGAAGAAGGTTGGGTTGGGAAAACGGTGCTGGCTCTCCGGGAGTTGAAGGAGATTAGCGAGATAATTGTGGTTGATGATGGTTCTACAGACAAAACTTCTTTTGAAGCATGGAATGCCGGGGCTACCGTGTGCCGTTTTTCCTCTAACAGGGGAAAAAGCCAGGCATTGCGTGATGGAGCCGATCTGGCGCGGGGGGAGGTCCTGGCTTTCGTGGATGCGGATCTGGGGGAGACAGCATTGGAGTTCCGCAAACTTGTTTCATGCGTACTGGCAGACCGCGCTGATATGGTTATAGCTTCTTTTAAGTCTACAAAAAGGACAGGGTTGGGACTTGTAAGGTCCCTTGCTTACTGGGGGATCCGTTATCATACGGGCCAAAAAATGATAGCCCCTCTCTCTGGCCAGCGTGTTATGAAGCGTGCCCTGTGGGAATCTTTAAATTTCCAGGCTGATGGTTTTGCCGCAGAAGTGGCCCTTACCATCGAAAGCCTGAGAAAAGGGTTCAGAGTTAAAGAGATTCCTCTATCAATGAATCATCGCTCCTGGGGAAACGATTATAGGGCTTTTCTCCACAGGGGAGGACAGTTTTATGACGTTATGAAATTATTTTTACAAAAGAAATATTAAATTGTTTGTTTAGAGGTACTGCAAAATGACGGAAAACATCCTGCTGTCCTTGATGATGGTATTAATTCCGGTAACCCTGGCTTATTTAATGACTCCCTTTTATATTAAACTGCAGGAAAAAAGAAAAATTACAGTAATGAACTTCCAGGGAAAGAGAGTAGTAACAACGGGCGGTGTGATTTTACTGGTGATTTTGTTTGCCGTACAGCCAATTTATTTTTTTTATCCAGGAAAAGGGCTCTTTCCCTGTCAGCTTATGTTTCTTTATATAAGCGGAATCACACTTTTGGGTCTGGCGGATGATCTCTGGGGAGATAAAAAATGTAAAGGTTTTCGGGGGCATTTTAAAGAGCTGTGGGGGAAAAAAGTGATTTCCACAGGCCTTTATAAAGCTGCCGGCGGCTTTCTGCTTGGAACTTCAGTTTCAGCTCTGGCGGGAGGCGGGCCCTGGGAGGGATGGCTCTTAAAAGGAATTTTTCTGGCCTTATTTTCCAATTTTTTTAATCTCCTGGATACCAGGCCGGCCAGGGCGGCCAAAGTTTTTTTACTTTTTTCCCTGGTTTTTATGCTCCTTTTCAGAGAATTGTTTTTAACGGTGTTTCCCTTGTGGAGTGCTTTGTATATTTACCTGTTCTGGGAACTTGATAGGCGGATTATGCTGGGTGATACCGGTGCCTACCTGCTTGGAGGCGCCCTCGGTTTTCCCCTTGCCCTCAGGCTTGCTCCAGGGTGGCTCATTTCACTTAATATTTTATTGCTGGTTTTACATTACTATTGTGAAAAATTTTCGTTAAACAAGCTTATGGAAAGTAAAAAGTTTTTCCGCCTGGAAGGACCCGAAAGGGGAAGTTAAAATGATCAGTGCCGAAACTGGAATTGTAGAAAATATCATCTGGTCGAGGGAAGGGATTCAATGCCTGGAAGTAAAACTCGGTGATAAAAGGGAAAAAGCTTTAAATTATCCTTATCTTACCGGACCGGTTTTGCCGGGACACCGGGTTATTTTAAATACCACCGCTGTTAAACTGGGTCTGGGAAGCGGCGGTTACCACTTCGTGATGGCCAATTATGCGTTAAATTGCCTGCCCTTAAGCTCCGATGGTCATATCATAAAACTTAGGTATACGCCTCTGCAGTGCAAAGTTCAGGTCTACGAGGAGCTTTTAGGAAGTAAGGACTCTTCTTTGGCACTGTGCAGGTATGAAGGATTAAAAGGCATACCTGTTGTCATCGGGGAATTGCACAGTATGGTAGCACCTTTTGTCCTGGCACTGAAAAAGCTGAATCCTGCTGTTAAAATTGTGTATATTATGACCGACAGCGCTGCCCTTCCCCTTTATTTAAGCGATACCGTATTCCGCTTAAAAAATGATTCCTTACTGGAAGGTACGGTAACCTGCGGCCACGCTTTTGGCGGGGATCTGGAAACGGTTAACATTTATACTGCCTTGATGGCTGCCAGGGAGAAACTAAACGCTGATGTTATTCTCCTTACACCGGGACCGGGGGTAGTCGGCACTTTTACCCGTTATGGTTATAGTGGTATTGAACAGGGTGAGCATGTTGACAGAGTGCGAAAGATGCAAGGCCTTCCGATAGTTATCCCCAGGATCAGTTTCAGCGATTCACGACCCAGGCACTATGGTCTGAGCCATCACACTTTAACCGCTCTGGGTGAAATCGCTTTTCAAAGTGCCTGTTTTCCGTTACCTCTTCTAGACAGGGATAAGATGCTTGTAATTTACCGGCAGCTTAAAATGTCCGGACTGCTGGGGAAGCATAAAATTGTTATCATAAAAAAACCGCAAAAACTTAAATTGTACCAGGGAGATAATTATAAATTTCAAACCATGGGGAGAGGGATTAAGCAGGATCCTGCCTTTTTTGTCACAGTAATAGCCGCCGCGTATTTTACAGAAAGAATTATAGCTATGAATTAATTTTTTGAAGCATGTTAAAACATATTCACCTTTTCGGAAACATATTTATCATTAAAAGGACAACCCGAAGAGGTTAGCATATGTATAAACAGCTGCGCAGGGCTTTTTTGGAATATATTAGGGAAAATATGGGCATATATACAATTGTAACGATCTTTTTTTTGGCCGGGATCATATCAGGTTCAGTTTTATTGAGGTTTTTAGCAGAAAAACAGCTGGCAGAGCTTAATACGGCCGTATCTTATTTTATGGAGGGGCTGAAAAGTGATACCCATAACATACTACAACCCCTGGAATTGCTGAAAGCTTCTTTACAAAAGAATATCCTGTTCTTTTTTATCGTATGGGCGCTGGGTTTTTTATCGATAGGTTTTCCTTTAATACTTATTGTTTTGGCTTTAAAAGGCTTTGCCCTTGGTTTTACCGTTGCCTTTATCGTTTACCGTTCATCTTTAAAGGGTTTAATATTCTGCCTGGCTGCTGTTTTGCCCCATAATCTTCTCCTGGTTCCCGCTTACATTGTTGCAGCAGCCACGGCATTGACATTATCACTTTTGAAATTTAAGGATCGCCTGGGTAAAAAACGTACAGACAGGAGTAACTATTACCGGGAATACTGCTATTTTATGCTTTTAATTTTTATTTTTATTTTGATGGGCGGATTGGTGGAAGCTTATATAACTCCTGTATTTATGCGCCTGGTAATTAACATCATATAACACCAGGAGTAAATTTATTAAAGACAACTTGTTTTTAAAAAAGGATTTTAAACAAGCATGTGGAATAAGTTATAAGAATTGTTGGATTTTAGTTAAAGGGGATAGCCTTGGATGGAGAGGATTTTAAAGGATTTTATCTACTATCTTTCAGTGGAAAGAGGACTGGCTGATAATACCCTGGATTCATACCAGCGGGATTTAAAAAAATATTTGCAGTTTTTAAAAAAGCATGATGTAGATAATTTTAATATTACTTCCAGGAAAATTATCTCCCAGTATCTACTGGAACAGAGGGAAAAAGGGCTTGCTCCTTCTACTTTAACCAGAAATCTGGCCTCCATACGTTCTTTTTACAATTTTCTTTTAAAGGAACAAGTAATTCAGGAAAATCCTGCTGCAGAGCTGGAATCTCCCCGGACCGAGAAAAAACTCCCCCGGGTTCTTTCTTTTAAGGATATGGAATTATTACTGGAACAACCTGAAACGAGGGAAATTATCGGTATGAGGGACAAGGCCATGCTGGAGCTGTTATATGCTACGGGCATAAGGGTTTCTGAACTGGTATCCCTGGGTTTAAACAATGTTAATATTAAAATGGGTTTTTTAAGGTGTGAAGGAAAAGGAAACAAAGAAAGAATGATACCTCTAGGCTCTGTTGCCATTAAAAGCCTTCAGGAATATCTTCAGTATGCCAGGAATAAATTATTAAAACAAAAAGATGAAAAGGCACTTTTTATAAACCAGCACGGAAAAAGGTTAACCAGGCAGGGTTTCTGGAAAATATTAAAAAAATATGCCCTTAAAGCCGGTATAAGTGCAGAGATTACCCCTCATACCCTGCGTCATTCTTTTGCCACACATCTTCTGGAAAATGGCGCGGATCTCCGCTCGGTACAGGAAATGCTGGGTCATGCGGACATATCTACTACCCAGATCTATACCCAGATAACCAGGCGCAAAATTAAGGAAATATATGACCAGACACACCCGCGGGCTTAAGTCAAGGGGGTAAACTAGATTTTAATAAAAAGGATTTTTATTATCGTCTTAGATGGCGCAGGAGTAGGAGCTTTGCCAGATGCTGCCAGGTTCGGGGATCAGGGAAGCAACACTCTGGGCCATGTTGCTTTGAAAAGAAAAGATCTCAGGATACCTAATCTGGTTGCACTGGGCCTGAACAAGTTACTTTCCATAAAGGGAACAAAAAAAACGGAAAGGCTGCTGGGGGCTTATGGTAAAATGGCGGAACTGTCACCGGGCAAAGATACTACCACAGGACACTGGGAACTGGCAGGTTTAACTGTGCAAAAAGCTTTCCCCCTTTATCCTCAAGGTTTTCCTCCAGGAATAATTACCTCTTTTGAAAAATTGATTGGCCGCAAAACTCTGGGCAATATTCCTTTTTCGGGTACGGAAATAATTAAAAAACTGGGAGAAGAGCATTTAAGAACGGGTTTTCCTATCGTTTATACTTCTGCTGACAGCGTATTCCAGGTAGCCGCCCATGAGGAAATTATTCCCCTGGAAACCCTGTACAAATGGTGTTTAATGGCACGCCGGGAAATACTGGTGGGGGAACATGCCGTAGCTAGGGTTATCGCCAGGCCTTTTAAAGGTGAACCCGGCAATTTTTTCCGTACTAAAGAACGAAAGGATTTTTCTTTGCCGCCTCCTGGCCCTACGTTACTGGATATGGTTAAAGATGCAGGATACCAGGTATGGGTGATAGGGAAAGTTAAAGATATATTTGCAGGAAAGGGTGTCACTTTTCACCTTCCCGCTTCAGATAACAGCAGTACGATGGAAGCAGTTATTTATTCCCTGCAGGGCGACTTTCAAGGCCTTCTCTGGGCTAATTTTATTGATTTTGATATGTTATACGGTCACAGGAACGATGTGGATGGTTTTGCGGAAGCCCTGGAGGAATTTGATATATTTTTGGGAAAAGCCCTAAAGCTTTTAAAAAGCGAAGATATGCTGGTTATTACTGCTGATCATGGCTGTGACCCGACTTTTAAGGGAACGGATCATACCAGGGAATATGTGCCACTGCTCATCTACGGTGAAAAAATTGTTCCCGGTGATCTGGGAATCAGGGAAAGTTTTGCGGACCTTGGGGCTACAGCAGCAGAAGTATTGGGATGTAGAAGGATACTGCACGGGCAGAGCTTCGCCGGAAAATTATTTTGATGGGGAGATAATAAAATGAGAGTATTGGATTTGATTATAAAAAAAAGAGACGGTGGGAATCTCACGGCGGAGGAAATTGGCTTCCTGATTAGTGAATTTGACAGGGGAAATATACCTGACTACCAGATGTCAGCTCTTTTAATGGCCATTTATTTTCAGGGCTTAAATGCCAGGGAAACTACCGCTCTTACTGCCGCCCTGGCCGAATCGGGAGAAATGCTGGATTTTTCCTCCCTGGGTGCTATAGTTGCAGATAAACACAGCAGTGGAGGGGTGGGGGACAAAATAACCCTTGTTCTGGCTCCCCTGGTAGCCGCAGCCGGGGTTCCCGTAGCAAAAATTTCAGGAAGGGGCCTGGGTTTTACCGGAGGCACTATCGACAAACTGGAAAGTATTCCCGGGTTTAGTGCCCGTTTATCCGTAGAAAAGTTTATGGAATTAGTTCAGGAAAATAGTCTGGCCATTATGGTCCAAACGGAAAGGCTGACTCCGGCTGACGGGAAGCTTTATGCCCTGAGGAATGTAACCGGGACAGTGGAAAATATATCCTTAATAGCGGCCTCCATAATGTCTAAAAAAATTGCTGCCGGGGCTAATGCTATTTTGTTGGACGTGAAGATGGGGAGAGGGGCGTTTATACAAAACAGGGATGAAGCTTTTCACCTTGCTGAAACAATGGTCCGTATAGGCAAAGAAATGGGCAGGCGTATAGTTTCAGTGGTTACCGACATGAACCAGCCCCTGGGATTTGCTGTGGGTAATGCCCTGGAGATTAAAGAAGTCATGAACGTTCTCAGAGGGCAGGGGCCTCCGGATGTAGAACGTCTAAGCGTTCTTTTAGGTGGCTATTTACTGGCCCTCGTAGGCAAGGTGAGAAATCCTGAAGAAGGCCAGGAAGAACTTTTAAGGTTATTAAAAAATGGTGCTGGACTGGAAAAGTTTAAACAAATGGTAATTTCCCAGGGAGGCGATGCTCAATGCCTGGAGGATCTATCTCTTCTGCCACAGGCAAAATTTGTGGAAACGATTAAAGCGCCTAAATCCGGGTATCTTCGCGAAATTGATGCCAGGAAGGTCGGAAAGGTAGCGGCCATCCTGGGAGCAGGTAGATCCTTTAAAGGGGAGAAAATTGATTTTTCCGTCGGGATTGTACTAAACCATAAAGTTGGAAATATCGTCGCTGAGGGGGATACCCTGGCTTATATCCATGGTAATAATGAAGATACTCTTAAGGCGGCTTTTAAAGAACTGTCCGGCACCTTTTCTATCGGTGAAGAAAAGGCCGAAGGTTTTCCGCTTATTTATGGTGTAGTTCCACCGTTTCCTAGTTGAACAGCCACGACCCTACGGGTCACAAAAATAGATGAAAATGCTCTTTTTTAGAAACCGTATTGTGTCCCGCAAAGGTGGCGCAAGGTTGTGGCGAGCGATATGTGCAGCACAGCGAACTGGTTCAGCGATGCGAAGGCTGAAGGCGGTCCTGCTGGCATGGAAGCCAGCAGCAGGGAGGTGAGTAGGATGCGAACTCTCCCGGGAAGGCCAGCCGTAAGCCTGAGCTGAGCTGGCAAACCTGTCTGTGCAAACCTTTAAGCGAGCACCAACTTGCGCCACCTCATTTTCATATTGAAAGCCTTACTTAAAAAAGAAGTAAGGCTTTTTGTATCATTTTATAAGTGCTGGGGAAAATAGAAACAGGAGGGATTATCATGAAAACAAAATATACACGTCTTTTCTGTCTTATGTTTTCCCTTATGATCATTTTTATAATTTGCTTTTGGCCTTCGGGCAATACAGTTCATGCCTTTGATCTGAAGATACAATCCAAGGCGGCCCTGCTAATGGAGGCTCATACGGGAGAAATTATCTTTGCCTACAATGAGCATGAAAAACTTTTTCCCGCAAGTGTTACAAAAATAATGACACTGTTACTGGCCCTGGAGGAATTAAGCACAGGGGATATTACCCTGGAGGACGAAGTGCCTATTTCGGAGAAGGCATCTTCCATGGGAGGTTCGCAACTCTTCTTGAGCCACGGAGATGTCGTGGATCTGGAATCCCTTTTAATCGGTATTGCGGTGGGATCAGGCAATGATGCCGCGGTAGCTGTAGCCGAATATATTGCCGGCAGTGAGGAAGCTTTTGTGGAACGTATGAACGAGAGGGCAGTGGAGCTGGGGATGAAAAATACAAATTTTGTTAACTGCACGGGACTGCACCACGATGGGCATTATTCCACTGCTTATGACGTTTCTTTAATGAGCAGGGAGCTAATCAACTATCCCCGGTTTTTTAGCTGGAGCAAGATATGGATGGATGAAAACTTTTTAGAGGGTGAAATTAAAAGCGGCAAGGTTTATTTAAGCAATACCAACAAGCTGATCCGCTATTACCAGGATTGCGACGGTATTAAAACGGGCTTTACCAGGGAGTCGGGGCATAGCATTTCGGCTTCGGCCATGAGAAAAGATACACGTTTTATAGCTGTTGTCCTTAATGCCCCTTCCAGTGACATACGTTACGAAGAGGCTAAAAACCTTCTCAATTTTGGTTTTGCCAACTATTATAATATTCTCCTGGCCGGTAAAAAGGAAAAGGTCGCCAGGCTTCAGGTAGAAAAAGGCAGCTTAAAGGAAGTAGATGTGGTTACCAGCGATATTTTAAGTTTGCTGGTTAAAAAAGGTGAAGAGCCGCAGTATACTACAGAAGTAGTCCTGCCGAAAAAGCTGGGAGCTTCCCTTTCTGTTGAGAATAAAGTAGGAAAAATGAGGGTTATGGAAGGGAAAACAGTGCTGAAAGAAGTTGACCTGGAAGTTTCCCAGGAAGTGAAAAGGGCCTCCCTGGTTCAACTTTTACGGAGATATATGGAGGTATGGTTAAAATTTGGCCGTTAAAAATATTAAAAAAAGCCCTTCAAGGGCTTTATTTTTTTGCAGGAAATTACAGATAAACGTAGAAGTATTTTCCAGTAAGGTGGTGGAGCAAAGGGGGATTTAAAGTGCAAGTTCAATTGATTAGGAGAAAAAAAAACCTTATTGTCAGGCTAAAAGGAGAATTAGATCATCATACCTCTATAATTTTCCGCCGGGCAGTGGAAAAGGAACTGGAAAAAGAGATTATACAGAACCTGATTTTAAATATGGAAAACCTGACTTTTATGGACAGTTCCGGCCTAGGAGCAATCCTGGGACGCTATAAACAAGTTAAGGCAAAAGGAGGCAAAGTTATTATCTGCGGGCTTGGCCGGCACAGTAAAAAAATCCTGGAGATGGGTGGCCTGTTAAAGATAATACCCGTTAGCAGCGACGAAAACAAAGCCCTGGAGAGCCTGGGATAAAAGGATAGTTCTTTCAGGTAGACAGCTTTGAAGTAAAATGTTTATTCAGGCAGCTGCCTGATAATTACAAGGCAGGGGATAAACCTGCACAAAGTTTTCTATTTGATACCTGAACAAGTAAAATTTTATAATTTTTTAGGCGGGAGGTGTAACTGGTTTGTATGAAATTACAGGCCAGGTAAGCGGATGAATTATATGACGCTGGAAGTGCCGGCGAGATCAGAAAATGAAAGTTTTGTGCGGGTTGTAATCGCTGCTTTTGCAGCACGTCTTGACCCTACCCTGGAAGAAATTAACGAAGTGAAAACTGCCGTCTCAGAAGCTGTGACCAACAGCATTTTACATGCTTACGATGATGATCAGGGCCTTATTAAGATTAATGCTGTTGTGGAAGAAAAGAAATTGTGGATAGAAATACGCGATACCGGGAAAGGCATAGAAGATATCGCCAAGGCTCGTGAACCTCTTTATACAGACAAGCCGGAATTGGAGCGCTCCGGCATGGGTTTTACAATTATGGAAAATTTCATGGATGAAGTTATGATTGAATCTTCTCCGGGAAAAGGAACAGTTATCAAGATGTTAAAGGTCTTTGACAAGGTTACAGAAAGTAACCATTAAAAAGGGGTAAAATCATATGCCGGAGTTAACTGAGAAAGAATTACGGGAGTTATACCTTAAAAACAAGCAAGGGGATCCGGAGGCCAGAGAAAAAGCGGTAAATTACAACCTGCCCCTTGTACATGCCATATGTAAAAGGTTTTATCCCCTGGAAATAGTAGATTATGATGATCTTTTTCAGGAAGGTTGTATCGGGCTGCTTAAGGCATTAACTAAATACGATCCCGAAAAGGGCACAAAATTTTCAACTTATGCCGTACCCTTTATTCTTGGTGAGATAAGATCCTGTTTAAGACGCAACGGCCACCTTTTAAAAGTTTCCCGTTCATACTATGAACATTATTGCCGCCTCCTCAAAAGCAAAGAAGAACTGGTGCAGGAGCTTAAACGTCAACCCCGCCTGGAGGAACTTGCCGAAAAAACAGGGCTATCAGGAGAAGAGGTCGTATGGTTGATGGAGCTGCAAAACCCAGTAGGATTATTACAGGAAAAAGGTTCTAATGAAACATGTTCCGAGGAAGAAAACAATATTATAAACACAGAAAAGTTTTTTGACAACCTTATAGTCCGGGAAAAAATAAACAGCCTTCCCTCCCGTGAGAGGCAGATAATCGTTTTACGTTACGTTTTGGAAAAAAGCCAGGAAGAAGTTGCCCGGATCCTGGGGTTGTCACAGTCTCACGTTTCCCGCCTTGAAAGGCAGGCTATAAAATTTTTGAAAGATAACGAAAAACCACCATGATCCTGCGGGTCACAACAATGGATGAAAATGACCGGGTTTAGATCCCGCCATTGTTCCATAGAAGCAGCGTTTTGCTGTTGGCGGAGTGACTTGTGCAGCGAGGAAACAAGTTCACTACGAAACGAGAGCTGGAGACGACCCAGCTGACAGGATGTCAGCTGTCGGCAGGCGACGAGTAAGGTATGGGGACACACCTCTTTCAGAGGAATGTCCCTATGGTATGCATATTTACGTCCACGGCACTTCAGGTTACAATCATGGATAAAAATCCGAGTTTGTTTCCAGAGGTCGTCGGAAGCTCGAGGTGAGTAGTAGAACTTGCCGAG
>JAGVAS010000009.1 GCA_020060185.1 Desulfovibrio sp. | reverse complement strand
TCTGGCCAAGCAGACGGCCATCAAGTGTGACCAGTGCAGGGAGATAGGCAGCCCGGTATGTGTCGATGTCTGCCCTACCGGAGCCCTTGCCTATGAGGACCGGGAAGACGCCCCGGAAGAACCCTTCTTCACCGGACCAACTGTCGCCTAGCGAGATTCTAAAAAGATAGGAGGAGAGCTCAATCGATTTAACTAAAAACAGGTGATCTCAAATAAGGGAAGATACAAAATAAAATATCCAGAAGTGGAAACTTTCTTGCTGCCGGGTATTAGTTATAATAATTCTCAAGTTGCCAGCCTGGCGGCTATGGAAGAAATTAAAAAAATTAACCCCCAGGAATTCCAGGATACAAAGCACCTTTGCCGGGCTTTAATGGATACCACCCGTACAGTGGCCATGATCCTGTTCCTCGTGGGGGGTGCAGTTATTTTCGGCCTTTTTATGGCCGTAAGCCGTATTCCTTTTGAGCTTGCCGGATGGGTTTCTTCCCTGTCCCTGCCGCCTTTTATCATCCTGGGGCTTATTCTGCTGGCCTACCTGTTTTTCGTCACCTTTATCGAGATGATTCCGCTGATTTTGCTTACCATTCCTATTTTCTACCCGGTGGTCGTTAACACCCTGGGCTATGATCCCATCTGGTTCGGGGTAATAATTGTGCTGGTAGTAGCCATTGGCGTTATTACCCCGCCGGTAGGAATTAACGTTTTTACCCAACTTAATCATGAACTAAAATGGCCTGGTCCGGACCGGATGCCGGGCTTTTTTCAAACATAGACGGGGGACGGGAAATTTTTAAGGAATATCATTATAAGGAGAGGAGTTATTATATGCTGGTTAGAGGTGTGGATGCATACTGGAACCCTGTTTTAGAAACACTGTCGCGGGATAAACTAAGGGCCCTGCAGTTTAAGAAATTTAAGCGCATTGTTAAGTGGGGCTATGAGAACTCAAGGTTGTATCGTCGTCTTTACGACGAGGCCGGGTTCAAGCCGGAAGACTTAAAAAGCTGGGAGGATATATCCCGTGTTCCCACGCTGCAGAAAGAAGATTACCGTACGGCCCAGGCCAAGGACCCCTGGCCTTATGGCGACAGCCTGTGTGTGCCCCTGGAGAAAGTTACGGAATATCACCAGACCAGCGGCACAACCGGCCAGCCGGTCTACCAGCCGGATACCTGGCAGGACTGGGAATGGTGGAGTGAAAGCTGGTCATATATTCTCTGGTCCCAGGGGTTCAGGAACACAGACCGTGTCTTTATTCCCTTCGGTTACAATGTATTTGTGGCTTACTGGGCCGGCCACTATGCCTGTGAGAAACTTGGCTGCGAGGTAGTGCCGGGTGGAATTCTCAATACGGAGGAGAGGCTGCTGAAAATAAATGAGCTTAAGGCTACTGCTTTAATGGCCACCCCTACCTATGTTTTAAGCATGGCGGAAGCATGCCGCAACAAGCTGCATATGGAGCCTGCCGATCTGGGCATCAGGAGAATTCTCTGTGCCGGGGAACCCGGAGCCAGTGTTCCCGCCACCAAGAAGCGCATGGAAGAGGCCTGGGGGGCCAAAGTCCACGACCATGTGGGTGCCACGGAGATTGGAGGGTGGGCATATGAGTGCACTTCTCAGCCCGGCGGTATTCATGCCAACGAGGCTTTTTTCCTCGTGGAACTGGTTGATATCGAGAGCGGTGAGCCGATTGAAGAGCCCAACAGGCCCGGCAAAATAGTGATCACTGCACTTGACCGTGAGGCCCAGCCCTGTATAAGATTTGATTCCAAAGATGTCAGTATGTGGGGCGAACGCTGCGAATGCGGACGTACTTTCCGGGTTTTAAAAGGCGGCATTCACGGCCGGGTAGATCATATTACCAAAGTAAAAGGGGTATTATTCAGCCCTGTTTCCGTAGAGGAAGTTGTACGCGCCATACCGGAACTGGGGGATGAGTATGAGCTCATAGTAGGTAAAAAAGGAGATACAGATGTTATAACCCTCAAGATAGAGATGATGCCCGGCACGGGTGCAAGCCAGGAAGCGGTGCAGCAGGAACTGGTCCGGCAGCTGCGCCTGAAGACCAATCTTGCCTATAACATAGAATTTCACGAATTTGGCACCCTGCCACGTTATGAGATCAAGGCAAAGCGCTTTAAAGACCTGAGAAAATAGTCAAACAGTGTATAACAGACGCTCCTGCTTCAGGAAGCTTATGGAAATTACATGGTAATCAGTGGGGAAAAATTATTTTGGGGTTTTTAAAACCCAGATTAACGAGAGGGGTGGTACTGTGATAACTGCCGAAGTTAATTTAAAGGAAATGGGTAAGATTATCGAGGATATTAAGCAAAAGGTACAGCGTCTTATGGAGATATCCGGCGGCATGCAGTGTGTAGACAGGAACTGTGACCGCATCCTGGCCAGTATTAAAATGCTGGAATTAAATATCTCCGATGTGTTGGAATTTCTTGAGTAGTACCGAACATTGACATAATTAAAGGCATAGCTGTCTAAAGCAAACGTGGCATTCTCGTCAACGAATATTTCCAGACCAACCTTTTTAATGTCTTTGCTGCCGGTGACGTAGACGAAATCTATGGCGGAATGAAAAAGGGATTTGGCAAAACAAGATGGTCATAAGTGTGACCAGTGCAAGGAGATAGACAGCCCGGTATGTGTCGATGTCCTCCCTACCGGTGCCCTTGTCTATGAGGACCGGGAAGACGCCCCGGAAGAACTTCTTCACCGGGCCAACTATTGCCTAATCAGATGGTTTCTTGAAAGGGGGGTGAAAAGTTGGCTATTAAAGTTAAATTTATGTCTTCATTAAAATCTGTAACGGGTACAGGTTTGGTGGAATTACCACCTTCTTTAGGTACTGTGGAAAAGGTAATGGAAGAATTAATAAGGTTGTACCCGCAGCTAAAAGATGAAATGTTTTATTCGGATGGCACCATGGATTTTATATACCAAATAATTCTGAACGGAACGCGCTTATCCTGGCCGGATGATAAAAAGGCAAGGGTAAAAAACGGCGATGAACTTATGCTTATGGTTTTCATGGCCGGTGGTTGAAGGTTCTCGGTGAAAAGAAGGCCCCGGCTTGTTTCCGGGGCTTTCGACTTTCAGGAAAAAATCTGGTCAAAAATTAGCATAAAAAGATTTAAATTTTGGAGGTTTGAATATGGAAAATATCATGAAATTTTACCGAAATGATAAATTCTCAGAGTATGTCGGAATTGAATTAATTGAGGTTTCTGAAGGTAGGGCGAAGGCTAAAATGGAGATCAAAGATCATCATTTAAACAGTATTGGCACAGTTCATGGTGCAGCATTGTTTGCCCTAGCAGATCTGATTTTTGCTGTTGCTTCCAATTCACATGGTAATATTGCCATGGCCATTAATGCAAATATAACTTATCTAAAAGCGGCAAAAAAAGGTGTCTTATTTGCCGAAGGTATAGAAATGTCACTTAATCCCAAACTTGCTACTTATACAATACATATTACTGACGAAAAAAATGATTTAATCGCTATTTTCCAGGGAATGGTTTACAGGAAAAAGGAAACATTTCAATAATGTGTATCTGGACTGCGACATATTAAGGTTTTAAACATATTTGAAACCGGTTAGAAAAAAATAATAAGTACAAAGTAAAAAAATTGTTTTTAATTGTATTTTCTGAATTATGTCCAGTTAAGAAAATTTTAAAATTGATATATTTTAAATTATATAATATATTTTAATAATTTAACCTGTGGAGGAAGGGATTTTTATTAGAAGCAGCGAAAATAATAGGAAATTTATATAGGAGGGAAAACAATGTCACAAATTAAAATAGTTACCGATTCAACAGCCTTTATCGATAAGGAAACCCTTGAAAAATATGGGATTGAAGTGGTTCCCCTTTATGTTAATTTCACGGATGAGATGGTAGTTGACGGGACAATAGACAATGCTACATTTTTTGAAAAAATAAGGAAATCTCAGGAAATACCCTTTACTTCGCAACCTTCACCAGGGGATTTTGTGAAGGTGTTTGAAAGAATAGTACAGGAAGGCAATGAAATTATAAGCATTCATATTTCTTCAGGGATAAGCGGTACGGTTGAAAGTGCCAATACTGCTGCTAAAATGGTAGACGAAGCCCGTATATCCGTTTTCGATTCATATTCGACTTCAGGAGGGCTTGCCATGCTGGTTATTGCAGCAGCACAGGCAGTAGAGGAAGGAAAAACAAGGGAAGAAATTGTCGCGATATTGAATCGATTAAAAAGTACGCTAAGAGTTATTTTTATTCCAGAAACCCTGGAATATCTGAAAAAAGGTGGCCGCATTGGTGGTGCACAGGCCTTGTTGGGGACTTTACTACAAATAAAGCCGGTTTTATGTTTGCAGGAGGGGAAAATTGAGCCCCTCGATAAAGTACGGACCATGAAAAAAGCCCTGGAAAGGATCGTAAACGAACTGCCAACTACTGCAGAAGGATTGCAGGTATCGGTTATAAACGCCGAGTCGCAGGAAAACTTGCAAAAGCTGGTGGAACTTATCCAGGAACGTTTTCCCGGGATAGCAATTAATAATTATGAAATAAGCTCTGTTATTGCCACACATACGGGACCTGTGGTTGGTCTGGCTTTTATGCAAAATGTTTAATAGCTAAAAACATATTTGGAGTGTTAAATAGATGACACTGAACAAAAAAGAAACAGTTTTTCTCCGGGGTAGCGATTTACGCCGTATGATCCTTGAAGCCTGTAATTACTTTGATATATATAAAGAATCAATTAACGAACTTAACGTGTTTCCGGTACCTGACGGGGATACGGGTACGAATATGAGTTTAACTATGAATGCTACAGCGAAAGAGCTTCAAAAAATTGAATCTGATTCAATTGGTGAAGTTGCCAGAATCATGGCTCAGAGTGCACTTATGGGTGCAAGAGGGAACTCAGGGGTTATTCTCTCACAGTTATTCAGGGGCATTGCCAGGGGCCTTTCCGGAAAGGATGAGGTCCAGCTTTCGGAGGTGGGAAAAGCTTTTCAGTATGGTATTGTTTATGCTTATAATGCTGTTTCCAAGCCTGTTGAGGGCACAATACTTACAGTAGCCAGGGAAATTGCCAGGGGAAGCAGGCAGGCAGTACAAACGTCTTTAACATTTATAGATTTACTGCGCATTGCTATTGAAAGCGGTAGGAATGCCCTGGAACGGACTCCGGAACTCCTTCCTGTATTAAAAGAAGCCGGTGTGGTCGATGCAGGGGGGCTGGGACTGGTTGTTTTTCTAGAAGGATGCCTGCAAAGTATGTTAAAGTGCGCTGCAGAAGAGCAGGGTACTATTTTCACAGAAGATAAAGTGCCAACTGTTTTGGAAATACCTGATCCCGCCGGAAAAAAAGCTGCAATAGGGACTGTTATGGAAAAGTTTAATCCTGATTATCCTTACTGTACTGAACTTTTAATGAAAGGAAGCGGTATTTCCTCCCAAAAAATACGCCAATGCCTTGATGAATGGGGAGATTCGCTGCTGGTAGCAGGTGAAGGGGAACTGGTTAAAGTACATATTCATACGGCTCATCCGGGGAATGTCCTGGAAATATGTTTGCTTCAGGGCAGTATCCATGATATTAAAATTGAAAATATGATCGATCAGTATAAGGAGACCCACTGGAGCCGTCCTTCCCCCGATAAAGAAAAAACAACAACCGGTAAAGCCCAAGACGAAAAAAATCCCCAAATTAAATTTTCAGGAGGTGCTGCCGGGGTATCACGCCCCAGTATCGGGATCGTTGCCGTATCATCGGGTGAAGGATTATATTCTGTCTTTGCCAGCCTTGGTGTAGATAAAATCGTATCAGGGGGGCAAAGTATGAACCCTTCCGTAAAGGAAATTATTGATGCCATAATGGATATTCCGGCTGAAAAGGTAATCGTGCTGCCCAATAATAGCAACATCAGGCTTTCCGCCCAACAGGCCTCCGAACTGGTAGAAAAAGAAGTAATGGTTGTAGATACAAGGAGTATACCCCAGGGTCTGGCTGCACTTTTGGCTCTGGATAGGGCAAAAACACTAAATGAAAATTTTACGGAAATGTGCAAACGGGCACGGCAGGTTAAAACAGGTGAAGTAACTTATGCTACCCGTGATGCCCTGGTTAATAATGTTCCTGTAAAAAAAGGTCATATCATTGGGATTTGTGACGACCGCCTGATTGTAAGCGGTAAAACAGTAAATAGTACAACTCTGGATTTAATCCGTGCCATATTAACAGGAGAGGAGGAGGTCCTTACTCTATTTTACGGCCAGGATATAAATGATCAACAAGCCCGGGAATTAGCAGATCTCCTGGGTAAGGAATTCCCTGAAATCGAGGTGGAAATACAGTACGGCGGGCAGCCCCTATATTATTACCTGATATTTATAGAATAGCTTTATTGATAAAACAGATATTGGTCATATTTATTTAGAAAAGAATTGGAGATTACTTATGCTTGAAAAACTATTACTAAAATTTCCTATTATCCAGACGATTTCAAGGGATAGTAACAGACATGTGTTGAGTAATGCCATTGTTGCCTTTTTATTTACACAAACCGGTCCAATAGCTATATTATTAAGTGCAGCTCATTTGGGCGGGTTAAGTGAAAAAGAAATGGCCGCCTGGCTTTTTGCCGGTTATGGGCTGGGTGGCATTATTACTGTAGTATTGTCTGTCTTTTACAAGCAGCCGATTTCGGTAGCCTGGTCGTTACCTGCTGCGGCAATTGTAGGTACATCTTTACAGCATTTAAGTTTTTCCCAGGTTGTCGGTGCTTATATTGCCACAGGCGTCGTGATAACAATAATAAGTTTAACAGGGGTTGCCAAAAAGGGAATGGATCTGATACCGGTGCCTATAGTAATGGGAATGGTCTCAGGTGTTTTTTTGCCTTTTGGGCTAAAACTTGTTTCATCTTTTACAATCGACCCCTGGCTTGCTGCTGCTGCCATCGGAATATTTTTTTTATTATCTTCAGGCAGGCTTTCATTTCTTAAACTTATCCCACCAATACTGGTTTCTGTCATCGTTGGTATTATCATAATTACTCTTCGTGCTGATTTTAATATAATTCCTTTAAACATATCCATTATCAAACCTGTTATTTACAAACCAGAGTTTAACCTGAATGCGTTGGTGGAATTGGTTCTTCCCCTGACTATTTCGGTAATAGGAATTCACAATACCCAGGGCATAGCTATTTTAAAGGGAGAGGGATATAACCCGCCTGTTAATATCATGACGCTCTCTTGCGGCGTGGGTTCGATTGTTATGGGCCTTCTGGGAAGTGTGCCAACATGCATAACGGGCCCGGTAAGTGCGATTTTAAACTCTTCAGGTTCAAAAAATTCCAGGTATGTGGGAAGCATCTATCTGGGGTTTTTACTATTTTTATCAGGTATTTTTGCACCTGTTACTATTACCCTGGCATTATTTATTCCGGCTACTCTAATTGCACTTTTAGGGGGGTTGGCAATGTTTCGCGTTATTTTGGATTCTTTTCATAATGCTTTTAAAGGCAGTTTTATCATAGGAGCTTTAATAGCCTTTATGATCACTATTTCTAATATTTCCTTCTGGAATATTGGTTCAGCGTTCTGGGGATTAGTTGTCGGATGTATTATGTCATTATTACTGGAATCAAAGGATTTTAAAAAACATATGGAGCTTTTTAAAGGATCTAAAAACCTGGATGAAAAAGGTGCAGCGAGGTAAGAAAATATTTCAAATAAAATATTTCATCTATGAAGTAAGAAAAATTTCCTGTAACTATTGACGGGAAACCATACTTATGCGATAATTTTTAAAAGAAGAAGATTTTTTATTTGTAAAAAATAAAACAAACAGTTGGTTGGCCTTATACATAACTGTTTTAAAGTCGAGCATTAGGTGTAAATTTATAATAATAAAAAAACAAACGGTAGGTTGGTTAAAATCTACCGGCTTGCAGACGGGGGGCTCAGTCATGAATAAGCAAAATCCACCCTAAGAAAGAAATAAGATGGTTGAGGACTTATTTTAAACTTTTGTTTTTCAAGCGTATTAAGACATCTGAAACTAACAGGGGGTATTGATATAAGATGATTACAGCGGGTGTTGATGTCGGTAACAAATTTACCAAAGTTGTAATCTTAAAAGATGGTGAAGTAGTGGGTCGTGGTCATGTCTTAAGCGGATTTAACCAGAAGCAGGCTGCCGAGGATGCCTTCAACCAGGCCCTAAGTGCGGCCGGTCTGAAGAAAGAAGATATTCAAAAAGTAGTGGCCACCGGGGCCGGCAAAGCGGAAGTGACCTTTGCCAGAGGCACCATCACCGAAGTAGGTGCGGCGGCCAAGGGTGCCATCAAGCTGTTTCCCGAGGCCCGCACCGTAGTGGACGTAGGGGCGGAAGAAGGAAGGGCCCTGAAGATGGACGAAAGCGGCAAAGTTATCGACTTTGCCATCAACGAGAAATGTGCGGCCGGTGCTGGTTCCTTTGTGGAAGCGATGGGCCGTGCCCTGGAAGTGCCTTTGGTAGAAATGGGTCCCTTATCGCTTAAGTCCAACAAAGCGGTGCCCATGAACGCGCAATGTGCCGTTTTTGCCGAATCCGAGGTCGTATCCCTAATCCATGCCAAGACGCCGAAAGCGGACATAGCCCGGTCCATTCACGATGCCATGGCCAGCCGCATCTCCTCCATGGTGCGTCGTGTCGGGTTGCAGAAAGAGATGGCCATGATCGG